>DDEV01000014.1 GCA_002336855.1 Leucobacter sp. UBA1945 | reverse complement strand
GATGGGCAGTGTGAGAACTTCCATCATCGAGAGACCTCGATCTTTATCTATCCCGCCACTCCGAACACCGCTCGTACACCCTCGAATACGAAGAGCCCCATTCATCGCGAGCCGCGCGCTGGAACGAGTCACCGCCGATCCGGCTGCGTCGTCACTGATCCGCATCGCAGACGAACCGCTACGACTCCAGCATGAAGCGTCGTACCTGGCGCCGGTACGCGATGCGGGCTACACGTTTCTCTTCAGCTTCGACGAAGAGGGATTTCCCGTCGACGACGACGTCGTGAGCGAGTACCAATTCGGTTATGGGGCCGTGCACTTTTTCGGCAAGTTCAACTCCCACGGCATCGCGACCGAGATCGTCGCCGGCCTGATCGAGAACTCTTGACAGCTCGTTCGTGAGATTCGACATCGACTGAAGACCAGAAGATGATGACCTGTCCCGCAGATTTCCTTGTCGCGATGACTAGAGAGAGTTCCCGCTCGAGAGTCGAGTACGTCTGAAATGGTGGATCCTAGGAGAATCGAACTCCTGACATCCTGCTTGCAAAGCAGGCACTCTACCAACTGAGTTAAGGACCCGAGACGCGGCTTGCGCTGCACCTCAGAGGCTTTCTGGCTTTCGCCCGTCGGCCTCGACTGTACAACTATAGCCGGATCCTTGTGCACGCGCAAAACGAGCACATTTAGGCGCGTTTCGAGTTCACTCGCGCCTACCCGAGACCGCAAGTGACGAGGTGAAACTACAGGTACAGCTCCCCCGCTTCGGCCCGCCTCACCAGCGAGGCCGGCGGCGCAAACCGCTCGCCATACGCGGCCGCTAGCTCGCGAGCCCGGTCGACGAAACCCTGCAGCCCGCCCTCGTACTGGTTCACGTACTGCAGCACGCCGCCCGTCCACGCCGGAAACCCGATGCCGAAGATCGAGCCGATGTTCGCGTCAGCGACGCTCGTCAGCACACCCTCGTCAAAGCACGCGATCGCGTCGAGCGCCTCGGCGAAGAGCATGCGCTCCTGCAGATCGATGAGCGGCAGCTCAAGTGAGCCCGCGCCGTACATCTCGCGCAGCCGGGGCCAGATGCCGATCCTCTTGCCCGATTCGTCGTAATCGTAGAACCCACGGCGCTCGCGACGACCAACGCGACCGAGCGCAACGAGCTCGTCGATCACCCGCTCAGACGGGTGAGATACCCACAGGCCACCCGAGGCCTCAAAGGCGGCTCGCGTCTCGAGGCGAATCTTCTGCGACAGCGAGAGCGTCAGTTCGTCGGTGAGCTGCAGCGCGCCAGCGGGATACCCGGCCTGCAGGGCCGCCTGCTCAACGCTCGCGGGTTCGACGCCCTCGGCGACCGCAGCAACTGCCTCTGCCATGAACTTGCTGATGACCCGCGAAGTGAAGAAGCCACGCGAATCATTCACAACGATCGGCGTCTTGCGAATCGCAAGCACGTAGTCGAACACCCTCGCGAGCACGGCGTCACTCGTCTGCTCGCCGCGCACGATCTCGACGAGGGGCATCTTGTCGACCGGCGAGAAGAAGTGCACACCGATGAAGTCGCTCTGGCGCTTCACACCGCCCGCAAGCAAAGTGATCGGCAGCGTCGAGGTGTTCGAACCGAGCACGGCATCTGGCACGACGATGTCTTCGATCTCTCGAAACACACCCTGCTTGACCGGCACCGACTCGAACACGGCCTCGATCACAAAGTCGACTCCGGCGAAATCAGTGGCAGAGCCAGTCGTCTGAATGCGGGCGAGCAGCGCCTCGCTCTTCTCGACGGTGGTCTTGCCGCGCGCGAGCGCCTTCTCTTCGAGTGCGCGGCCGTAGTCTTTGCCCTTCTCGGCAGCCTCGAGCGACACGTCTTTGAGCACCACATCGATGCCGGCCTTCGCCGTGACATATGCGATCGCGGCGCCCATCATGCCGGCTCCGACCACGCCCACCTTCCTGGGGCGACTTCGCGGGTACCCCTGCGGCCGGCTCGCGCCCTTACTGATTGCCGCAAGGTCGAAGAACATCGCCTTGATCATGTTCTTTGCGACCTGGCCGTGCGTGAGGTGCACGAAGTACCTGGTCTCGATGAGCGACGCGGTGTCGAAGTCAACGTATGCACCCTCGACCGCAGCGGCGAGTGCAGCGCGCGGCGCCGGCATCGGCGCACCCTTGAGCTGCTTTCGCAGCATGGCGGGCATTGCCGGCAGCGTCGCCGCGACACTCGGCGACGTGGGCGCCCCGCCCGGCAGGCGAAAGCCCTTCTGATCCCACGGCTTCGCCGCGTCGGGGTGCTCACGAATCCACGCTCGCGCCGCATCCGCAAGATCGTCGACGTTCGGCACGACCTCGTCGATCAGCCCGATCTCGAGCGCGCCCTGCACCGTGAACTTCGTCGCCGGCAGAATGACCTCGCTCAACGCCTTCTGCAGCCCAAGCATGCGCACCACTCTGCTGATACCACCGCCGCCCGGCAGCAGGCCAAGGCTCACCTCGGGCAAGCCAATGCGCGTGCTCGCATTGTCGGCCGCCACCCGATGGTGCGCGATCAACGCGACCTCGAGCCCGCCGCCGAGTGCGGCGCCGTTGATGGCCGCGACCACTGGCCTGCCAATGGTCTCGAGCCGGCGCATGTCAGACTTCATGTCGTTCACGTACGCGGTTTCTTCGCTCGCCTGCTCGGGGTTCGCGGTACTCAGCCGCTCAAGATCGCCACCTGCGAAGAATGTCTTCTTAGCCGAGGCGAGAATCACCCCGGTCACCTGGTCCAGCTCGCCGTAGAGCCGGTCGACCACCTGCCTCAGCGAGCTCTTGAACGCCTCGTTCATCAGGTTGACCGAGCCGTTCGGGTCGTCCATCGTCAGCGTGACAATGCCTTCGGCGTCGCGCTCGTAGCAAATTGCGCTCGCCGGTGCTGCGTTCACCTGCGTCTCTTCTGCCAGTGCTTCAGTCATCATCTCGCCCCTACGCTTCGATACGTTCAATGATGGTGGCGATGCCCATGCCGGCGCCGACGCAGAGCGTGGCAAGCCCGCGCTTCAGGTCGCGTCGTTCGAGCTCATCGAGCAGGGTGCCGAGGATCATCGCCCCCGTGGCTCCGAGCGGATGCCCCATGGCGATCGCCCCGCCATTCACGTTGACCTTGTCGTCGGGAATGCCGAGATCCTTTTGCCACTTCATCACGACCGCCGCGAACGCTTCGTTGAGCTCGAACAAATCGATGTCAGACACCTCGAGCCCGGCGCGATCGAGCGCTTTCAGCGTCGCCGGGGTCGGCCCGGTCAGCATGATCGTCGGCTCGGAGCCAATGGCCGCCGTCGCAACGATTCTCGCGCGCGGGCGAAGACCCGCGGCCTCACCAGCGGCCTTCGTGCCGATGAGCAGCAGCGCGGCGCCGTCGACGATTCCCGAGGAGTTTCCAGGCCCGTGCACGTGATTGATGCGCTCGACCGAGTGATACTTCTGCAGGGCGACCGCGTCGAACCCCGCTTGCTCGCCCATCGCCGCGAAGCTCGCGGGCAGAGCGCCGAGCGATTCGACGGTCGAGCCTGGCCTGCGGTGCTCGTCGTGATCGAGCACCACCACCCCGTTCATGTCGCGCACCGGCACGATAGAACCGTCGAAGCGGCCCTCGACCCATGCCTTTTCTGCGCGCTGCTGCGAACGCACCGCGAAAGCGTCGACGTCTTGCCTGCTGAAGCCCTCGATCGTGGCGATCAGATCGGCGCCGATGCCCTGCGGCACGAAGTACTGGTCGTATCCGGTCGCGGGGTCTTGAAAGTACGCGCCCCCGTCGCTGCCGATCGGCACCCGGCTCATCGATTCGACTCCGCCTGCGAGCACCCAGTGCTCGTAGCCAGACGCCACCTTCTGCGCCGCAAGGTTCACGGCCTCGAGGCCCGACGCGCAAAAACGATTCACCTGCACGCCCGCGACCGACTCGGGCAAACCCGAGACCAGCGACGCCGCGCGAGCGATATCGCCGCCCTGCTCACCCACCGGCGACACCACACCCAGCACGACATCGTCGATGAGGGCCGGGTTGAGCCCCGGGTTTCGCTCGAGAATTGCATCGATGATCGTGACCGCGAGATCGATCGGCTTGGTGCCGTGCAACGCCCCTCCCCGATTCTTGCCCCGCGGTGTGCGCACGGCATCGTAGATGTACGCGTCGGTCATGTGCGTGCTCCTTCTGCAGCAGCGTTGCTTCGCGGTCAGCAACCGCGATGCCCTCAATTATGCATCAGTAACTGAGGCGTCCAGCGTGACGAAGAATCGATCACCAGGATCACGCCTCCGTGAGCTAGCGCGGTTCGTCGAGGGCGAGATACACCTCGAACTCCACGTCCTTTGGCAACTTCAACTCGCCAGAAAGTTTCTCTTGTCCGAGCGGCTCGAGAATGCAATCTGATTCAAACGCACCCTCTGCGGGAATGTCGGGGCTTCCGTAACAGGCAGCAATAAGACGCTCTCCGTCGAACGCCGCCATGAAGACGTCTGGAAACTCCGGGACCGCGGTGAGGGACGCGGTAAAGGTGCCCAGCACGTACCCCGATTCGTCGTCCATCCCAAGCTCGTCGATCTTGATGCCGCCGCTGATGGCCGGTGCAGAGCGTTCCATTCTCGTTTGCTCAATAGCGACGCTTGCACTAGAGGTGATGTCTGCGTCTACGATGCCGTAGAACATGGAGGTCTGGCCGGGCAAGAGGTAGAGGTGCGTCGGGGTGCGTCCGAGAATTTGGTTCTTCTTGTCGTAGACCGTGATGTCGAACGAGACTGCTGCAGCATTTGTCTTGTCGTCGTTCTTCACTGTCGCGTAGATCGAACTGAACCTCGAACCATCGGGAGCGCTGAGTCCGAACGAGCCGAACTTGAGATCAGAAGTCACCTCGACGGGAACCCCGCCGAGCATCACTTCCGAACCCTCCTTCTGGTCGGCTTTCTCGCCCTCGGCGTCGGGGTCGTTCTTCTGATCGGTTGCTGCGGGCGCGCTGCGGGTCGAGAAGAGCCAGACAGTTGTTCCAGCGAACACGATTGTGGTGAGCAGCAGCACACCGCTCAGAATGCTGAGCGCCAGCAGCAGCCCGCTCTTGGGCCGGATACCAGGCTGAGTGTGCGCTGTGCCCGGCTGCTGTGCGTGTGGCGGCGCATCCTGCTGTGGCGCCACCTGCTGTTGCTGCTGAGGCTGCGAGTAGCCTCCGTCGAAATCCCCGTTCGACATGTTTGCCCCTGACTGTCATGCGTCGCTGCCCCGCTGCCCACGAACGCGGTTACCCCATCAGACTATCGACACGAGACAGAGTTCGGGAGGCAGCCTAGGCGTGGTCTTCGCAGCAGGAACGACAAAAGGCGGCCGATTTCTCGACCGCCTTTTGCGATATTTGGTGGGGCTACCAGGACTTGAACCTGGGACCTCTTCATTATCAGTGAAGCGCTCTAACCACCTGAGCTATAGCCCCTTGACCAAGAAATGACTCTACCGGAAATCGCGCGAAAACCGAAATCGACCTCGCGCGATCCCCGAAAAAGAAGTTCTTAGTTGCTGGTGAAGCCCAGCTGAAACCCGCCGAGCACGCGCACGAGCAGGTTGTAAATGAGGGCGCCGACCGCACCGAATGCAGTGCCAACGATCATATTGAGCACTCCGACCACCACGGCGAAGGTAAAGACCGTGCCGTAATTGAGCAGCTCGAGCAGGTTGATCTGATCGCCCACGATGTCCATCATCAGTTCGTTCAGTTTCGCGAGCACGCCGGTCGAGAGCAGCACCGTGTAGATCAGCAGTGTCGCAACGACCCCGACGACTACCGCGCAGAGCGAGACCAAGAACGAGAACTTCACCGACGACCAGAAGTCGATGTAGACGAGCTTCAGGCGCACCTGCTTGGCAGGCGCTTTCTTGCGGGTCTTCTTCGCAAGCTTGTCGGCGACTGTGTTACTCATTCAGGGTTTCCTTGCTCTCTGTCTGGGGATCCTCGGTGGGCTGCTGCTCACCGTTCCCCTCGATGCCCTCGGCATCCTCGGCTGCGGCGTCTTCGAGACCGCGCTCCGTGTTTCGTGCGATGCCAATAATACGATCCCCCTCTGGGAATCTCGCAAATACCACACCCATGGTATTACGGCCCTTCGCCGGAACCTCGTCGACGCGAGAGCGAACGACCTTGCCGCTCGCAAGCACAACGAGCACCTCATCGGTGTCGTCGACGATGAATCCACCGACGAGATCGCCGCGTGCCTCATCGAGCTTCGCAACCTTGATACCGTAGCCACCGCGGTTCTGCACACGGTACTCATCGACCGCGGTGCGCTTTGCGTAGCCGCCCTCGGTCACGATGAACACGTAGCCGCCCTCGGTGATGGTCGACGCCGTCAGCAGCGCGTCGCCCTCACGGAAGTTCATGCCGCGCACTCCGCTCGTCGACCTGCCCATCGGGCGAAGTGCCTGATCAGAAGCGGTAAAGCGGACCGACATTCCCTGCCGCGAGATGAGCAGCACATCGTCACTCGAGTCTGCGATCAACGCAGAGACGAGCTCGTCACCCTCGCGCAGCTTGATGGCGATAATGCCGCCGGTGCGGTTCGTGTCGTACTCGGTGAGTGCGGTCTTCTTGACGAGTCCATCGCGGGTAGCGAGCAGCAGGAAGCGCTCGTCGAACTCACGCAGGTCGAGCACCTGAGTCACGGCTTCCTCCGGAGCCAGTGCGAGCAGGTTGGCGAGATGCTGGCCCTTCGCGTCGCGACCGCCCTCAGGAATCTCGTACGTCTTCGCACGGTACACGCGACCCGTGTTCGTGAAGAACAGCAGCCAGTGGTGCGTCGTCGTGACGAAGAAGTGCTCGACAATATCGTCTGCACGCAGCTGCGCGCCCTTCACGCCCTTGCCGCCGCGGTGCTGCGATCGGTAGTTGTCGATGCGCGTGCGCTTCACGTACCCACCGCGGGTGATGGTGACGACCATTTCTTCTTCAGGAATCAGGTCTTCCATCGACATGTCGCCGTCGTAGCCGTGCATGATCGCACTGCGACGTTCGTCTCCGAACTTCGCGACGAGCTCACCGAGTTCAGCAACCACGATTGCGCGCTGCTCGGTCGGTGAGGCGAGAATTCCCTCGTATTCCTTGATCTGCGCCTCGAGTTTTGCCGCGTAATCGAGAATTTTCTGACGTTCCATTGCCGCGAGGCGACGCAATTGCAACCCGAGGATCGCGTCAGCCTGCAGTTGATCTACATCGAGCAGGGCGATCAGGCCTTCGCGCGCCTCCTCGACCGTCGGCGAGCGGCGAATCAGCGCAATGACCTCGTCGAGCGCGTCGAGCGCCTTGAGGTAGCCACGCTGAATGTGTGCTTCGGCCTCGGCCTTGCGCAGGCGAAACTCGGTGCGTCGCACGATCACGTCAATCTGGTGCTTCGCCCAGTTGGTGATGAACCCGTCGAGCGAAAGCGTGCGGGGCACGCCGTCGACGATCGCAAGCATGTTCGCACCGAAGTTCTCTTGCAGCTGCGTGTGCTTGTACAGGTTGTTCAGCACGACCTTCGCGATGGCATCGCGCTTGAGCACGATGACGAGTCGCTGACCGGTGCGGCCGCTGGTCTCGTCGCGAATGTCGGCGATTCCCTGAATCTTCGCGTCTTTGACAAGCTCAGCAATCTTGACCGCGAGGTTGTCTGGGTTCACCTGGTACGGCAGTTCGGTGACCACGAGGCAGGTGCGACCCTGAATCTCCTCGATGTTCACCACCGCGCGCATCGTGATCGAACCGCGGCCGGTGCGGTACGCGTCGCGGATGCCCTTAGTGCCGAGGATCTGCGCACCGGTTGGGAAGTCGGGGCCCTTGACGCGCTCCATCAGCGCTTCGAGCAGCTCCTCTTTGGTGGCGTCGGGGTGCTCGAGGTGCCAGGTCGCCGCCTCTGCAACTTCACGCAGGTTGTGAGGAGGGATGTTTGTTGCCATGCCCACCGCGATGCCGACAGAGCCGTTGACGAGCAGGTTCGGGAAGCGAGCGGTAAGCACAGTCGGTTCTTGCGTGCGACCGTCGTAGTTGTCTTGAAAGTCGACGGTGTCTTCATCGATGTCGCGCACCATTTCCATGGCGAGCGGCGACATCTTGGTCTCGGTGTAACGGTGTGCAGCAGCGCCGTCGTTGCCTGGTGAACCGAAGTTGCCCTGCCCGAGTGCGAGCGGATAACGCATCGCCCAGGGCTGCACGAGGCGCACGAGGGAGTCGTAGACCGCGCTGTCACCGTGCGGGTGAAACTGGCCCATAACGTCACCGATGACGCGCGTGCATTTCGAGAATGCCTTGTCGGGGCGGTAGCCGCCGTCATACATCGTGTAGATCACGCGTCGGTGCACGGGCTTCAACCCGTCACGAACGTCGGGCAGCGCACGACCCACGATCACGCTCATCGCATAGTCGAGGTATGAACGCTGCATCTCGACCTGCAGGTCGACCTGATCAATCTTGCCGTGGTTGGCAAAGTCGTTCTGATCAGCCATTTCGTTCTCTTCTGGGGTCTGATTCTCAGATGTCAAGGAAACGCACGTCCTTCGCGTTCTGCTGGATGAAGTTTCGGCGGGCCTCTACGTCTTCGCCCATGAGGGTGGCGAACACCTCATCGGCGACCGCTGCGTCGTCCATGGTGATCTGTCGCAGCGTGCGGGTTTCGGGGCTCATGGTCGTTTCCCAGAGCTCTTCGTAGTTCATCTCGCCGAGACCCTTGTAGCGCTGCACACCGCTTTCTTTCTGCAGTCGCTTGCTCGCCTTAGCGCCGGCTTCGAGAAGCGCGTCACGCTCAGCATCGTTGTATGCGTACTCGTGGTCGGCGTTCGTCCATTTGATTCGGTAGAGCGGTGGCTGCGCGAGGTACACGTATCCGAGGTCGATGAGCGGTCGCATGTACCGGAAGAGCAGTGTGAGCAGCAGGGTCGTGATGTGCTGGCCGTCAACATCGGCGTCGGCCATCAGGACGATCTTGTGATACCTCGACTTCTCGGGGTCAAAGTCTTCGCCAATGCCAGCTCCGAACGCGGTGATCATTGCCTGTACTTCGGTGTTGCTGAGGGCGCGATCGAGGCGTGCCTTCTCGACATTCAGAATCTTGCCGCGAAGCGGCAGAATCGCCTGCGTTTCGGGGTTTCGACCCTGCACCGCTGAGCCGCCTGCCGAGTCGCCCTCGACGATGAAGATTTCAGAGATCGAGGGATCTTTCGAAGAGCAGTCTTTCAGCTTGCCGGGCATGCCGCCGGATTCGAGGAGGCCCTTGCGGCGCGCGGTTTCGCGCGCCTTCCGTGCGGCGAGCCGAGCTGTGGCAGCCTGAATCGCCTTGCGAATGATCTCTTTTGCCGAGTTCGGGTTGCGCTCGAACCAATCGCCGAGCTGATCTCCGACAACCTTCTGCACAAAGGCCTTCGCCTCGGTGTTGCCGAGCTTCGTCTTGGTTTGACCCTCGAACTGCGGCTCGCCCAGCTTCACCGAGATCACTGCGGTCAGACCCTCACGAACGTCATCACCCGAGAGGTTCTCGTCTTTGTCACGAAGAATGTTCTTCTCGCGAGCGTACTTGTTCACCAACGTCGTGAGTGCAGCGCGGAATCCCTCTTCGTGGGTGCCGCCCTCGTGAGTATTGATGGTGTTTGCGTATGTGTGCACGCTCTCGGTGTACGCGGTCGTCCACTGCATCGCGATCTCAGCCGAGATGAGGCGATCGGTGTCTTCCGACTCAAACGAAATGATCTCTTCGTTGACGATCTCGGCGCGCTTCGCCGAGTTCAGGTAGTGAACGTAGTCTTCGATGCCTTTTTCATACATGAACTCGTCGCTGCGAGGCTCGGGTGAGACCAGCTCACCTTCCTCGTTCTCTACGGGATCCTGCGGGCGCAGATCGGTGAGCTTGATGCGGAGACCCTTATTAAGAAAGGCCATCTGCTGAAAACGCGTGCGCAACGTCTCATAGTCGAACTCGATGGTCTCGAAGATCTCGGCGCTCGGCCAGAAGGTGATCGTGGTGCCGGTCTCTTCGCTCGGTGCGCCTTGCGCAAGCGGAGCGTCGGGTACTCCCCCGGTGAACGACATGTTCCACGTGAAACCTTGACGCTTCACTTCGACCGCGAAACGAGTGGAAAGCGCGTTCACGACAGAAGAACCCACACCGTGCAGACCACCGGAGACCGCATAGCCGCCGCCGCCAAACTTGCCGCCGGCGTGCAGTACCGTCAATACGACCTCGACCGTCGACTTCGACGGATCCGAAGAGTGCGGGTCGACAGGAATACCACGACCGTCATCAATGACGCGAATGGCTCCATCCTCGAGAATCGTGACGTCGATGACGTCGCAGTAGCCGGCAAGCGCCTCATCGACAGAGTTGTCGACAATCTCGTAGACTAGGTGGTGCAGGCCCCTCGGGCCCGTCGAGCCGATGTACATGCCCGGCCGCTTACGAACCGCTTCGAGACCCTCGAGCACCTGGATCGCTCCGGCACCGTACTCCTCGGCATTCGCCGCCTGTTCTGAAGTCATTCGCTAATGTATCTCTCTACTGTGCGATTTCGCGAGTCTGCAATCTCACGGCATATTTCTACGCCGAGCACTTCCGCACCCTAGCCTATCAACCCTGACCCGTGAAATGCCCTCTACGCGGCGAATCAGGGCCTATTTTTAGATGGGATCGCCCCCATCGCGGAACGATTGAGTAAGAAAAGGATTCCGGTCGTCTTTTTTGGGCTTCTTGAGCGCGCATCGAGAGGCTCTTTTTCATCGCACGCGGGCGATCTAGGTTGCCGCTTCGACCCGTGAATCAACGAGAAATCGAAGCTATCCGTAGGTATCTCTTGGGCCTCGACCTTGAATTACACGAGAACCATGCCGCCAGCTGGGCGCCCCGGGAGCAAGGAATCGCAAATCTTCGATCCCTGCTTCTGGGTAAAGCTCCACGATACGGGTGAGCACCTCTGCGCGCATGCGTCTCAATTCGGTCGCCCATGCAGTCGAATCGCACTGCACGATCAGCAGCCCGTCGCGCAACTCAACCACCTGGGTATGAGGCGCCGTGGTCTCACCAACGAGCTCAGCCCAGTCAGCGATCACTTTCGCCTGCTCGAGTTCTGCGGTCCAGCCCATGTCTTCTGTCGCAAGGGCAAGCACGGAGCCAAGCGTCTTTGGCTCTCGACCAGGTGAAAAAGGAAGCCCGCCTGGTTCGCGCTTAACTCTCCTTGCGCCGCGACGCCTGAGTGGAAGCCCCTTCCAGAGCGCCTTTGCCTGCAGATATGCGTCGCTCGCGAAGCTGCTCTCTCGCTCAAACATGAGGATTCACCTCCTCGACGTCGACGCCAAGCACGGCCCCGGCCTCGATACGAACCCGGTGCCACTGACCCTCCGGCACGTCCCCCTCAACAGCCGCCGTCACGATAACCTGCTCGAACCCCGCCACTTCGGCCATGAGCGCTGCTCGCCGTCGCGCGTCGAGCTCGGCAAACACATCATCGAGAATAATGACCGGGTCACCCGAGGGCGACTCTTCGCGAAGAAGCTTCGCGACGCTGAGTCTCAGCGCAAGAGCAAACGACCATGATTCACCGTGGCTTGCGTAACCCTTCACGGGGAGGTCGTTCAATTCGAACAACACGTCGTCGCGATGTGGCCCAACGAGAGTCACTCCCCGATCGATCTCCTGGCGGCGCACCGCCGTGAGCGCCTCGCGAAACTGCACAGTGAGCGTTTCACGTGAAACATCGGTCGCCGGGATTGGTGGATCCTGAGGTGTTTCACGTGAAACACCGTGCTTCTCAATGCTGTGGGTAATAGATTCAATCAGCGAAAGCCGAGGAAGGTGGTCGTGCTCGACAATCGATGCGTACCCCTTTGCTAGCGGATCACCGAGCGCCCGAATGAGGGACCTCCTGGCGTCCATGATGCGCACACCGAGTTCAACCAGCTGGTCATCCCAAACCGCGAGTGTTGCTTCGACCGCGCCAGATCCCGAGTTGAACCGAGCGGACTTCAGCAAGGTTGTACGCTGCCGAACCACTCGGTCGTAATCTGAAAGCACTCCGGCGAACACCGGATTTCGCGCGGCCACTGCCTCGTCGAGAAATCGCCGCCTCGTCGAAGGGTCGCCCTTGACGAGCGCAAGATCCTCCGGGGCAAAGACGACGCAGCTGAACCAGCGCGTCAGTTCCCGCGGACGAACCGCGTTCTTATTTATCTGGGCCCGATTCGCCTTGTCTCTATTGAGCTGCATTTCGAGCAGCACGTCGCGGTCTTCGACCGCGACTTTCATGCGCGCAACGGCAGTCGTCGATCCGGCCCGCATCATGGCGGCATCACCGGTAACCCTGTGAGAGCTCAAGCTCGCAAAGTAGGCGATTGCTTCGACGAGGTTCGTCTTACCCTGCCCGTTTCTTCCGACAATGAGATTCGGGCCGGCTTTGAAGGGAACCTCGGCGACCTCGTAGTTACGAAACTCACTGAGGGATAGATGCGTCACACGCATCGCGGCCCTCCCCTATCGAAGCAGCAGGTTTGGCTGCAGCAGATAGCGGAAGCTTTGTTGATCTGCATCGTCTTTGCTGCGCTGGCTGGTGATCAGCACTGGCCCCGGCTTGCTTGCATTCTCGGTTCGAGTAAACCCGATTCGTGCAAACTCGGAGTGAGTCGATCGAAGTCCATCGAGCAGAAACTGCGGCTTCAGCGAAACAACCATCTCGTCGCCAACCAAGTGCGCATCGACGGTTTCAACTGCCTGCGCAGTCTCAGATCCAGCGGCCTCGAGCGTCACCTGACCCTCCGAGAACGAGAATCTCAGCGCGGCCTCCCGTTCAAGCACAAGGCCAACGCGACCAACGGCTTCAACGAGCTCGGCCGTGTTCATTACCGCGTAGTTGTCGATGTTCTCGGGGAACAGGCGGCCGACGGGCGGGTAATTGCCTTTGATGAGCAGAGAGGTAACCGTCTTGTTGCCACCGGTGAACGCGATGAGCTCACGCTCACCGTCTTTCACGATCGCGACCTGAACAGTGCCGCTCGAGGCAAACGTCTTGCCCACTTCAATGACCACCTTCGCAGGCACGAGTGCCGCGAGCTCTTGACCACCGTCGAGCTGCTGCCAATCGATTCGACGAGTCGCCACACGGTAGCGGTCGGTGGCGGTCAGGGTGAGTGCGTTCTCGCTGACCTCGAACTGCACACCGGTGATCACGGGCGTGACGTCATCCTTTGACGCAGCAAGCGAGACCTGCGCAACCGCCTCCGCAAAAGCCTCAGCAGGAACAGCACCGGTCACTGTATCGATCCGAGGAACCTGCGGGTACTCCTCGACGGGCATGGCCGGAAGACTGAACGAAGCTGAACCGCAACGAATCTGCACGCGCGTGTCAACGAGAGTGACTTCAACATCAGAGTGAGGCAGTCGCGAAGCGATGTCTCCGAGCAGACGCCCGGATACCAGCGCACGACCTGCTTCTGCGATGTCTGCAGTGATCGAAGTTCGGGCAGAGGTCTCGTAATCGAACGAAGAGATCGTGAGTTCACCGTCGATGGCCTCGATGAGTGCTCCGCTCAACAAAGGCTGTGTGGGCCGCTGAGGTAGCAGCTTCGCCGCGAACGAGACTGCCTCGCTGAACACGTCTCGATTGACGGTAAAACGCATGACATCTCCTTAGGGGACGGTGAAACGTGTACTGAGGGCAGCACACTCGTCCCACAATCTTTGCATACTCGCTGGGAACCGTGAATGACAAGAACTTTTGGAGGCCCGCTGAAGCCGGCAATGCGTTATCGAGAGGCCCTAAGGAAAGTAAATAAATTGTTAATAGTAATAAGTCCTGTGGAAACTGTGGATAACTCCCCTGATCCTAATGAGGCGTTGGGAACTACAAGCTTGTGAGTTGTTGGCGAGCCGTGGATAACCTGGTTTCCGCAGGAATACGCGAAAGTTACGAGGCGGGGCTCTGCTCACAGCCCAGGAGAATCCATCCACACCAACACGCGGGTTGTCCCCAGTTATTCACAAGCTTCCCCCAAGCTGTGGATAAATCGAGCGCCTTCGGCGCAAAAATCCCCGGGTCTCGCGCGCGGCGCCCGCCCGCTACTTTGCGCTCTTGATGATCGAAGTAAGTTCTGCGACCTGGTTAAAAATCGAGCGACGCTCGGCAATCAGCTGCGTGATCTTCTTGCACGCGTACATCACCGTGGTGTGGTCTCTTCCTCCGAACAACTGCCCAATTTTCGGCAATGAAAGTGAGGTGAGCTCTCGGCAGAGATACATCGCGATTTGCCGAGCGAGTGCGATCTGCTGAGCTCGCGAGGGGCCGTAGAGATCGTCGACCGCCAAATCGAAGTAATCCGCCGTGCGGCTGATGATGTCAGAGGGCTGCACATCGTTGTCTTCGTCGAGCGTGATCAGATCTTTCAACACGATTTGCGCGAGAGGCAGATCGATCCTCTGCTGATTCAAGCTTGCGAATGCCGTTACCCGAATCAAAGCGCCCTCGAGCTCGCGAATATTCGAGGTGAACTTCGAAGCGATGAACTCGAGCACCTGGTGATCGAGCTCAAGCTGCTCGCGCTGCGCCTTCTTGCGCAGAATCGCGATTCGTGTCTCGAGATCGGGCACCTGAATGTCGGTGAGCAGGCCCCACTCGAAACGTGACAGCATGCGTTCCTCGAAGCCACGCAACTGCTTCGGCTGCACATCGCTCGTGATGACCACCTGCTTGTTGTGGCCGTGCAGTGTGTTGAAGGTGTGGAAGAAGGCCTCCTGCGTCTCGGCCTTACCCTCAAGAAACTGAATGTCATCAACTAGCAACACGTCAATGCTGCGGTAGCGCGCGTGAAACGCTGCCCCCTGGTTGTTCGCGATCGAATTGATGAAATCGTTCGTGAAATCTTCCGAACTCACGTAGCGCACACGAATCTCGGGGTAGAGCTCACGGGCGTAGTGCCCAATCGCGTGCAGCAGGTGGGTTTTTCCGAGACCAGAGTCACCGTAAATGAACAGAGGGTTGTAGGCCCTTGCCGGCGCCTCGCCGACCGCGACTGCGGCGGCGTGAGCAAAACGGTTCGACTGTCCGATCACAAAAGTGTCGAAATGGTACTTCGGATTCAGGCGGCTATCGAGCACCTCAGGAGCGCCGTGCCGTGCGAGTGGCTCGTTCACCGGCCGAGAAGACTCGCTGACCACCGCACCAGTGAACGCATCGCCCTCGGCAATCGACTGCTTCGGTGAGGGAACCTCGTCGGGTTCGGGGTCGATGGCAGGTTGCGCGTCAGGATCGACGACAACCACGAAGCTTTCAATGCCCTCGGCGTCGGGAATCGAGGCAATCGCGCTCATGATGGCGGGGCGCAGCTTGTTTTCAAGCAGCTTGAGCGTGAAATCATGTTGCACGGCGAGGTACAGCATGCCCGCACCAACACCGCGCGGCACAGCCAGGGCGAGCTGGGCACCCACAGCCGGCCCCACGGAGGGGTCGCCCATCACTGAATGGGTGACCTGCGCCCAAACACGCATTACCTCTTCTTCAGTCATGGAACCCTCGAATAATGTGAACGGCTATTCACAGCTCATCCCACAACTTCGTTCACAGGGAGCGAAGAGCGGCAGAAAGCGTTAGATGCCTTGTAAACCCAGGCCTCTTAAACGTCTTCGTTCACGCTAGTCACAGATTTGTCCACAGGCAAGTTGAAATCGTTCTCCCCATGTCACTACTATCATTGAGACACACCGCGGCGAATCGGCTCGATGCTCCTGGGGTCGCCCATAATCAGCGATTACGCATGCGGTCTTTGACTCTGAGCCACAATGGGCGTAGACTCTCTCACTTGTATGGGCGCACAAGCGTGCCCATTGACGACTTTCCGGTGCCGCAAGCACAGATTTCACGGAGTTTCTTATGAGCAAGCGTACTTTTCAGCCCAACAACCGCCGCCGCGCCAAGGTGCACGGCTTCCGCGCACGCATGCGCACCCGCGCCGGCCGCGCAATCGTTGCAGCTCGCCGCGGCAAGGGCCGCGCGAAGCTGACCGCGTAATTCTTTTCTCTGCGGGCGACCGTGCCAGCGAAGACACACCTCGTCACTCGGGGCGATGACTATCGCTACATCGTTCGCAAGGGCAACCGCGTGGGGGGTGCGAACAGCATCACCCACGCGGTTTTGCATGTCGAGAGGGATCAGCCGGCACGGTTCGGGTTCATCGTTTCGAAGGCGGTGGGCAACGCCGTGACCCGCAACCGCGTTCGGCGCAGGTTGAAGTCGATCGTTGATCGCCGCCTCGCGGGTGGTTTTACAGGGGCTGACGTGGTCTTTCGCATGCTGCCCAGGTCAGCAGAGGCCTCGTTTCAGGAGCTCGAAGACGAGACGAGTCGGGCCCTCGACCGAGTCGAACGACTGAGAGCCGAACCTCGATGATCGCGCGTATGGCTCAGGAGCTGTGGTTGCTTCCGAGGAACGCGGCAATCGCCTTCATGCTCGGCTACCGGCGGGTGATCTCACCGCTATACGGCCAAGTCTGCAGGTACTATCCAAGTTGTTCGCGCTACGCTTTGGAAGTATTCCAGCGCCAAGGCTTCGCAATCGGCGCAGTGCTCACCGTGTGGCGGCTCGCTCGCTGCAACCCTTTCTCGGCGGGTGGCATTGATGATGCGCCCGAGCGAGCACACCCAAGTTTTCCTATTAATGCACGCGGATTCGTTCGCCCAAATACTCGAAAGTCCTGATCATGATGGAATTCATCGACACGATTCTCTGGCCACTGCGGTGGCTGGTTGAGCTCGTGCTGTGGGCCTGGCACCAGCTCTTCACTTGGATCGGCATGGATCCAGATTCTGGTTTGACCTGGTTGCTCGCGATCCTCGGTCTCGTGGTGGTGGTGCGCTCGGCACTGATCCCGGTGACTGTGCGTCAGATCAAGGCGCAGCGTCGCATGATGGATCTCGCGCCCGAGATGAAGAAGATCCAGGCCAAGTACAAAGGCAAGAACGATCAGTTCTCGCGCGAGGCGATGAGCCGCGAAACGATGGCGCTGTACAAAAAGCACGGTACGAACCCGTTCTCGTCGTGCTTGCCGATCCTTATCCAGATGCCGATCTTCTTCTCGCTGTTCGCAGTGCTGCGCAACGCAGCCGGCGCGGTTGGCAGCGGTGGTGACGGCACGGGCAAGCCCGGCATCGGCATGATGAACCAGGCGATGACCGACAGCTTCAACCAGGCAACGATCTTCGGCGCACCCCTGAAGATGACCTTCACCCAGGGCTGGGAATCGGGCAACTGGGTCGTCGTGATCCTGCTCGGCATCATCATGCTGCTCATGATCGCCTCGCAGTTCTTCACTCAGCTGCAGATCATGTCGAAGAACGTGAGCGACGAGACGAAGGCCTCGCCGATGTATCGCCAGCAGAAGATCATGCTGTACATCATCCCCTTCGCGTTTCTCTTCTCTGGCTTTACCTTTCCGCTGGCACTCAACATCTACTGGTTCACTTCGAACCTGTGGACCATGGGTCAGCAGGCAATCGTGATCAACACCATGCCCACCCCAGGCAGCGAGGCGTGGCGCACGCGCCAGGCTCGCTTGAAGGCGAAAGGCAAGCTCACTGATGACGAGGTCGCCGAAATCGAACGTATCGAGGGCACTGCCGCGTCGCAGGGCCAGCGTCAGCAGCCGGTGAGCGCGAAGCGCGCCAAGAAGAAGAAGTGACGGTAGGCATCATGAGCGAAGATCAGTTGAACGAAGCTGCCGAGACGGCAACGCAAGACGACCTCGAGGCCGAGGGTGACCTTGCGGCAGACTACATCGAGGGGCTGCTCGATCTTGCAGATCTCGACGGCGACCTCGACATGTCGGTCGCAAGCGGCCGCGCATACCTTTCGGTCACCGGCGGAGGAGAAGATCTCGATCGTCTCGCAATGCCCGAGACCGTGCAGGCGCTGCAGGATCTGACCCGCATCGCGGTGCAGAATCAGACCGGTCGCTTCTCGCGCCTGATTCTCGACATCGGCGGATCGCGCGATGCTCGCGCGATCGAGCTGCGCAGCCTGGTTGACGCAGCGATCGCCCAGATCGCCGCCGGTCGCACTGAGGTCGAGCTCGAACCGATGTCTTCGTACGAGCGCAAGCTGGTGCACGACATTGTTGCGAATCTCGGGCATCACAGCCAGTCGCGTGGCGAGGGGCGCGATCGTCGCCTCGTGGTTACGGCAGCTTAACGTTTCACGCGCGCTGGAGCTGAAAGCGAAGGCCATTTCTGGCCTTCGCCGCGACGCCAGCGCCGCGGCCGTCCTGGTCGCGGTTTCACGTGAAACACCAAACACCGCACAGTTGCACATCCTCAAAGATCACCGAAGGAGCGTGAAACGATGACCGACGTGCAGATCGAGACAGAACCGGTTGCTGCCGCTGAAATCGCGGGCGACCGCATCGATGTGCTACGCGCCTTCGCGAGAGATCTCGGCGAACGTGGCGAAACCCTCGGCCTCATCGGGCCGCTGGAGCCGCCGCGCCTCTGGACGAGGCACCTGCTGAACAGTGCGATCCTCGCTCCCCTCATCGAACCCGGTGCCCGCGTCGCCGACATCGGCACCGGTGGCGGAATGCCCGGCCTCGTGCTCGCGATCGTGCGACCCGACGCCACTTTCAAGCTCATCGAACCGATGGAGCGACGCTGTGCATGGCTGAGCGAGCAGGTCGAGAGGCTCGGCCTCGAGAACGTCGAGGTGAAGCGCGGCCGCGCAGAGGAGTTTCACGACGCATTCGAGGTGGATCAGCTGACCGCCAGGGCGGTCACCGCGCTGCGCAAGCTCGTGCCGCTCGCCGCACCACTGCTTCGCGACGGGGGCGAACTGCTGCTGCTCAAGGGTGACTCGGTACAGGGCGAGATCGATGCAGCCGAGAAGGTGTTGCGCAAGCACAAGGTGCGCGATATCAGTACCGAGATTCTCGGCGAGGGCCTGCTTGCCGAGACGACTAGAGTATTTAGAGCGCGGGTGAGGTAACCCCCGCCACCAACCGCTGCAGCTGAAGGATCCGATGACCGACACCGAGAACGCACTGGTGGGCAACCACCTGGTCGACAAGGTTCGCCGCCGCCGCCTTCTTGAAGCGAACGCGTCGCCCTTGCCCACGAGCACCAGGGTGATCACCGTATCGAACCAGAAGGGCGGGGTGGGCAAGACCACCACGACCGTCAACCTNNAACCAGAAGGGTGGTGTCGGCAAGACCACGACAGCGATCAATCTCGGCACCGCGCTAGCCGCGACCGGCGAACATGTGCTGATCGTCGATCTCGACCCGCAGGGCAACGCCTCGACCGCGCTCGGTGTCGCGCATCGACCCGAGAACACGAGCATCTACGAGGTGCTGCTCGGCGATCACACGATGCACGAGGCGATGCAGCAGAGCACCGACCACGAGAACCTCTTCTGCGTGCCCTCGACCATCAACCTTGCCGGCGCCGAGATCGAACTCGTGTCGCTGGTTGCGCGCGAACAACGGCTGCGCACCGCGCTCGAGGGCTTTCTGCAGGAGTCGGAGCGGGATTTTCACTACGTCTTCATCGACTGCCCACCGTCGCTCGGCCTGCTGACGGTCAACGCGTTCGTCGCGGCGCAAGAGGTGCTGATCCCGATTCAGTGCGAGTACTACGCACTCGAGGGTTTGAGCCAGCTGCTCGGCAACATTCAGCTCATTCAGAAGCACCTCAACCCCGCGCTTCGCGTGTCGACGATTCTGCTGACGATGTACGACGCGCGAACCAACCTCGCCCACGAGGTCGCGGCCGAGGTGCGTGAGCATTTTCCGTCAGAGACACTCGCCGCGGTGATCCCCCGTTCGGTTCGCGTGTCAGAGGCGCCGAGCTACGGGCAGACGGTGCACGCATACGACTCCGCTTCGATCGGCGCGCTCGCCTACCTCGAAGCTGCCGCAGAGATTGCGCTGCGCGAACAAGCTACGAACACGAACGAAGGAGCCTAAGAGATGGCGACGAAGAAGCGCGGCGGCCTTGGCCGCGGAATCGGCGCGTTGATTCCGCAGACGAGCGAGGGCGAACGCCCCGTCGACGTGTTCTTTCCGAACCGTACCGCGGCTCAGGTCGCCGACGAGGCCGCAGCGAGCGATGCAGGCGAAGGGATCGCCACCCCGGCGACCGACGCGAGCACTGAGGGCAGCGAGCTGCGCGAGGTGCCAGGTGCCAAGCTCACCCGCCTGAAGCTCAGTGACATCGTGCCGAACCGCGTGCAGCCTCGCACCGAGTTCGACGAAGAGGCGCTCGAAGAGCTGACGCACTCGATTCGCGAGTTCGGCGTATTTCAACCGGTCGTCGTGCGCGAGATCGAGCCTGCGCCCGCCGCGGGCGAGCCGCGCTACGAGCTCATCATGGGCGAGCGCCGCTTCCGCGCGAGCGGCCGCGCTGGCCTCGAAGACATTCCCGCGATCGTGCGCTCGACCGCAGACGAGCACATGCTGCGCGACGCGCTGCTTGAGAACCTGCACCGCGCGCAGCTGAATCCGCTCGAAGAGGCGTCTGCCTACCAGCAGCTGCTCGCAGACTTCGGCATCACCCAAGAGCAGCTCGCGAACCGCATTGGTCGCTCGCGCCCCCAGATCTCGAACACGATTCGCCTGCTCAAGCTGCCAGAGCCGGTGCAGGCGCGTGTCGCCGCCGGTGTGCTTTCGGCCGGTCACGCGAGGGCGATCCTTTCGCTCGATGGCGAGGCCAGCGGCGCAGACGCCATGCAGCGCCTCGCCGACAAGATCGTGAACGAGGGCCTCTCGGTGCGCGCTGCCGAGGCCGCAGCTGGCGAACTGCCGAAGTCGCGTCCGGGCAAGAAGCCCCGCGCCGGAGGGGTGCAGGCGCAGCTCGACGCGATTGCCGAGCGCCTCGGTGACCGCTTCGACACGCGGGTGCACGTCAAACTCGGGGCGAAGAAGGGGCAGGTCACGATCGACTTCGCGACCATCGCGGACCTGAAGCGTATTCTCGACGAGCTGGGTGACCCGGGCTTCAACTGAGGCATCTGAAGTCGGGCCGCGCGGCCGCGACTCATTTCTGCGTATATCTCTTGACCGTGATGCGGGCTACGCTGGCAGCATGAGTGAACAGCGTGTGGTCACGTCCGAACGAATCGTCGGAGCAGATGCGGCGGTGATCTTCGAACTGATCGCCGACCCGTCGCAGCAGCCGCGCTGGGACGGGAACGACAATCTTGCGAGTGCCCCAGAGGGGCAGCGCGTGCACCGAAGTGGTGATGTGTTCACCATGAATATGACAAAGCAGGGCGCCGTGCGCGAGAACCATGTCGTCGAGTTCGAGGAGGGGCGTCGAATCGCCTGGTTGCCGGCACCAGTTGGCGAGCAGCCTCCCGGGCATCTCTGGCGATGGGAGCTCGAGCCCACCGACGGCGGCACACTGGTGCGGCACACCTATGACTGGACGAAGCTCGAAGACGAGGCTCGCCTTCCGCGCGCCCGCGCAACCACCGAATCGTCTCTTCACGCCTCGCTCGATCGCCTGGCAGCGCTCGCCGAGAGCCTATAGTCGGGAGTCTCCAAGACCTTTCCCTGCCAGGGCTCCCGAGCACTAGAATCTTGCGGAACGCAGACGGCGC
Organism: Leucobacter sp. UBA1945; assembly: GCA_002336855.1. Classification (GTDB taxonomy): domain Bacteria; phylum Actinomycetota; class Actinomycetes; order Actinomycetales; family Microbacteriaceae; genus Leucobacter. The sequence continues at coordinate 5,827 of DDEV01000014.1, read as the reverse complement.
ATGAAGGAGTGCAGGTGAGCGACTACGCGATCGTTGGTGCCGGGCCGAGCGGGCTCGCGATGGCGCGGGCCATGCAGAAGACCGGCATCGCCGTCGACGGTTACGAGGCCTCTCACGATGTCGGCGGGCTCTGGGACATCACGAACCCGCGCAGCACGATGTACGAATCGGCTCACCTCATCTCGTCGCGCACCACGACCGAGTTCGCCGAGTTCGCGATGCGCACGAACGTCGACTACCCGGGCCACCGGGTGCTCAAGCGCTACTTCGACGATTACGCCGACGCGTTCTCGCTTCGCGACAGCTTCAGTTTCAATACGCAGGTGACGAGGATCGCGCCCGCACGCGAAGGCGGCTGGTCGCTCACCGCGGCGGGTCCCAACGGCGAGATCACCAGGCACTACCGCGGGGTGATCCTCGCCAATGGAACGCTCGCCGAGCCCAACGTGCCGCAGTTTGCCGGTGACTTCAGTGGCGAGATCATGCACACGAGCGAATACTCGAACCCATCGCAGCTCGCAGGCAAGCGTGTGCTCATCATCGGCGCGGGCAACTCTGGTTGCGACATCGCGGTCGACGCCGTGCACCACGCCGCGAGCGTCGACATGAGCGTGCGCCGCGGTTACTACTTCGTTCCGCGCTACCTGTTCGGCAAGCCGAGCGACACTCTGAACCAGGGCAAGCCGATGCCCCGGCCCATCAAGCAGTTCGTCGACAAGCGGCTGCTGCAGGCGTTCACCGGCGACCCCGTGCACTTCGGGTTTCCGAAACCCGACTACAAGATCTACGAGTCGCACCCGATCGTGAACACGCTCATCTTGAACCACCTCGGTCAGGGCGATCTGCGTATCATGCCCGACATCGAGCGATTCGACGGCGACACGGTGCACTTCAAGCGGTCGAAGAGCTTCGCGAAGGGCACGAGCGACGACTACGACCTGATTCTACTCGCCACTGGCTACAAGCTCGACTACCCGATGGTCGACCGCGAGCACCTGAACTGGCGCGCGGCCGCCCCCGAGCTGTTTCTCAACATCTTCACGCCCGAGTTCAACGGGCTCTACGTGATGGGCATGGTCGAGGCGTCGGGTCTCGGCTGGCAGGGTCGCTACGAGCAGGCTGAACTCATCGCCGCCTACCTGCAGGCCGAGCAGACAGACACAGCGCGGGCCGGGCGGTTTCGGCACAGGGTCGCGCTCGATCCTTGGCCCGACCTCACTGCCGGTTATCGATACCTGGGGCTCGACCGCATGTCGTACTACGTGAACAAAGACGCCTACCGGGGTGCCGTGCGCGCCGAGACGGCGGCGCTGCACCAACCCTCTCAGACGAACTGGACCGCGAGATGAACATCGATGAGGTCGTGCTGAACTTCACCCCCGGCACGCTCGTGATCTTGAACGTGGTGCTCGGGCTCATCATGTTCGGTATCGCGCTCGACACTTCGCCCGACGACTTCAAGGTCGTGTTTCGCCACCCGAAACCGTTCATCATCGCGATCCTCGCGCAACTGCTCGTGCTGCCGGCCGTGACGTTCGGGCTCACGCTCGTGCTGCCAGTGACACCGTCGATGGCGCTCGGCATGATTCTCGTCGCCTGCTGCCCTCCCGGCAACATCTCGCAGGTGCTGACGCACCGCTCGGGCGGCAACGTCGCGCTCTCGGTATCGATGACCGCCGTCGGCAACCTGCTCTACATCGTCGCGATGCCGCTCAGCATCGCATTCTGGGGCTCGCTGCACCCGACCGCGCGCACGCTGCTGCACGCGGTCTCGCTCGACCCACTCAAGATGCTGCTCGAGATTCTCTTGATCATCGGGCTGCCATTCGTCGTCGGGTTGTTGCTGCGCGCGAAGCTGCCGAAGTTCGCGCAGAAGGTGCAGCCGGTCGTGAAGTGGTTCAGCCTGATCGCGCTGCTCGGCTTCATCGTCGGTGCGCTCGCTGGCAACTGGAGCTACTTCGTCGCGTTTCTCGGCATCATTCTGGTCGTCGTCACGATTCACGACGCGGTCGCGCTGGCGATCGGCTACGGCACCGCCTACGTCGGCGGGCTCGGCACCCGCGAGCGCAAAGCAGTGACGTTCGAGGTCGGCATTCGCAATGCGGGCCTCGGTCTCGGGCTGGTCTTCACGTTCTTCGGCGGCCTCGGCGGCATGGCTATCGTCGCCGGCTGGTGGGGCGTCTGGGACATCATCGCGGGCCTCGTGCTCGCCTCGCTCTGGGCCGCGCACACCAAGCGCCGCACCGGTTCGATCAAGGGCGACGCGAGCGGCAAGAGCGGTGCGCTTGCCGACGCACCCGGTAACGAGGGGCGAGGATCGACCCAGCCCGATGGCGGTGACGCGAAGTGACGCGGGTGCTCGTGACCGGTGGGGCCGGGTTTCTCGGTTCGAACGTCGCGGCAGCNNAGCGGGTGACGTTCGCGAGCCATCGGCGCTAGCGGAGGGCGTGCAGTTCGCACAGTGCGACGTCACCGACACGACCTCGATCGAGCCGCTGCTGCGCGAGCACGGCATCGACACGGTCGTGCACCTCGCCGCGATCGTGAACCCCGGCCGCGACGTCTCGCTCGAGTACCGGGTCGACGTCGAGGGGTCTGCCAACGTGCTCGCCGCGTGCGTCGAGGCCGGGGTCACGCGCATCGTCGTGTCGAGCTCGGGGGCGGCCTACGGCTATCACGCCGACTCCCCCGCCTGGATCGACGAGACGGTGCCGGCCCGCGGCAGCGACGAGTTTCCGTACTCGAAGCACAAACGCCTCGTCGAAGAGATGCTCGCGGCCTACCGTGAAGACCACCCCTCGCTGACCCAGACCGTGTTTCGAATCGGTACGATCCTCGGCCCAACCGTGAACAACCAGATCACGGCGCTCTGGAACGGGAACCGCGTGCTGCACATCGCCGGCAGCGACTCGCCATTCGTGTTCATCTGGGTCGATGACGTCGCGGCCGCGATGGTGCGCGCGGCAACCGGCGGCCCCGCAGGCATCTACAACGTTGCGGGCGATGGTGCACTGACGGTGCCCGAGATTGCGGCGAGGATCGGCAAGCCGCTACTGACCGTTCCCGCATGGGCGCTGACGGCCGCGCTCTGGCTCGGGCGATCCCTTCGCCTGACCGAACACGGACCCGAGAAGGTGCGCTTTCTGCGCTACCGGCCCGTGCTCGCGAACGATCGGCTGAAGCGCCAGTTCGGCTTCACCCCCACGCGCACATCGCGAGAGGCGTTCGAGGAATACCTTGCGACGCACCCGGGGGTCGCGCGCTCGGGCGCGAATGCGTCGGCGGGGGCGTGAGCAGGCCGTAAGAATTGCTCGCGTTTCCGTATGGAAACCGTAAGGATTGACCCACGGGCCCCTTGCGAGCGCTTCGATAGAACTAGCCCGCGCGATCGCCCGATCGCACCGGGTGCGTGAATCGGAGGGTGAGTGCTTGTGAGCACTGCAGAATATGGCTCGTCGCTCGAGGTGCCGCCGGTAGAGCCGGTGCGGCAGAGACGCAGTGCGGCCTTCGGCAAATGGATGCTCGCCGAAACAGCCGAGTCGCCGGGGAGGCAGACGGGCCCCCACGGCCGGCCAGAGGAGCACCGCCGAGCCCACTGGCTGCGGGTGATGTGTCTCACGGGCCTCGACTACTTCTCGACCCTCGGCTACCAGCCGGCGATTGCCGCGCTCGCCGCCGGCGCGGTGGCGCCGCTGGCTACGATAGTGCTCGTGCTCGTGACGCTCGCGGGTGCACTGCCCGTGTACCGTCGGGTGGCGAAAGAGAGCCCCCACGGCACCGGATCGATCTCGATGCTCGCGAAGCTGCTGCCCCGCTGGGGCGGAAAGCTCGCCGTGCTCGCGCTGCTCGGTTTCGCTGCCACCGACTTCATGATCACCATGACGCTCTCGGCCGCTGACGCGACCGCGCACCTCGTCGAGAATCCGTTTGCGCCCGATGAATTGAAGGGCCAGGAGGTCGTCATTACGATCGCGATGCTCGCTGGGCTCGGGGTGGTCTTTTTGCGCGGATTCAAAGAGGCGATTCGCCTCGCCACGGTGCTCGTCGGGGTGTTCTTGGCGCTCAATCTCGTGGTCGTCGCGGTATCGCTCTTCGAGCTGATCGGGCACCCGGTGCTGCTCGGCGACTGGTGGACGGTGCTCACGACCCAGCACGGCGACCCGTTCTTCGTCATAGCGCTGGCCCTGCTCGTGTTTCCGAAGCTCGCACTCGGTCTCTCGGGTTTTGAGACCGGCGTCGCGGTGATGCCACAGATTCGTGGCGACAAGGGCGACACCGAGGCGCAGCCGACCGGGCGCATTCGAGGTGCGCGGCGACTGCTGACCACCTCGGCGCTCATCATGAGCGGCTTTCTCATTACGTCTTCGATCACGACGGTTGCGCTGATCCCGGCCAAAGAGTTTCAGCCGGGCGGCGAGGCGAACGGTCGCGCCCTCGCCTATCTGGCACACCACTTCTTGGGCGACGGCTTTGGTACGGCGTACGACCTCGCCACCATCGCTATTCTCTGGTTTGCGGGTGCCTCGGCAATGGCTGGTCTCTTGAACCTCGTGCCCCGCTACCTGCCCCATTACGGCATGGCTCCCGCCTGGGCGAGGGCGACGAGGCCCCTCGTGCTCGTGTTCACCGGAGTCGCGTTTCTCATCACCATCATCTTTCAGGCGAGCGTCGATGCGCAGGGCGGGGCATACGCGACCGGTGTGCTCGTGCTCATCACCTCGGCCGCGATCGCGGTGACGCTCGTCGCGCGGCGCCGCGGTGAGCGCGCGGCGACCATCGGCTTCGGAATCATCACCGCAGTGTTTCTGTACACGACGGTCGCGAACGTCATCGAACGCCCCGACGGCATCAAAATCGCGGCGTGCTTCATCGTCGGTATCGTCGTCGTGAGTTTCATTTCGAGGATCGCCAGGTCGACCGAGCTGCGCGCCACATCGGTGCGCCTCGACGAACAGGCGGGGGCCTTCGTCGACTCGCTGCAGGGCGGGGCGCTGCGCCTCGTTGCGCACGAGCCGAACGACTTGAGCGATGCGCGCTACGCACAGAAACTTCGGCACGCGAGAGCTGCCCACGGGTTGCCCGATGACAACGTGCTGTTCATCGAGATCGAGGTGTCTGACAGCTCGGACTTCGAGGGCGAACTGGTGGTGCAGGGTGTCGAACGCCACGGCTATCGAGTGCTCGTCGTGCGCGGCAGCACGGTGCCGAACGCGATCGCCGCGGTTGCGCTCCACCTGAGCGCGAACTTCGGGTGCATGCCCCACGTCTACTTTCGCTGGACGGAGGGCAACCCGATCAGCAATCTGCTGCGATTCTTGCTCTTCGGCGAGGGCGAGATCGCGCCAATGACGCGCGAGGTGCTGCGCGAGGCACAACCCGATGTGACACGGCGCCCCTGGATTCACGTAGCGTAGAGTCGTGGCGAAAACGACGGGTTCGGCGAGCGCGGCACAGCGCGGAGCCCTGCCGCGCGTGCGCCAACTCGCGGGCCTCGCTGTCGCCATGTTGGCGTTGCCTCTGCTCATGCTGCTGTTCGGCAGCTTTCACACCCCGAACGCCATCGCGATCGAGGTGCTCTGCCTGCAGCTGTATGTGGTCGTCGTCGCGCTCGTCGGCGGGCTGTGGCCCGCCCTGCTCGCCGCGGTGTGCTCGGGGGTGCTGCTCGACCTGTTCTTCATCGAGCCCCACTTCACAGTCGCCGTGGCAGACCCCATTCACCTGGTGGTGCTGATGCTGCACATCGCGACGGCCGTGGTGGTGAGCGTGGTGCTCGAGCGGCATCGGCGTGAGGCCGCGGCGAAGGCCGTCGAGCCCATCGCCGCCTCAG
>DDEV01000130.1 GCA_002336855.1 Leucobacter sp. UBA1945 | reverse complement strand
AACTACCGTCCGCAGTTCTACTTCCGTACGACTGACGTGACCGGTGTCATCACCCTCCCCGAGGACAAGCCGATGGTTATGCCCGGCGACACCACCGACATGGTCGTTGAGCTGATCCAGCCCATCGCTATGGAGGACGGCCTCGGCTTCGCTATCCGTGAGGGTGGCCGCACCGTCGGCGCCGGCACGGTCACCAAGGTGATTGCCTAATCTTCGATCTGAGCTTTTCAGACTGAGATAACAAAGAACCCCCAGGAGAAATCCTGGGGGTTCTTTGTTTTGCTGCTTGCCCATTGCTACATAAAAGAGCCCCCAAGGCACTCCTTGAGGGCTCTTTCTCGGTTGAGCAGTGGCTACTCGTTGCCAATTGCTCCGTCTGCTGCGTCGCGGGCGCCGTCGATCTGGTCGGCGAACTTGCCGCCTGTGAGCTTGTTCGCAAGGTCTGCCGCACCGTCGAGCACCTTGTCGCTGATGCCCTCGGCCTGCTCGCTCTTGAGCGCCTCCTGGATCTTGTCTGCGTTGTCCTTTGCGAAGTCGCCGGCCTGCTTTGCGAGATCTTCAATTCCCATAATGAGTTCCTTCGGATAGGGGGAGTGCCGCGAGCGGCAGCGCGCCGGGGGCGCACCTCATCATTATCTACCGAGACAGCGCCGCAGCGACAGTGAATCTTCATGTGGAGATCGGCCCTCAGCGGCAGGTCAGTCAGGCCTTGTGCACCTCTCGCGGCTATGCTCAAAGGGTGAATCAGCCGAACACAGCAACCAGAGGTGCGGGCTCGCGCGGCCCCCAGAACGGCTTCATGCGATCAATGCGTGAGGCGGGGGCGCTCTTCTTCTACGACGCCTTCGCGTGGACGGTCGGCATTCTCGCCGCGCTCGCACTGCGCTACGACTTCGTGCTGCACGTCATTCACTGGGGCTGGGCGATTGTCTTGATCGCGATCACGATCGTGCTGCAGCTGATCGCGGGATGGGTGTTCTGGCTCTATCGCGACCGCTATGAGATCGGCGGCTTCGACGAAGTGAAGGCGCTCGTCTTCGACGTGTTCTCGGTGATGGTCATCGCCTGGATCATCGCCTACCTGCTTGCCTACGGCAATGGTATTCCGCGCAGCACGATGGTGATTGCGGCGCCGATCACCTTTACCATCATGGCCGCGGCCCGGTACCTGCTGCGCCTCTCGGCTGAGCGCAGCATCAAGCCGAACCAGGGTGCTGAACGTGCGCTGCTGTATGGTGCGGGGTACCTCGGCAACCAGACGGTGAAGCGTCTGCTCACCGATCAACTTGCTCCCGTGGTGCCGGTCGGATTTCTTGACGATGATGCACGCAAGCGCAACCTTGAGGTTCGAGGCGTGCGCGTGCTCGGCGGGCTCGAAGACCTAGCGCACGCCGCGGGCCAAACGGGTGCGACCACGTTGATGGTGTGCATCGGTGACGCTGATGCGAGCCTCATGCGCAGTATCGACCAGCTCGCAGATCAGGCAGGCATGAAGGTGCTCGTGCTTCCCCCGCTTGACCAACTGCTGCAGAACTCGTCGGTCGTCAACGAGGTGCGCGAGCTCACTATTGAAGATCTCATCGGCAGGCACCCGGTGCGCCTCGAGACCGAGTCGATCGCGCAGTATCTACAAGACCGTGTAGTGCTTGTCACCGGTGCGGGCGGCTCGATCGGTTCAGAACTGAGTCGACAGCTCGCGAGGTTTGCTCCCCGCGAGTTGATCCTGCTCGACCGCGACGAGACTGCGTTGCAGGCCGCCCAGTTGGCCATCCATGGCCACGGGCTGCTCGACACCCGAGACGTTGTGCTCGCAGATATTCGTGACGCTGCCGCCCTGCAGCAGATCTTCCAGGAGCGCAAGCCTGACGTGGTGTTTCACGCCGCGGCGCTGAAGCATCTGCCCATGCTCGAGCAGTACCCCGACGAGGCGTGGAAGACCAATGTGCTCGGAACGCTCAACGTGCTGCAGGCAGCACGGTCGGCGGGAGTTACTACGTTCGTGAACGTCTCGACCGATAAGGCCGCAAACCCGACGAGCGTACTCGGCCACTCGAAGCGGGTCGCCGAAAAGCTCACCGCCTGGATGGCGCAAGAGACTGGCCAGAGGTACCTTTCGGTGCGTTTCGGCAATGTCATCGGCAGTCGAGGATCGATGCTGCCCACGTTCCGCGCGCTCATCGAGGCTGGCGGCCCGCTGACCGTGACGCACCCCGATGTGACCCGATTCTTCATGACGATTCCCGAAGCCTGCCAGCTGGTGATCCAGGCCGGAGGCATTGGTCGGCAGGGCGAGGTGTTGATCCTCGATATGGGTGAACCGGTGAAGATTCTCGAGGTTGCGCAGCGCATGATCGCGCAGTCTGGAAAGCACGTCGAAATCGTGTTCACGGGCCTGCGTCACGGCGAGAAGCTGCACGAAGAGCTCGTTGCGGATGGGGAGGGCGATGAGCGCCCGTTCCACGCGAAGATCACCCACGCACACGTCGATACCATCAGCCCGGAGGCGCTCGACCATGCGGGTTGGGTCGCGCGCATGGACCTCACGGCTGAGGCTGAGGAGCGCGTCGAGTGAGCCCTCTTGTCACCGCGATCGTTGCGGGGGCACTGACCCTTGCGCTCAGCCTGCTGCTGCCTCTCGTCGTCAAGCCCTTGCTCGTGCGCCTCGGCATCATGGATGTGCCGAACGAACGCTCTTCGCATGAGAAGCCGGTTTTGCGGGGCCTCGGCCTCGCCGTGCTCATCGCGGTAGCGGTTGGCTACGGGGTGACGCTCTGGGGTTTCACCCAGACGCTCAATCCGTGGTGGCAGCCCATGCTCGTTGTGCTTGTTGGCGGCATAGCCGCGGGCCTGCTCGGTCTCGCTGAGGATCTGCGCGGAGTGAGCGTACTCGTGCGTAGTCTCGTGTTGCTCGCAATCGGTGTTGCCGTTCCGCTTGGACTCTGGGCGCTGCGCAGCACAGACGACGGTTCGGCCTTGTTTGGGTTTATCCCGGGTGCCTCGGAGTGGCCGTTCGCCGGTACTGCGACCACCACAGTTCCGCTCCCGGGGTGGGCGCTGCTTGCCCTGTTGCCATATGCAGTGCTCTTCTTGTCGAGTTACATCAACGTCGCAAACTTCATGGACGGCCTGAACGGTATCAGCGGCTTCCACGGCGTGATCGCCGGGATCACCTTTGCAGCGGCCGGTTGGTTCGCAGGGCTTCCTTGGCTCTTGGCAGCGGGCCTGGTGCTCGCGGCGGGCTTCGCGGGTTTCCTGCCTTGGAACCTCACGAAACCGGGGGCCTTTCTTGGCGACGTAGGGTCGTATCTGCTCGGCGGGGCAACTGCGGTCACCAGTTTTGCGGCCCTCGCTTCGGGCATGCCGATCCTCGCCACCATCGGCCCGATGATCATCTACTTCGGTGATGTCGGAGTGACGCTCGTGAAGCGCGTGCGTGCCGGGCACAAGTGGGACGAGCCGCACAAGGAGCACGTCTACCAGCGCCTCAACCAACTCGGCCTCTCGCACGTGCAGGCATCGGGAATCAACGCGCTTTTCACCATTGCCGCGTCTGTTCTTGGACTCGTCTCGCTCTTCGTCGCACCAATCTGGTGGATCTTGCTGCTCGTGCTCGGGCTCGCGCTCGTGGTGCTCTACGTGCGCATGCCGAAGCTGCTCGCGCGCCGCGCGTAAATGCGGGTGAAATTCGCGACACGCCCGGCTTGCAGGAACCGCAAACTCGTGTCAGAATAGACAGGTTCAGTACTTTTCGCATGCGCGGAAATCACTGCCAGGTAGTGCATAGCCACTCCTCGACAGGTTCGAGAGGTGGGTTAGGCCGCGGGCAGCGAACAACACGCCACTGGCTCGTCACCGACGAGCATTCTCCGGTCGGGCAACCCCCGGCTTGAGTAGCAGTGCGCGTTTGACAGGTGAACAGCGAGCGTCATTCTCCGTGAATGTACAGGGCGCTGATACGCAAGACGTCCAATGCTGGGCGCGATGATCCTTGTCTACAAAGGCAGAGAACATCGCACACAGTACGACGCGACAAGAAAGAGAGAAGTCTATGGCGGCCCAAAAGATCCGCATTCGACTGAAGTCGTATGACCACGAGGTCATCGATAGCTCGGCACGCAAGATCGTCGATACGGTCACCCGCGCTGGTGCAACCGTGATCGGCCCCGTGCCCCTTCCCACGGAGAAGAACGTGATCGCTGTGATCCGCTCTCCTCACAAGTACAAGGACAGCCGCGAGCACTTCGAGAAGCGCACGCACAAGCGTCTGATCGACATCGTTGATCCCACGCCGAAGGCCGTTGATTCGCTCATGCGTCTCGACCTGCCGGCTGACGTCAACATCGAGATCAAGCTGTAAGGGGGTCTCGAATGTCGAACGCAGAACGCAACGTCAAGGGCCTGCTGGGCACGAAGCTCGGTATGACCCAGGTTTGGGACGAGAACGGCAAGGTCGTTCCCGTTACCGTCATTGAGGTGGCCCCCAACGTGGTCACCCAGATCCGCACCGCAGAGGTCGACGGCTACAGCGCCGTGCAGATCGCCGCAGGTCAGATCGATCCCCGCAAGGTGAACCAGCCCTCGGCCGGTCACTTCGCAAAGGCAGGCGTCACCCCGCGTCGCCACCTCACCGAGGTGCGCACCGCTGACGCCGCAGAGTACGCGCTGGGCCAGGAGCTCACCGTCGGCGCAACCTTCGAGGCCGGTCAGAAGATCGATGTCGTCGGTACGTCGAAGGGTAAGGGCTTCGCCGGCACCATGAAGCGTCACAACTTCTCGGGTGTCTCGGCTTCGCACGGTGCACACCGCAACCACCGTAAGCCCGGCTCGGTCGGTGGCGCAGCTACCCCCGGTCGCGTGTTCAAGGGCCAGAAGATGGCAGGCCGCATGGGTAACGATCGCGTTACCGTGCAGAACCTCGTCGTTCAGGCAGTTGACGCTGAGAAGGGTCTGCTGCTCGTCAAGGGTGCAGTTCCCGGTGGCCGTGGCCGTCTCGTATTCGTTCGCAACGCAGTGAAGGGGGCGTAGTTCATGGCTACCGCTACCAAGCTCGACGTCGTCGACGCAAAGGGCAAGAAGGCCGGCAAGGTCGATCTGCCCGAGTCGCTCTTCGGCGCTGAAACCAACGTGCCCCTGATCCACCAGGTGGTGACCGCTCAGCTCGCAGCTGCGCGTCAGGGTACTCACAAAGTCAAGACCCGCGGCGAAGTCAGCGGTTCGGGTGTCAAGCCCTTCAAGCAGAAGGGCACCGGCCGCGCTCGTCAGGGTTCGGTCCGTATGCCGCAGCACCGCGGTGGTGGCATCGTGCACGGTCCCGTGCCCCGCGACTACTCACAGCGCACCCCCAAGAAGATGATCGCGGCTGCGCTCGTCGGTCTGCTGAGTGATCGCGCTCGCGCAAACCGCCTGCACGTCGTCGAGAGCTTCGGCATCGAGGGCAAGCCCAGCACCAAGGCAGCTCGCGAGTTCCTCGCAGCAGTTGCTCCCAGCAAGCGCGTGCTCGTGGTCGTTGACCGCGAAGACGAGCTGACCGTGCTGAGCGTGCGCAACCTGCCCCAGGTGCACGTGCTGTACCAGGATCAGATCAACGCATACGACGTTGTCGTCAGCGATGACCTCGTGTTCACCAAGGCCGCATTCGACCTCTTCGTCGAGGCTCGTGGCCAGAAGGAGGCCTCGAAGTGAGCCTGAACAAGTCGCACCACGACGTGATCATTCGCCCGATCGTTTCTGAGAAGAGCTACGGGCTGATCGACCGCAACGGTCAGTACACCTTCGAGGTGGCACCGACCGCGAACAAGACCGAGATCAAGTTCGCTATCGAGCAGGTCTTCGGTGTGAAGGTCGACAAGATCAACACGCTCAACCGCAAGGGCAAGACCCGCCGCACCAAGTTCGGCATGGGCAAGCGCAAGGACACCAAGCGTGCCATTGTGACCCTGAAGTCGGGCACCATCGACATCTTCACGGCTGCGCTGTAGCTCGGAAGCGAAGAGGAAACAACATGGCAATTCGTAAGTACAAGCCGACGACCCCGGGTCGTCGTGGCTCGAGTGTCGCCGATTTCGCTGAGATCACGCGCTCGACCCCCGAAAAGTCGCTGCTGCGCCCGCTGCCGAAGACCGGTGGCCGTAACAACCAGGGTCGCATCACCACCCGCCACATCGGCGGTGGCCACAAGCGTCAGTACCGCGTTATCGACTTCCGTCGTAACGACAAGGACGGCGTGAACGCAAAGGTCGCTCACATCGAGTACGACCCGAACCGTACCGCTCGTATCGCTCTGCTGCACTACGTTGACGGCACCAAGCGTTACATCATCGCTCCGAACAAGCTGAAGCAGGGCGACATCGTTGAGTCGGGCCCCGCTGCCGACATCAAGCCCGGCAACAACCTGCCGCTGAAGAACATCCCGACCGGTACCGTGATTCACGCCATTGAGCTGAAGCCCGGTGGCGGTGCAAAGATGGCACGTTCGGCAGGCGCTTCGGTGCGACTCGTCGCAAAGGACGGCCCCTACGCTCAGCTGCGTCTGCCCTCGGGCGAGATCCGCAACGTCGACCTGCGCTGCCGCGCAACCGTCGGCGAGGTGGGCAACGCCGAGCAGTCGAACATCAACTGGGGCAAGGCCGGNNCCCGGTCGACCACCCGCACGGTGGTGGCGAGGGCCGCACCTCGGGTGGCCGTCACCCGGTCAGCCCTTGGGGCCAGAAGGAAGGCCGCACTCGTAAGGCCAACAAGGAAAGCGACAAGCTCATCGTTCGTCGCCGTCCGACCGGCAAGAAGCGCTAACAGGCAGGTAAGGAGTAGAAGATGCCTCGTAGTCTCAAGAAGGGCCCCTTCGTTGATAACCACCTGCTTCGCAAGGTGGTTGTCCAGAACGAAGCTGGCACCAATAACGTGATCAAGACCTGGTCGCGCCGCTCGATGATCATCCCCGCAATGCTGGGTCACACCATCGCAGTGCACGACGGTCGCAAGCACATCCCCGTATTCGTCACCGAAACCATGGTTGGCCACAAGCTGGGCGAGTTCGCGCCCACTCGTACCTTCCGCGGCCACGTGAAGGACGACAAGAAGGGCCGTCGCCGCTAACGCGGTGACGTGAAGGAGGAAGAGAAATGGTGGAGTCGATCGCCCGCGTGCGTCATATCCGCGTTACCCCCCAGAAGGCCCGTCGTGTCGTTGACCTGGTCCGTGGCAAGAACGCGCAGGAGGCCCTGGCCATCCTGAAGTTCGCCCCGCAGGCCGCTTCGGAGCCGATTTTCAAGCTGGTGGCTTCGGCCATCGCAAACGCCCGTGTGAAGGCTGACAACGAGAACCTGCGCCTCAATGAGGACGAGCTCGTCATCGCCCGCGCATTCGTGGACGAGGGTGCAACGCTCAAGCGTTTCCGCCCCCGCGCACAGGGCCGCGCGTTCCGCATCAACAAGCGCACCAGCCACATCACCATCGTTCTGCAGAGCGCTGATGAACTCGTGGCAGCAAAGAAGGGAGCCAAGTAATGGGCCAGAAGATTCATCCCTACGGCTTCCGCCTCGGGATCACCACCGACCACGTGTCGCGTTGGTTCTCGGACTCGACGAAGAAGGGCCAGCGTTACGCTGACTACCTCGCCGAGGACATCAAGATCCGCCAGCACCTGACCCAGCAGCTTGATCGCGCAGGCGTCAGCCGCGTCGAGATCGAGCGCACCCGTGACCGCGT
>DDEV01000066.1 GCA_002336855.1 Leucobacter sp. UBA1945 | reverse complement strand
GTCGAGTCTGCGAACGCCGCCTGATTCGCTGCCGCCTGGGCCGCAGCGCTGCTGTTCGCCGTCGCGGCGGCCCGCGCCGCTGCGCTCGCCGAGGTGTTCGCAGTCGCGTCGGTTGTGGCAGTTGCCTGCGCGGCCACGTTCGCCGCAACATTCGCCTGAGCCGACGTGTCCTGCGAGGCGGTCGCCGAGGCAATCGCGGTCACATCTGCGCGAGCTGCGATCTGCGCTGCCGCTTGAGCTGCGGCGACTGCGTTCGCGGTCGCCGCTGCCGAGGCGCTTGCGGTTGCCGTCGTCGACGCGTTTGCCAGAGCCGAAGTCTCGGCTGCCGCCTGGGCCGCAGCATTCGCGTTGCTGTCAGCCTGCGCCGAAGCAGAGGCCGAAGCCGACGCGTTCACGTCAGCCGCCGCATTCTGCGAGGCATCGGTCGAGGCGTTCGAGATCGCTGCGGCCGCGGCAGACGCTTCGGCATCGGCCGTCGCGGTTGCCGAGGCATTCGCGGCCTGTGCCGAGCTCGCGGTCGCGGTCGACTGCGCTGCAGCCAGCGACTGCGACTCCGCGTCCTCCGAGGCCGTTGCCGAAGCGGTCACATCGACGTTCGGGCGGGCTGCAGCCTGCGCCGCAGCGATGGCGTCCGGATCAGCTGCCGCAGATGCGTCGTTGTCGTTGTTCGCAAATGCCGCCGCCTGGGCTGCAGCCTGCGCGTTCGGGTTGCTGTAGCTATCAGCGTCGGCCGAGGCAGACGCAGAGGCCGACGCGTTTGCGTTGGCTTGCACGTTGGCCGCCGCATCCACTGCGGCCTCCGCCGAACCGCCGCTAGCCGCAGCGCTCGCGTTGGCTGCCGAAGAAGCCTCGGCAGCAGAGCGTGCCGCCGAGCGCGAGTCGAAGCTACCGTCGGCATTCGAGTCGGCGTTCTGGTCGGCGCTCGCCTGCGCGGTGGTGGTTGCAGCAGATGATGCTTGCGCCGCAGCTTGCGCCGCCGAGTTCGCCGCGCTGGTGGTGTCGGCTGACGCGGTTGCCGAAGCATCGGCGTCAACTGTCGTGTAGGCCGCCGTCTCTGCTGCGGCAACACCGTTCGCGGTAGCTGCCGCCGAAGCGTCAGACTGGCCGACCGAGTAGGCCGCAGCTTGCGCGGCAGCCTGCGCCGCCGCCTCTTGCGCCCCGTTGGCGTTTGCCGATGCCGAGGCTGATGCCGAGGCGTTTGCGTCTGCGCGAACGTTCGCGGTCGCGTCCTGTGAAGCAGTTGCCGAGGCGTTCGCACCGTCGGCAGCGGAATCTGCGGAAGCTTGCGAAGCGGCGCGGGCGTCGACAGTACCTACCGCAGAGGCAGCCGCCGAGGCATCAGCGTTTGCGTTCGCGGTGCTGTCTGCGCTGGCATTGGCCGAGGCCTGAGCTGCCGAGTTTGCCACGGTGGTCGCCGTAGCCGACGCGTTCGTCGAGGCTCCCGCATTCACACTTGCCCTTGCCGCAGCTTCAGCCGCCGCATTCGCGTCTGCGGTTGCAGCTGCGTTCGCGCTCGTCGAGTTGTCAGCCATTGCGGCGGCCAGAGCCGCTGCCTGAGCCGCTACCTCGTTGTTGCCGTTCGCCTGAGCCGAGGCCGCTGCCGAAGCGGATGCATTCGTGTTGGCATCTGCGGGTGGCTGACTGTCGACCTCGGTCACCGCGGTCGCGCTGCGGCCGCTGTCGTTACCCGTAGCCGAGAAGTTCAGCGCCGTGCCGTCTGCAACACCCGCTCCAACCGCGCAGGTCACGGTGAAGTTTCCGCTTCCGTCTGCGACCACAGGAGTGCCGCCGGTGACCGCGCATGACGCAGGCAGAGTCAACGTGACGGCTTCACCCGGAGCGAAGTTGCCGCCAGTGATGGTTACTGTGCCACCGGGCACCACCGGGTTCGGGGCTGCCGCGAGCGTGGCGACCGCGAGCGTGACTGCTGCGTCGTCCTCAGCCTCACGACCACCTGCCCCCGTTGCGGTGAAGGTGTAAGTACCCGGCGCCTGAGTGGCGAGCACCGGCCAGCTCGCCGTAATGCTGCCATCAACAGCAGCGGTCGGCTGCGCAGTGGGCGCACCAGGAAGGTCGCTCGTAATTGTCACTGATTCACCAGGCACGAAGCCTGTTCCACTGAGCGCTACCGAGCCACCCTGTGGGGCGTCGTTTGCGGTCAGCGCGGCCTCGACAACTGTCACAGTGTCGGTCGCGGTCTTGTTGCCACCGTCGGTCGCGGTGATAATCACCGGGCCGGTCGCGAAGCCTGCCGGTACCGTCCACGTAGCGCTGAACGCGCCGCTCGCGTCAGTGGTCGTCGTGATCGGGGTCGCAACACCGGGAATCGTGATCGAAACCGGGGAGTTCGGAGTGAAGAACGAACCCGCGATCGTCACCGTTTCACCCGAGGCAACCGAGTCAGGAGTCGCCGTAATCATCGCAGCTGGCTCGGCCGCCAAGATGGTCGCCGAACCGAGCTGCACGTCGACCGCGTCGGTGATGCCACCGCCTACCTGTGGCAGTACCGAGAGCGTCAACGCTCGCACTGTAAAGCTTCCGGCTCCGAGATCGCCCGCGGTTGGCTGCTCGTTGATCGTCAACTGCACGAGCTCTGCGAGCACACGTCCGAGCGCTCCGCTTGGCGGATCCAGCAGAGCTGAGGTTGCCGTGCTCACCACGCCGATGAGCGTCGGCTGCAACGCATCGACCACGTCATCGGTGATGAGCGTCAGCAGCGGGCCAGTGACCTGGGTAGCGATCAGGTTGAGCAGCGGGGTGGCGACTACCGTGAGGATATCGCCGACAGGAACGATCCCCAGAAGGTCCAGGTTCACGTCGATGTTGCTGTTGTCGAGCGCACCATCAGTTCCCGTGAACTCGCCGAGAGTACCGGCAATGGTGACATCGCCATCAGCGAGTGTGGTGCAGGCCCCGACGAGGCAAACTTCGCCCGAGGCATCGATCTTGATCTCTACACCGAGATCCCAGATTCCCGCTTCAAGCAACATCTGCACCTTGCTGACCAGCGATTTCGGGTTCGACGCATCGGTCAGCGCTTCGGTGACTCCGTTGACGATCGCGGTAATCACCGCTGACGAGAGCACCGGCGTGTTCGGAGGCAGTTGATTGAGGTTGGTGATCGCTGGGTCATTCTGCGCCTGGATCACGAATGCCTCAAGGTCGATCGTGATCTCGCCGGTGCCCAGGTTAATCACCACTGATTCGTCCGAGTTCGAGATGCCCTCGGTCACCAGCTGTGTGCTGATCGAATTTGCAAGCTGCGAAACGCCGGTCACCTGCGCTGTGGTCTGAGCGGGATCGGAGTCCAGTCTGACGCCGGTTCCGAGCACCGTCGTGTCAACGGCATTGATAATGCTCGAGAGCCCGCCCAGTACGCCATTCAGCAACCCACCGGGGCCCACCGCCTCGGCCACGGTGTCGCCGACCAAGGTATTCACAGTCGTTTCGACAGTGCCTCCGAGGGTCGCAACGACTGGGCTTTCGAGCGTGACCCCGAGATCGGCGACCATGTATTCACTTGCAACAGTGCCATTGTTCTTCTCTGCCATTGCGCCAAGGGCGCCGATGTCGATCGTTGCCTCATTGAGCACGCTGTCGGCAACGGTCTGAGTCAACAGTTGATCGAGCAGCGCGCCGAGATCAACTTTCGCCGATTCGAACCCCGGCTGATTCTGTGCTTGCAGATCGAGCGCGCCGTTGCTGGTGATCAAACCCGAAGATGCCACCGAATGGGTATTGCTCGGGGATTCGGCATGGCTCGAGATAGCGCCAAGTGATCCTAAGTCAAGTAGTCCCTCAGCTGCCGGGTCATCCGGATCTTTAATGAGAGGCAGATTGATGGTGCCGAGATTCAGCGTCACGAGATTCTTCAACAACTCAACACTGAGGTCGTCCCCGTTTGCGCCCGCGTTGTCTGGGAAATCACTGCTCGCGTTGGCTGTACCGACAACGTCGATGGGGAACAGGCTTGTGTACAGGCCGTGTCCATGCGCGGCAGAAACAGTTCCCGCAGGCGGCGTCTGCGTGTCGGCGCTCGAGGCAGTCATGCCGAGCGCGACCCCGCTGAGCGTCAACGCCGCCGCTGTTCCAAATGCGAGGTACTTCTTGGCCACTCCGCGCCGACCTCGCTGGTCCTTTTCGATCAAGGCAATTCCCCAACTTCCTTGGTCACCGCCATACCCAAAGAATCGGTCTCCCCCAATGGAACTTGATTCTGCGGCTGACGCTCGTGACCAAAGAGTAGAACGCTGCAATCGCGTTCAACGACCCGGCTGCGTAGTCCGCAGATTCAAGATTTCGCGACCTGAATCAGAGCCTCTGAAACCGCGAATGGCCCTGACAAGCACACTGAGCAAAAGGCAAAGTACTACTGAGAGCGGACTTTTCACTACTCAAAATCTTTAACCATCTGGTCGTAAAGGGATAGGGTATTGCTCACCGACCGGTATCACTTTTCAAGATTGGGGCAGAAAAGTGGATCTCTTGGAGACGGCGGCGCTTCCGCGCCACCTTTTAACCGCACGGCTCGTGCAAGAAATTGCCGAGCCCGGGCCGATTCTGCTGAGCGGGCCGAGCCAGAGCGGCAAGTCGCACACGCTGCGCGAGCTCACCGAGACCCTGCAGACCACCGACATCGAGCATGCGTTCATCAGTTGCGATCAGGTCGACGCTCTCGAAAACACACGACACACACCCACATCTCACCTGCTCGTCATCGATAGCATCGAGCGCGCACCCGCCGAGTTGATCGAAGCGCTGGCCGACCGCGTTGCCGCGGGCGGGGCGCACATCGCTTCAATCGGCACCGATGATGAGGCACGGAACTACCACCGGGTCATCACCAAGCTGGCCGACGAAGACCATCCCGCGGCACACGCGCTGGCCACCAGCAGAAACTTTCGCATAGTCTCTCTCGCGCAGAGCGACGCCGCCCGCATCACCGAGCACACACCGGGCGCCGCGATTCTCGACTCGGCCACCCTCGCTGCTGTGGCAAAGCTCAGCTGGGGCAGACCGGGGTGGCTGCTCGACCTGATGCGCCTCGCTGCCGACGGCAAGATCAGAACCAGCCCTCACGCGTCGATCGCCGAGCTGGATACCAGCGACCTGCACCTCGCATCGTTCCGTTTCACCCTCCGGGCAGCTGACGAAATACTCGACCCGGCGAGCATCGCGGCGGCAGTTGTACTATCTCAACTCGACCCGAGAACTATGCAGGGAGCATCAGAGCTCGTCGGTGCGCAATCGGTCGCGAAGCTGCGCGAGGCCGGCCTGCTTGTCGACGCATCGGGTTACCCGCACCTCGTCGGAGTGCCAGAAATCGTGGCAGCACCGTTGGAGCTGCGAGCCGATCCCACGCTGCTCAGAGACACACAGCACCTTGCCGCCGAAAAGCTGCTCGCCCAAGAAGCTCTCGGCATTTCGCTGCCCGACCGCGAGGTCATGTATTGCGCATGGAACTTCGAGCCGGCGCAACTCACGCCAAGCGGCGACCACCCGCAGCATCAGCACCTCGTGCGGGCGCACGCCGAGATCGTCGCCAGGCTCACTGCCGACCTCGTGCGGTTCGGGCGCCCCGAAGCGCGCGATCTGCTGCTTCGGGCGAGCACGACAGCCTCCTTCAACGACTTCGCGCGCGTGCGCACTGCCAGTGTGCTTCGCGGGCCGACTGAGGGCCTCCGCCTGCTGCAGAAGGTGCGAACGCAGCTTGCAAACGCCGGCACCGGCACCGATGCCGGCGCGATGGTTCACCACTACAAGGTCGAGTTCTTGCGCAACCAGTTGCTCGCACAGTCCGAGGCACTCGAGATGCAGCGAGCGGGATCACCCAGCAGTGCAGAGCAGAGCGACTTCGAACGGGCCGCGCTCGTTTTCGCGAGGTGGAATGACAGCGAACCGCTCGGCGACGATATCGACGCGGTGCTGCACACAGCCCGCAATCACCCAATTCAAGAGGTAGCGCTGCTGGCCGAGCAGCTGCTTGTGCTCGAAAGCTCCCGCTGCGGCACCTGGCTGCCCGAGCAGCTGACTCCCCGGCCGCAATCGCCTCACATCAGCGAAGCCCCGGCCAAGCTGCGCCGAAACCGCATCTCGATCCTCGCCCTGAATAGCCCAAGCGAGCTGCACGACCAGCTGGTCGCCGCCGCGGTCGCCGAAGGAATCATTGCGCTCCTTTCGGCCACACACCTACCAACCATGCAGAGCCTCGAACAGACCGTGCAGCATCTGCCCGGAACCCCGTTTCACAAGCTCTGGGTGCGATATCTCAGCGCGACCGCAATCGCGATCGCCGCGGGTGACACCGCCCGGGCGAGCCGAGAGTGGCAGGGTTTCGAGCAGCGACTGCCGCGCTTTCTGCCGATTCGCCTGCAAGGTGTTATTGCGCTGATCGGCGCCGAACTGCGAGACCCAACGGCAACCCCCAGCGAGCAACGCAAGCCGACGCACCATCTTCTCGACTATCTGCGCGGGGCGCTCGACGTGGTGCGGCTGCCCGAGCAACTGCCGAGAGACGCGAACGCGAAAACCTACGGATCGAACACGCTGCCCGTATTTCGCCTGATGGCCGCGCATCTCGGAGCGCTCGAAACACGCAACCCTGCAGCACTCGTGCGCGCCGCCGAGCGTCTGCATGACCACGATCTCTGGGCGCCAGCCGTCTACGCGCTGCAGGCGGCTCGCGCGATCTTCGTGCGCCGCCGAGCCACCGGCAGCGTCTCGCGCTGCGACAGCATGATGCGCGACATCGAAGAAGTCGCCAGGCAGCACGCGCCGTGGTTCAGCGCCGCCGCGCTCTCGCCAGCTCCGCGGGGGCACCTGACGAAGCGCGAGATCGACGTGGCGCGTCTGGGGGCCGCGGGCTTCAGCAATCGAGAGATGGCGGCCCGCCTGGCGTGCAGTGTGCGCACCGTCGAGTCGCACCTCGCCTCAGCCCGAGCGAAGCTCGGAGCCGCCGACCGCTCAGAGCTCGGCTCTCGTCTGCAAGACCTCGGATACCTGCCCGACTAAGCCCACCCGCGTCTTGAACTCACCGGGCGGTGAGAGAATGGTCATCATGACTGCTTCTTCTGCGCCCACCCTGCAGCCCGGTGACCTGATCGAACTCGACGTGACCGGCATCGCGCACGGTGGCGTCTGCGTCGCCCGCCACGAGGGGCGCGTCGTCTTCGTCGCAGACGCGATTCCCGGCGAGCGGGTATTGGCCCGAGTTTCTGAGGCACGCAAGAAGTCGTTCGCTCGCGCCACGACCGTTTCGGTGTTGCAGGCATCAGAGGATCGCCGCCCGCACATCTGGCCAGAGGCGGCCATCGAGCGCGACCCAGACGAGCGAGCTGGCGGTGCCGAGTTCGGGCACATCGCGCTCGAACGCCAGCGCGCCCTCAAGGCTGACGTACTGACCGATTCGTTGCGCCGCTTCGGCGGGCTCGACGACGAAGCGCTTGCGCGAGTCACCGATGGGGCCGGCGTGAGCGTCGAGGCCGCTCCAGGCGACGACGAGGTCAACGGTCTCGGCTGGCGCACCCGCGTGCGCCTGCACGTCGACCCCGAGAGCGGTCTCGTAGGGCCGTATGCCGCCCGCAGTCGCAATGTAATCGAGGTCGAGTCGCTGCCGCTCGCTACCGAGGCGGTCAGCTTTATCGCGCCGCTCGAAGACAGCATGCCGGACCTCGAGGCCGTCGACCTGATAGCCCCGAGCGCCGACGACCCGCGCATGCTGGTGTCATACCCCGGCGAACGCGCCCGAGCCGGCGAGAACGACGCCGTGCGAGAGTCGGTCGGTGGCCGCGAGTTTCTCGTGCGTGCCGGAGGGTTCTGGCAGGTGCACCGCGAGGCCCCGAACACGCTGTTCGAAGCCGTGCGCGATGCGATCCTCGCCCTGATCGATGCTGGCCGCTTTGACGCCACCGCGACGAACCTCGACCTCTACGGTGGCGCCGGCCTGCTCGCCGCTGCAATGGCAGAGGCCGCTGGCCCGTCGCTCAAGGTAACGACGGTCGAGGCCGACGCGGGCGCAACCGACGACGCAGCTGAGAATCTCTCTGAGTTAGTCGGCGCGCTGGCCCTCACGTCACGCGTCGACCGCTACCTTGCAGATCTGCTGAAGGCTGCAGCGCCGGTGCGCGAACGTCTGACACGCGCGACCGTCGTGCTCGATCCGCCCCGATCGGGCGCCGGCGGTGAGGTCTGCGCCCAGCTCGGCGAGCTGCGCCCCGCGAACCTCGTCTACGTGGCCTGCGATCCGGTCGCTCTCGCCCGCGACACGAAGACGCTGCGTGAGCTCGGCTACGAACTCGACTCGCTGCGCGCGTTCGACCTGTTTCCGCACACGCACCACCTCGAGGCGCTCGCGGTGTTCAGGCGCGTCGGCTAACGCCCGGTTCTCGTCGCCTACCGGCTGAGCGGGTGCTCGACCATCGCGAGCTCTTCTGCGGCGTCGAGCAACTCGTCTTCTGAGGGGCGAGGGTCGCGCCCTGCCGCGACCGCGAAGATGAGTGCCGCGATGATGCCCGCGAACGCGATAATGCCGAACGGGTTGCACAGCGCAATCGACATGCTGAGCTGACTCTCGCCCGCGAGCAGACTGAAAATCGAGACGAGCTTGCCATCGACGACGTCGGGAACGGTGAAGCCGAAGCCGAGTGCGCAGACCCAGGCGACCGCCGTCGCAAGGTAGACGGCACGCCCGATCGGACGACCCCGGCGCTCGGCCACACGCATGCGATGCACCACGGCGAGCTGCAAGATTGCGAACGGAATCGCGATCAGCGGAACGTACCAGAGAGTGAGTTCTCCCCCTATTCCGAAGGCCCAGCGGCCCACGCCCATCCATGCGGAGAGGGCAATTCCGACGACACAAAGAAGCAGATTTCGCACTGACACATAGTTGATGGTAGTCTTCTACGGTTGCCACCGCACAGTTCGGCTGAGAAGTGGCAGCGCGCCCCGATAGCTCAGTGGTAGAGCACTTCCATGGTAAGGAAGGGGTCGCCAGTTCAATCCTGGCTCGGGGCTCTGACTCTGCTGGTCTTCGGATCAGAGTTTGGCTGAGTAGCTCAGCTGGTTAGAGCGCACGACTCATAATCGTGAGGTCGCGGGATCGAGCCCCGCCTCAGCTACCGGAGTCACACAAAACCCCTGCAGATGCGGGGGTTTTGTTGCATCCCGAGGTTCCGCAACTTTGGGGCTCACCCCGTTCCCTATAGTGGAAGGTCGATCCGAGAGTCGGCTACGCCTTCAACCTCAAGCGTTGCGTCCGTTGTTCCCACGGGTAGCTCTCCCGAGAGCCCCGCAGCGACTACGCCCAGATCCTCTTCGTTGTTCACCGCAATCTGCAGCCGTGTGCCGGATTCCCAGACCCACGCAACCCGCGAAGCGAGCTCGGCGTCGAGTCGCGACAGTAGTTCGCGGGCGCGACTTCCTTCCGACTCCCCCAGCCGAATGAGATCGCTCGCAAACACCAGTGTCAGACCGGATTGCGCTGTCAGCGACGCAGCCGCCTGCTGTGCTCGCGCGAAGTCTCGCTCCCTCTCCAACGTGACAACGAGACGCCCGTCTCGCAGGCGCATGCCCTCCAACGCGATCTCACCCGAGAGAGCATCCCAGCCCTCGAGCGCAGCCGCGAGCTGGGATGGTTCACCTTCGAGGTCAAGGGCGCGATCCTCGGTACGCACGAAGGTTTCCCGGTTTTCGCTGGCCTGGTCGTTCAACAGCACAGGCGGGTTTCGAAGCACCGAAAGCGCCGCATCGATGTTGGCAGCTACGATCGTGATCGAATGGCTTTCGATCTGCCCTGACCGCACGCGGTCGTCGCTCCGCAGCACGAGCAACGTCCGCGCCGCGGCGGCATCGGTTGTATCGTCGCCGCTCACCACCATCTCGAAGCCGTCTGCGACGAGCGTGACAAGGCCTTGCATCTGGTCGCCGTGCTCGCGCGCGTATGCGCTCAATCGGTGTGCGAGATCAGCGACCTCGGAGTCGGCAAGGCCGTCGCGGGCATAGACCTCACCGCTCACACCTCCGGTGAAGGGCTGGTTGTCATGGCTGGTGAGATCCATCGACGCAATTGCAGTGTCGCCGGCGAAAGCCCGCTTGAACGCGCCGACTTGCCCGTCCCCGGTGCACCCGACAAGCAGAGTCACGCTCAGAACAAGCCCGGCAACCGCCACGGCCCGCTTCGGCGGAACACCACAGATCCTCTTGACCCGACGTCTCATTCGTCAACCATATCTGGCAACAATCTAGCCCGAATGATGATGGCAGTAGGCGCCTCGCATGCAGGTGAACGTATGGGGCGGCCGATAGCGTGGGTTACAGCGATCGGCACTTGCCAGTAGCTTCACTAGGACGGCTTCAGCGCAGTCCACCACGGAAGCAGGTGCCGCACATGTCGGCTACTCTCACTCCCCAGCTCAGCGGGCCCGGCCCATTAATCCCGACGAGAGCGAGGGCCGAGGATTTTCCGCCAATAGGCATGACCTATCGCAGCGTCTCACAGGTCGTTCGCGAATCCGGGCTGCTGCGCCGGGCTTACTGGTTCTACATCTCGGTTGCGGTGCTTATCGCCGCCGCACTCGGCGGGGCCATCACCGGGTTCATTCTTCTCGGCGAGAGCTGGTTTCAGCTGCTCATCGCTGCCGCGCTCGGTCTTATCTTCACGCAAATCGCGTTTCTTGCCCACGAAGCGGCGCACCGCCAGATTCTGACCCTCGGGCCCGCAAACGACCGCCTGGCGCGCATCCTCGCTGGCGCCATCGGCATGAGCTACTCATGGTGGGATTCAAAGCATAGTCGGCACCACTCGAACCCGAATCGGGTAGGCAAGGATCCCGATATCGAGGTCGACACCATCTCATTCCTTGAAGAAGACGCGGTTCAGGCGCGAGGGCTCAGGCGGCTTCTCACGAAGAAGCAAGGCTACCTCTTCTTTCCACTGCTCACGCTCGAGGGGTTGAATCTTCACGCCCAGAGCTTTCGCTACCTGCTCGGCAAGGAGCCGGTGAAAGGTCGCTGGCTTGAGCTCGCGATCATTCTCACGCGCTTCGCCCTGCTTTTGGTGCCGATCTTCTGGTTGCTTCCGATCGGCATGGCCTTCGCCTTCGTGAGCGTGCAGCTCGCAGTTTTCGGCGTCTACATGGGGGCATCGTTCGCGCCGAATCACAAGGGCATGCCCGTCATCGCTCACGACGCGAAGCTCGACTTCTTCACGAAGCAGGTGCGCACCTCCCGCAACATACGCGGGGGCTGGTGGGCGACGGCACTCATGGGCGGGCTCAACTATCAGGTTGAACACCACCTGTTTCCGAGCATGCCACGCCCGTTTCTCGCAAAAGCCAGGGTCATCGTTCGAGAGCGCTGCGAGCAGCTCGAAGTTCCGTACACCGAAACTTCGCTCCTCCGCTCTTACGCAATCGTGATCGAATACCTCAACCGCGTGGGGCTCGCGGCACGTGATCCATTCGACTGCCCGATCGCAGCTCAGTACGGGCGCCGGTAACGGGGATCGCGCGGTGGCGGCTACGCCCGAGCACTAACGCGGCAGCGACCAACGCCAGGCCCCACCATTGCGCAGACGCGAGCGACTCTGCCGCGAGCAACACGCCCAACAAGACACCCGTTACGGGGTTGAGCAGGCCGATGATGCCGACCGTGCCCGCCGGGAGATGCCTGAGCCCCGTAAACCAGCAGAGAAACGCAATCGCGGTTGCTACGAGCGAGATTGCCCCGTACGCGAGCACATTGGTCGAGGTCATCGCGGGCGGCGCCCCCTCGACCACGATTGCCGCCACGAGCAGCATCAGCCCTCCCGCCACCAGCTGCCAAGAGGTGGTTGCGACGAGCGGCAAGTCGTCTCTCCATTTCGTTGCGAGGATCGCTCCGAGCGACGAGAGCAACAACGCCATGAGCGAGATCGCCACCCCCAGCGGGTCGATTCGGCTCGCGCCGAGCCCGACCAGCAGGCCGCCACCGACCACGCCGAGCACCGCACCAATCAGCATGTATGCTGTTGGCCGCTGTCGGAGCAGCGGTATGGCCAGCATCGAAAGCGCAACCGGGGCAAGTGCCATCACCGAGGCCGCAACCGAGGTCGGCAACAGTTGAGCGGCGAGATACACGAGCACGAAGAACGCGCCGAAGTTAAGCAAGCCAAGCACGAGCGACCTCCACCACCAAGACCCACTGGGTAGACGCCTTGCAACCGCCAAAAGGATCACCCCGGCGGGCAGCGCCCGCAGCGCGGCACTCCACAGCGGCGCGCCGTCCGGTAGAAAGTGCCGGGTGACAAAGTACGTTGCACCCCAGCTGACCGGCGCGATCGCACAGATCAGCACCCATCTCCACTTAGCTTCCATGGAAGACATAATAACTTCCACGGAAGAGATATGCTATTCGCATGTCCCAAGATCAGGATCATGTCGACCGAGTGCAGGCGCAGTGGCGTGCCGAACGGCCAGAGATCGACACGTCGCCCATGGGCATCATCGCGCGCTTGCACCGCATCGCCGATGCGCTGCGCGGTGAACTCTCAGCGCTCTACCGCGAGCATGGTCTCGGCGAGGGCGAGTTCGATATTCTCGCCACCCTGCGCCGTTCTGGCGCGCCCTTCGAGCTGACCCCCGGCGAGCTCGCACAGCAGACGATGGTCACGACGGGCGCAGTCTCGAAGCGCCTCGATCGGCTCGAGACCGCAGGGCTCGTCACTCGGCGCGAGAATCTCGAAGACGCCCGAGGCCGGGTGGTCGCGCTCACCCCTCAAGGCCGCGACACGATCGATCGCGCCTACGAGGCGCACATGCGAAACGAGGCTCGCCTGCTCGATCATCTCAGCGCAACCGAACGAGAGCAGCTGCAAAGCCTACTGCGATCCTGGTCGGTGAAACTGGAGCAGTAGACTACGATCGGCGACTACTACCCGCGAAGACCGTCGACTCCCGGCGAAGCGAAAAGTCCCGCTGCTTGCGCAACGGGACTTTGGCGGAGGATAGGGGATTTGAACCCCTGAGGGTGTGAACCCAACACGCGTTCCAGGCGTGCGCACTAGGCCGCTATGCGAATCCTCCAGTGTCGGCGCGAGGCCAACCGTTCCATCCTACCCTCATACGGCGACACAAGCCCGCGCAGCTGGCGCACCGAGACGGGCCTACCCGAGCTCGCGATCCCACACCGACATCACGATGAGCGTCTTCGTGCCTGCAACGATCGGCGTCTTACGAATCGCATTCACCACCTGCTGCAAGTGGTCGAGGTTGCGCGCGCGAAAACGCACGAGCCCATCCGGGTCTCCCGCGATCGTGTAGTACTGCTGCACCTCGGGCACCCCCTCGGCGATCTCCTCGAACTCGTTTGCGCCGACCCCGCTCCTGAGGCGAATCTCGGTGAATGCGACCAGCTCGCCAGACGACGCATCGTCAACGACAGTCACGTAACCCTTGATCGTGCCGTCTTGTTCCATGCGCTCAATGCGCCTGGTCACCGACGCCCCCGACATGCCGACGGCGCGGGCGATCTCGCTGGCCGGCATTCGCGCGTTCTTTCGGAGCAATCCGAGGATTTGCCGATCGATATCGTCCACGTTTTCCTTTCGGCGGATTGATCAATTCTTGCGCTTGGTAACGATTATTGTCCATATTCTCCGCGCAATGCACCAGTTTCTTGCACAGCTTGCAAGTAGCGCGCATTGATCTTGAGCGGGCGCTCCCTTGCCTGCCAGGATACATTCACCACCGACGAAGGAGCGAGATGAGCGACACTGCCGTAGCCACTACCCCGTGGTCCGTGTTGAACGCAGACGGCGAGCTGCGCCAGGATCCGCTCATCCCAGGCGGCACATCTGCGCTCGGGCTTCGCGAGGCGCTGCGCAACATGGTGCTCGCCCGCCGCATCGACACCGAGGCGATCGCGCTGCAACGCCAGGGCGAACTCGGCCTGTGGCCCTCGCTGCTCGGCCAAGAGGGGGCGCAGGTTGGCGCGGGATCGGCCCTACGCCCGCGAGACGTCGTGTTTCCAACCTATCGAGAGCACGCCGTCGCGTGGTGTTTCGGTGTCGAGCCCGTGCAACTGCTCGGCCTCTTTCGCGGCACGACGATGGGCGGCTGGGATCCTCGCGAACGAAATTTTCAGCTGTACACGCTCGTGATCGCAGCCCAAACGCTCCACGCGGTCGGCTACGCGATGGGCATCGTGCGCGACGGCGATGTGGGCACCGGGATTCCCGAGCGGGATCGCGCAGTGCTCGTGTTTCTTGGCGACGGCGCGCTGAGCCAGGGCGAGGCGAACGAGGCGCTCTTGTGGGCTGCCGCGCAGCAGTTGCCGGTCGTGTTCTTCTGCCAGAACAACCAGTGGGCGATCTCGACCCCGGTGCAAACGCAAAGCCGAGTGCCCATCTTTCAACGTGCAAGCGGCTTCGGCATCGAGGGCGTGCAGGTCGACGGCAACGACGTCGTCGCCACCCACGCGGTCGTGGAGCAGGCGCTCACCAAGGCGCGCGCCGGCGGCGGGCCCACGCTGATCGAGGCAGTGACCTACCGTCGAAACCCGCACACCACCTCGGACGACGATCTCAGGTATCGGGATCGCGCCGAAAACGAGCTGTGGGAGTCGCGCGATCCGATCGATCGGCTGCGGGCATACCTGCTGAGCGATGAGGCGGGCGAGGATCGCATCGATGACGAGTTTCTCGCCGCGCTTTCAGACGAGGAGGAGCGTCTCGCCCAGCGTTTGCGTGCCGGCTGCCGCGCGCTGCCCGTGCCGAACCCGGAAGACCCCTTCGTGCACACCCTCGAACGAATGACCCGCGAGCTCGCTGAGCAGCGCGACGAGCACCTGGCGTTCATCGCCGGCGGCGAGGAAAGCGCGAAAGGTGACGCACGATGAGCACGGCACTCGCCCACGCGCTGAACCGGGGCCTTCGCGATGCGATGGAGGCCGACGAGAAGGTAATGCTCATCGGCGAAGACATCGGCCAGCTCGGCGGCGTCTTCAGGGTCACCGAGGGCCTGCAGCAGGACTTCGGCGACCTTCGTGTCGTCTCGTCGCCGCTCGGCGAGGCCGGCATCGTGGGCGCCGCGATCGGCCTGGCCATGGCTGGCTACCGCCCGATCTGCGAGATCCAGTTCGACGGCTTCACCTTTCCTGCGATGAACCAGATCGTGACTCAGCTGGCAAAGTACCGGCATCGCAGCGAGGGCAAAGTGTCGCTGCCCGTCGTGATTCGCATCCCGGTCGGGGGCGGCATCGGCGCGATCGAGCATCACAGCGAGTCGCCCGAGGCCTACTTTGCGCACACTGCTGGCCTGCGCGTCGTCTGCCCGTCGAACTCGCAGGAGGCCTACGACATGCTGGGCGAGGCGATTCGCAGCAACGATCCGGTGATTTTTCTCGAGCCCAAACGTTCGTACTGGGCGAAGAGCGAGCTTCAGACCGACACGGCCCCGTTCGATTTTGAGCGGGCGAGGATCATCAGGCCCGGTAACGATCTGACGCTCGTGACATACGGCGCACTCGTGCCCGCGGCAGAGAAAGTGGCCGCGACGCTCGCAGAGGAGGGCCGGGAGGTCGAGATCATCGACCTGCGCTCGCTCTCACCCATTGACGACAAAACCGTCGTGGATTCGGTGCGCCGCACCGGCCGCCTGGTCATCGCCCACGAGGCGTCTCAGAGCGGTGGCATCGCCGGCGAGCTGGCGACGCGCGTGCAAGAGCAAGCGTTCTACGAGCTCGAAGCTCCGATCTTGCGCGTCACCGGCTATGACACCCCCTACCCCGCGAGCCGCCTCGAGCACGACTGGCTGCCAAATGTCGACCGCATGCTCGACGCCTGCGACAGGAGCTTCGAACATTGACCGGAAACACCACCCAGACAGCGCAGGTTTTTCGGCTGCCCGATGTCGGCGAGGGTCTGACCGAGGCCGAGATCGTTGCGTGGCATGTCGAGGCGGGTGACACCGTCGCGGTGAACCAGGTGCTCTGCGAGATCGAGACCGCAAAGTCCATCGTCGAGTTGCCGTCCCCCTTCGAGGGCACGGTTCTCGCTCTACTCGCAGCCGTCGGCGACACGGTGCCCGTGGGCGAGGCGATCATCGAGGTCGCCTCAGTCGAAACCGAAACCGAAAGCGCAGCCGGCACCCACGCCGCAACGCAAGCAGCAGAACCCGAGACCCCGAAACTGCTCGTGGGTTACGGCGCGACTGACCCGGGACAGTCGCGCCGGCGGCGAGCGCGTGGCACCGCGAACGTCTCTGTTGCGCCTCATTCAGCGAGCGCGCCCCAGAACACGACGCAGGAGCGCGCGACGGCCGCGGCGCGCAACTCCGAAAAGCCGCGTGCGAAGCCTCCTGTGCGAGGGCTCGCAAAGCATCTCGGCATAGACCTCGCAGAGGTGGACCCGACCGGCCCGAACGGCACGGTGTCACGGGATGATGTGCGCCGCGCGGCCGAACGTGCTGGGGCGGGGCCGATCCAGCTCGACGACATCGACAGCCAAGCCGGCCACGACGCCACTACTGCTACCGACGAACCCACTCGCATCCCGATCAAGGGCGTGCGCAAGGCGACGGCTGCAGCGATGGTGCAGTCGGCGTTCACCGCGCCGCACGTCACCGAGTTCGTCACGGTCGATGTGACACGTACGCTCGAGCTGATCGAAGAGGTTCGGCAGCGGCGCGAGTTCAGAGACATCAAGCTCACCCCGCTCTCGCTCGTAGCACGGGCCTACCTGCTGGCGATCTCACGCACACCGATGTCGACCGCGCACTGGGACGAAGAGGCTGGGGAGATCGTGTTGCCCGGCACCGTGAACCTCGGTATCGCCGCGGCAACCCCGCGCGGCCTGCTCGTGCCCAACATCAAGGGCGCCGGCGCACTCGGTTTGCTCGAACTCGCGCGGGCAATCGGCGAGCTTGCGGCCACGGCGCGCGCTGGTAAGACTCCGCCGGCCGATCTCGCAGGCGGCGACACCACGATCACGAACATCGGCGTCTTCGGCATCGACACCGGCACGCCGATTCTCAACCCGGGCGAGACCGCGATTCTCGCCGTCGGCGCGATCCAGCGTCGGCCCTGGGTCGTCGGAAGCGGCGAGGCCGAACGCATCGAACCGCGCTCGGTCATGCAGCTCGCGCTGTCGTTCGACCACCGAGTGCTCGACGGCGCTGAAGGCTCGCGCCTGCTCGCGGATACGGCTGAGATCCTGGCGAACCCGGGGCTCGCGTTGCTCTGAGCGCTTCATCCTCGACGCTGTTCGCAGCCAGCGCGACACCCCAAGCCCGACCACACGTCACACACAGGAAGACACATGCCAGCCAGACGGATCTTCGATTCAACCGAACACGCAGAACTCATTGAGCTCGTTCGCGACGTGCTCACCAAGCAGCTCGCGCCACAGGTCGCGCAGTACGAGGCCGACGAACGCTTTCCGCGCGAGGCGTTTCGGCTGCTCGGCGAACTCGGCGTGCTCGGCCTCGCCTACCCCGAAGAGCAGGGCGGTCTCGGCCTGCCCTCCGAGGTCTACCTGCAGGTGCTCGAGGAGATCGCCGCGGTGTGGGCCTCGGTCGCCGTGGGCGTTTCGGTGCACGCGCTGAGCTGCTTCGCGCTCGCAACGCGCGGCACGCCCGAACAGCAGGCACGTTGGCTGCCGGGCATGCTCAGCGGAACGATGCTTGGTGCCTACAGTCTCTCGGAGCCGCACGCAGGCTCGGACCCCGCCGCGATGGCGACGTCGGCACGACTCGACGGCGACCACTACGTGCTCAACGGCACGAAGGCCTGGGTCACGCACGGAGGCTACGCAGATTTCTACACCGTGATGGCGCGCACGAACGGGATGCCAGGCGATCGCGACGGCATCAGCTGCTTCTACATTCCCGCGGGCACACCCGGTCTCATCGCCGACGAGCCAGAGCACAAGATGGGGCTCACCGGCTCACCCACCGCATCGATCCGCTTCGATAATCTGCGCATTCCGGCAGATCACCGCATCGGCGACGAGGGCGAGGGGCTCAAAATCGCACTGGCGGCGCTCGACTCGGGGCGCCTCGGTATTGCCGCCTGCGCCACCGGGCTCTCTCAGGGAGCACTCGATGTCGCGCTCGGCTACGCGAAGAATCGCGAGACCTTCGAGCGGCCCATCATTCAGCACCAGGGCATCGGTTTCATGCTCGCCGATATGGAGGCGACCATTGTGTCGTCGCGCGCGACCCTGCTCTCGGCTGCGCGGCTCAAGGATCTCGGCCTGCCCTACGCGAAAGAAGCCTCGATCGCGAAGCTCATCGCGACCGACGGGGCCATGCGGGTCACCACCGACGCCGTGCAGGTGCTCGGCGGCGCCGGCTACACCCGTGACTTTCCTGTCGAGCGCTTCATGCGCGAGGCGAAGATCATGCAGATTTTCGAGGGCACGAATCAGATTCAGCGAGTCGTGATCTCGCGGCACCTGGAACGCCCGGGTGCCGGGGCAATAGTCTCGAAGCAGCCGGTGCTGGCCTAACCACCGCACTCGCACACACTCTAGAGAAGGAGCAGATCGATGCAGATCACCGATACCACGGCAATTGTGACGGGCGCGGCCTCTGGCCTCGGAGCCGCCACCGCGGCACACCTCGCCTCGCTCGGCGCCAGAGTGGTCGGCTTCGACCTCGAGCAGTCGATCGCCTCGGCACCTTCGGTCGATGGCGTGAGTTACGTTGCCGTCGACGTGACCGACCCCGAGGCGGTCACGCGGGGCGTCGATGCAGCTATCGCTATCGCGAGCGACGAGGATCGCCCGCTGCGCATCGTGATCAACTGTGCGGGCATTGCTCCTTCTGCCCGCATCGTGTCGCGCAAGGGCGTGCATGATCCTCGCCTCTTCGCGAAGGTCGTCGACATCAATCTCAACGGCACGTTCAACGTGCTCGCGTTTGCCGCCGAGCGCATGGCCGCGAATGAGCCCGACGCACAAGATCAGCGCGGCGTCATCATCAACACCGCGAGCGTCGCGGGCTATGAGGGGCAGATCGGCCAGGTCGCCTATGCCGCGTCAAAGGGCGGGGTCATCAGCATGACGATCGCAGCGGCGCGCGACCTCGCGCAGCATGGCATTCGCGTCAACACGATCGCCCCGGGTGTGGTCGAGACGCCGATGCTCGCGACCGTGTCAGACGAGTTTCGTGAGGCGCTCGAGGCGAGCGTGCCGTTTCCGAGTCGCCTCGCGCGCCCCGACGAGTACGCCGCGCTCGCGACGTTTCTGATCTCGCACGACTACATGAACGGCGAGGTTGTGCGCATGGATGGCGCGCTGCGCATGGCGCCGCGTTGATTCTGGCGCAGCTCGCTGCAGACGCGCCGTACGAGCGCGACGCGGGTGCGGGGTTTCGGATCGTGCG
>DDEV01000025.1:1657-37624 GCA_002336855.1 Leucobacter sp. UBA1945 | reverse complement strand
CCGATCGTCTGCAGCGTCGCCGACGCGAGCTCGCCGGCCGCAAATGCCTCGGTCTGCAGCAGCCAGCGCACCACGGTGCTGAGCGGCACGACCACCCCGGCGGTGACGAGCGCCAGCGCGCCGAGCAGGGTGGGGATGAGGGCCCGCCCGAGGGGCAAGAGCTTTGGTGGGTGCGGGGATCCCGCGCCAATTCGCGCGTATCTCGAGCCGCCGCGGGCGAACGATTCTGCGGCCAACAGCACGAAGCACAGCAGCATCAAGACGAGGCCCAGCGACGCCGCGTTCGGGCCGGCGAAGGTCGATTCGTAGGCCACGACGATCGCGGTGGTGAACGTGTCGAATCTGATGAACGCGAACGCGCCATACTCGGCGAGCAGGTGCAGGGCCACCACGAGGGCGCCGCCGAGGACCGCGGGGCGCAGCTGTGGCAGCACGACGCGCAGAAACACGCGCCGCGAGCTCATGCCCAGCGACCTCGCGGTCTCTTCGAGCGCGGGGTCGAGCCCACGAATCGCGGCGAGGGCGGGCAGGTAGACGAGGGGGTAGTAGGCGAGCACCGCGACGAGCACCCCGCCCCAGAGGCCGTTGATCGACGGAACCACGCTTGCCCAGCCGTAGCTCGTCACGAATGCGGGCACCGCGAGGGGCGCGACGAACGCGATGGCGAAGGCTTTGCGGCACGGGATGCTCGTGCGTTCCACGAGCCACGCGGCGCCAATGCCGAGCGCGGTGCAGGCGGGAACCCCGATGGCAACGAGCAGGGTCGTGTTGACGAGCAGCTTGCCGGCCTTCGGTCGAAACACGAGTGACGCGAGCTCGCTCCACCCCATCGCGAACGCGGCCTGCGCGATGTAGCCGACCGGAATCAGCGCCCCGAGCGCGAGCACCGCGACGAGCGCGACGAGACCCACGGGGGTGCGGCGTGTGACCGACCCTCTGGGCTTCGTTGCGATCGCGTGTGCGGTGCTCACCGTCAGAGCAGACCGGCGTCGGTCATCAGCTCGATTACTTGCGGGCCGTTCAGGGTTGACGGGTCGATCACCGGTGCGCCGAGCTGGTCGAGCGGCGGCAGCTCTTCTCTCGCCGCGACACCAGACGCGAC
This sequence comes from Leucobacter sp. UBA1945, assembly GCA_002336855.1. Taxonomy (GTDB): domain Bacteria; phylum Actinomycetota; class Actinomycetes; order Actinomycetales; family Microbacteriaceae; genus Leucobacter. The sequence goes on along the minus strand of DDEV01000025.1, from coordinate 36,522 downwards.
CGGGTACTCGAAGCTGTAGCCCTCGCTGAGAATCTTCTGACCCTCGGCGCCCGCGATGAACGCGAGAAACTGCTGCGCCTCTTTCGCGTGCGGTGCGTTCTTCAGCACCCCGCCGCCCGAGACGCTGACGAACGCGCCGGGATCTTCGTTGCCGAGAAAGCGCAGCCTGGTGTTGCCGCTGTCTTCGCCCGCCGCGTTCTGATCTCTGAACCAGTAGTAGTGGTAGATCACGCCCACGGGCACTTCGCCGGCGTTGACCGCCTTCATCGTGACGATATTGTTGCGGTATTCAACGGAGTTTGCGGCCATGCCCTCGAGCCATGCGCTGGCTGCCTTTTCGCCCTGCGTAGCGACGACGGCCGAGACGATCGCCTGAAAGTCGGCCTTTGCAGGCGCGGCGCCCCAGCGGCCCTTCCACTCGGGCTTTGCGAGGTCGAGCAGTGAGGTCGGCAGCTCGTCTTGGCTGATGAGCGAGGGGTTGTAGACGAGCACGGTCGAGCGTGCGGCGATGCCCGTCCAGAGGCCCGACGACGGGCGGTACTGTTCGGGCACCAGGGCCAGGGTCGATTGGTCGACCTGCGCGAACAGGCCAGCCTGCTCGACGAGCGACATAGCGGGGGAGTTCTCGGTGAGAAAGACGTCGGCCTTCGATGCCTTGCCCTCTTGCACGAGCTGGTTGCCCAGCTCGCTGTCGTCGCCATTGCGCAGCACCACCTTGATGCCGGTTTCGGCGGTGAAGGCGTCGGCCCACTCTTTGGTGAGTTCTTCGTGCTGCGCGTTGTAGACGACGAGTTCGTCTGCTTGCGCTGATGTGTCTGCCTTGCTCTGGCCGTCGGTGTTGCTCGCGCCGGCTGCGCAGCCGGTGAGCACGAGGGCAGCTGCGGCGAGGGCTGCGGTGGTGGCGGTGAGGCCGGCGGCGGGCCAGCGGCGCAGTCGTGAAGACATGGCGACCTTTCGGTCATGAGCGTGAGGGTTTCGGCGGGTGAGTGGCCGCTGCGAAACAGTGAACTTATCGATAGTAGCAAATCATCTGATGAAGATCAGGTGGGGCTGATAGTTGGCTGCGTGCGGGTGTCAGCCCACGCGCATCGGCACGGAGTCGACCCCGAGTTCTTCGCGCAGGCGCAGGACCAACTCCTCGGCCGCAGCGCCGACGCCGCCCTCGTAGGCGAGCCAGAACTCCACGCCGGGTTCGCCTGCGTCGACCAGCTCGCCGACCACTGCCCGAGTGAGCTCTGCGTCTGAGACCGGCAGAATCAGCACGGGCCTGAAGCGGCTTCGGTCGATCCCGCGAATCACGTCGACCCAATCAAGCGGCGAGGCGCCGCCGGGAGGAACGCGAACCGGCAGCAGGTGGGGTGCATTCGGCGCAAGCTCCTGCGCAGAGGGCTCGGGCGTGCGTGCGAGCTCGGCCAGGGTGCGAAAGAGGTCGGCCCTCCCACCCAGATTTTTCACCAGCAGCGGAGTCACGCTCAAACGCGGCGGTTGCTGTTCGCTCCATTCGGCTGCGCGGAGCGCCTCTGCCAAAGACCGCCCGAGATCGCGGCACGGGGGAGCCTCATCGTCTGTCTCCATGAGCGGTCGTGTGCGGCGACGGTAGTCGGCGGGGGATTCGCCGAACCAGGCGCGAAACGCGCGCGTCAAATACTTCAGGTCTGAGAAGCCGCACTCAGCTGCGATCTGCGCGACCGTCGTGTCGCCGCTGATCAGTCTGCGCTCGGCGGCGCTGACCCGCAGGTAGGTCAGCAGATCGCTGAAGCTCACCGCGGTCGTCTCGCGCACGATGCGCGACAGCGAGGCCTTGCGATAGTGCTGGGCCTCGGCGATCTGATCCAGCACATCGCGTTCTGCGAGCCGCTCTTGCATCGCGATCACGAGCTGCCTGAACTGCAACCGCCGCGCATGGCTGACTGGGCGCTGCCGCTCGTAGTAGTCCTCGAACGCATAGCCATCGGCGAGGTCGGCGAGCAAGATAGCCGCGGTTTCGATGCCATCAGCTGGATCGGCCAGCAGTGCACTCAGAATCAGCTGCCGCAGCGAGTTCTCTGTGCGCCTGAACCTCGGCAGGTCGAACGATTCGCATGCGTAAATCACCCCCTCGAGGTCGGGCACCCGGTCTGAGAACGCGTCGAGCCGCAGCTGCAGCACGGCGGTCACGTTATCTGACGAGCCCACGAGCAGGTGCGGATCGCCCTCATTGAGCACCGCATAGTCGCCCTCGCGCAACTCGAAGCGCTCGCAGCTCACGGTCACGTCGAGTGTGCCGCGCAGCACGAGCACGATTTCGAGCACGCCAGGGTGCGCGCGCAGCGAAGTTCGCCGCACCGCGTAGTAGCCGGTGAAGAGCGCCGATCCGTCGTGAAGCATCCTCAGATCAGAATACGGCGCTTCCGGCTACTCGGTGCGCCCGCGCGCTACCAGACGAACTCGCCGTCTTGCACGGTCAGCTTGCCGTCGCAGTAGACGCGTGCGTGGTTGCGCACGTCATAGACGACCTCGGCGCTGCTGGTGGGGTCGGCGCGCAGTACGAGCAGGTCGGCGAGCTTGCCGGCCTCGAGCGTGCCGAGCACGTGCGACATGCCCACCGCCTCAGATGAGACCGACGTGGCGGCATGGATCGCCTGCGGCACCGTCATGCCGTACTGCACGAGCGCTTTGAACTCGCGGGCGCTGTATTCGCCGTACTTCGTCAGCGGTTCGTAGACGGTATCTGACCCCAGCGCGATCTTGACGCCCGCGGCGAGTGCCGTGCGAAAGCTGGCTTCGGAGGCCGCGCTGTAGGCTTCGCCGAACTCCTCGGTGCGCTCCTGGTAGAGATCGCGGTAGAGAAACGCCTCGGGTCGCACCGGTTCGCGCGGTTCGTCGCCGAGCGGAATGAAGTCGCGGTACCAGTTGATGATCAGCTCAAGGGTAGGGACGAGGATCGTGCCCCGCTCGACCATCTTCTGTGCGAGCGCTTCGTCGATCTCTTCACCGTGCTCGATCGTGTCGCAGCCGGCGTCGACGGCCATCTCGATGGCCTCGCGGTTCTCGGCGTGCGCCGCCACGATGGTGCCCTTCTGCCGGTGCGCCTCTTCGACGCAGGCGCGCAGCTCTTCCATCGAATAGTGCACGTCGTCGATGCGGTCGTGCGGCCAGTTGTCGCCGCCGCTCGCCCAGATCTTGATCGCGTCGGCACCCTCGCGCAGGTTGCGCCGCACCGCCTTGCGCACCTCTTCGGGCCCGTCGGCGACGATGCCCCAGACGCCGTGTTCCGCGACGTAGTCGGGGGTGAACTGAAAGAGATCGCCGTGGCCGCCCGTGCGGGTGAGGCCGGGGCCGCAGGCGACGACCTTCGGGCCGGGAATCTGCTGCTCGAAGAAGAGCCGCTTCAGGTAGAAGCCGTTCCACGAGATGTCGCGCACGGTGGTGAAGCCTCGCTTGAGCAGCTGCTGCGCCTCGTAGACCGAGCGCATGGCCTTCAGACCCATCGGCTCGGCAACGACTCCGATCTCTTGATCGTCGACTTCTGCGCGGCCCCCCGAGAGGTGCACGTGTGCGTCGATCAGGCCCGGCATCACGTAGTGNNGCGATCCTCGACCCGAGCACTTCGAGAAACGCGTGCTCGCGTACGGGCCCGCCGGTGCCGTCGACGACCGCGATGTCGCAGAGCACGAAGCTGTGTCGCTCTCTCACTCATTCTCCTTCGTTGCTTTCTTGAGCGCTCGAGCTCGGTTCTTACGCATTGATCACGCTGACGAATGCCTCGATGTATTTCTTGGTCTCGGCTGGGGTGAGCTGCCTGAAGTCGTAGATGCGCTTCGCGTCTTCTTCGGAAGGGAACAACATCGGGCTGTCGGCCAGGGGCGAGCCGAGCTTCGCGAGCTCTTCTTTCACCCCGTCGACCGGTGGCACTGAGGCGGTGTATTCCACGACCTGAGCCATGATCTCGGGCTGGTAGTAGAAGTCGATGAGCTGTTCGATGTCGGGCATGCGGTCGGTGCCCTTGGGCACCTGGATCGCGTTCACGTACTTGGTGCCGCCCGGCTCTGGGATCACGAACTTGTAGAGCTCTTTGCCGGCCTCGTCGTTGAGCACCTGAATGTCGCCCGACCAGCACATGGCGGCCCAGATTCGGCCGGACTGCAGGTCTTGCGTGTACTGGTTGCCGGTGGCCTGGGCGTACTGCCCGCTCTTCAGGCGCTCCTGCACCTGCGCGAGTGCGGCGTCGAACTCGGCGTCGCCCCAGCCGCCCGAGCAGTCGACTCCCTGATCAAGCAGTGTCAGCCCAATGGTGTCGATCATCTCGGTGAGAATGCCGACCTTCCCGTGCAACTCGGGTCGAGCCATGTCTGAGACGCTCGTGATGCCCTCGGGGTAGAGCTCGGTGTTGTAGCAGATGCCGGTCATGCCGCCCATCCAGGGAATGCTGAACTTTCGGTCAGGGTCATACGACGGGTGCGCCATCAGTGCGGACATGTTGGCCAGGTTTGGAATGCGAGAGTGATCGAACTCTTGCACCTGCTCGTTCGTAATGAGCCGCGCGGTGAAGTCGTCTGCGAAGTTGAAGAGGTCATAGCCCGGAAACTGGCCTTGGTCGAGCTGCTCACGAATCTTGGCGAAGAACGTGGCGCTGTCGTTGATGTCTTCGAGAAAGTCGACGGCGATGCCGGTCTCGTCGGTGAACTGCTCGAGCGTCGGGTAGCTGCCGGTCTCGTCGTCGTAGTCCATCGTCATGGTCCAGTTGCCCCAGACGAGGGGAGTGCCAGCGCCGCTCGCACCGCTGCCGTTGGCGCACGAGGCCAGCGAGGCCACACCGAGGGCACCGATGCCCACTCCGGTGAAGCGGAGCAGCTCTCGGCGGCTGAGGCTCAGTTGGGATCGGGTTCGCAGCGGGCGCATCTTCACACCTTTCCGCCCGGCGCTCGCCGCCGGACACCTCGATGCTAGGAGTAGGCGGGGGATCGGGGACATGCCGATTCGTGCGGGCTCGCATGACGATCCGCGCCGAAGCAATCGATCACGAGCGGATCACTGGCCGACCTCGTGCGCACTCATCTCGTCGACGCCTGCTCTATGCTGTGGACAAGTGTTCATTAGTGAGCGGGGGGCGTAATGAGGCGCGGCTATGCAGTTCTAGATTTTGAGACCACCGGATTCTCGCCGAAAACGGGCGATCGAGTGATCGAGGTTGGAGCCGTCTACATGGATGCTGATCTGCGCATCGACGGTGGCATCGAGACGCTCGTCAACCCGCAGCGCGATGTGGGGCCGACACGAGTGCATGGAATTACCGCCCGCGATGTATTCGATGCGCCCACTTTCGACAAGGTCGCGCCTGCGCTCTTGAAGATGCTGGATGGGCGGGTCATTGTCGGCCACAACGTCTCGTTTGATCTTCGTTTCTTGACCGCAGAACTTGAGCGCGAGGGGTATGAGGTGCCCGATTACGTCGCCATCGACACGATGCAGGTGGCGCGAACGCTTCTTCGCGAGGATCCGCCTGCCAGTTTCAAACTTCACGACCTGGGCGCTCATCTCGGCGTTACTATCGAAAAAGTCTTTGAGTATGTCGGGCTCGAACAGCGGCCTGAACACAGCGCATTTGGCGATGCGCTCGTGACGGCTTTCGTGCTCTCGCGGCTTGAACAAGATTCGCACAGCTCTGGATTCTGGAAATCTCACCTGGATAGTGCCGAGGCCGTGAAATGGCCCGAGTATTACCCCATCGAGATAGATGCGAAACGAAGGGGCGACGCCGCTGCAATGTACGAAGAACCCGCGGAGCCCTTTGCGAAGCAGGCAGGGGGCAAGAGCGCCTCGGTATCAGACGTGCTCACTGCTCTCGGCGCCGAGGCGCCCTCGCGTGGCCTGACTTCACGCTATTCACATCTGCTCGATGAAGCACTCGCTGATCGTGTGCTTGATGCAGATGAGGTCGACGCGCTGGTGCAGAAGGCGCAAGAGCTCGGGCTCGAATCAGTGACGCTCGGGTCTCTGCACCGCGGATACTTCGACGAGGTAGTGCGCGAGGCCTGGAGCGACGGCGTGCTCACCGAAGAAGAGCGTGCAGACATTTTGCTTCTTGCCGAGCTTCTCGGCATTGACGATGATTCGCTTCGGGTTGCGCTCGAAAAGAAGAGATCTGAAGCGCCTAACAGGGTAGTTCCCGATGCTTCGACTGCGACCGATGCGGCTGTGCTTGCCGCGGGGAGCATTCTGGTTCTGACCGGTGAGATGTCGGTCGAGCGAAGCCTGGCAGAGGCAAGAATTCTTGCACTCGGTTTTCTGCTCGGTGCAAACGTCACCAAGAAGACCGCGCTTGTGATCGCGGCTGACCCGTACACGCAATCGGGCAAGGCAAAGAAGGCCCGCGCCTACGGTATTCCGGTGGTCGGCGAAGCAGATGGGTTTCGACTCATCGGGTACTGACTCGTATCTAGATATCGAGGATCGTTCGCAAGCTTCTCGTGGCGCTCGACGCACAGCGAAGCAATCGATCACGAATCAAGAAGTTGGTGGGAATCTCGCGTCATATCGTGGTCATAGAGACCCTGACCGACACGCGGATCGGGCGACGAAAGGATTTGATGATGGCTGAGAAGACGAGCGGACTGTCTGCTGAAGAGCGTGCTGCGGTCAAGCAGCGCGCTGCCGAGCTGCGCGCGCAGGAGAAGGCGGGCAAGAACCGGGCCGCGGGGGAGCAGGCGATCCAAGACGCGATCGCCGAGATGCCCGCGGACGACCAGGTGCTTGCGCAGGGCATTCACCGCATCGTCGGCGAGGTCGCCTCGCACCTCATGCCGAAGACCTGGTACGGATTTCCGGCCTATTGCGACGAGAACGGCAAGGTCGTAGTGTTCTTCAAAGCTGCCTCGAAGTTCACGACGCGATACGCCACGCTCGGTTTCGAAGAGGCCGCGCAACTCGATGAGGGGGATCTCTGGCCGACCTCGTACGCACTCATCTCACTGACGCCCGAGACCGAGCGCGTGATTGCGGAGCAGATTCGGCGGGCCGCCGGTGGGGGTGCCTAAGCCTGCGTGAAGTATGGGCGAAGATACTCGCGAAGCTCCGGATCGACTACATGCACATAAGTGCCGAGGATGCCGCGGGTGAGCAGCACGGTGTAGATGTTCTCGACGAGTTTCTGAATGTCGTCGTTTGAGTAACTGACGCCACGCAAACCATTCCTGCGTTGGTTGCCGCGAGGGTCGAAATAGTTGGATCCATCCAACTTGATCTTGCCGTCTCGGTAGATGAGGTCGGGTCCAATGATCACGCCTGCGATGTTGAGGTCGTAGCCCTGAATCGTGTAGATCGATCCCGCTTCGTTGATGGAAGTGCTGGAGTTCACCCAGTTCTTCAGCTTGCGATTCCACTGGACACTGTAATCACCGATCGTGATGTCGTGTACGTCAGAATGGCTCTTCTTTTTGCTTACATGGCGCCATGCAAAACCAGCGACAACTCTTGCGAGACCGCACCTATCGTTCTCTTGTCGAACTGCTGCATGCATTGTGGCGGGGCCATCATAGAAACGCAGATCATAGCTCTCGAAATGACGAGGCTTTGGGTTTTTGCCGCTGATTAGCTCACGAATATGTTGCACGTAATCGCCGCCGGCCTGTACGCGAAGCTGCGACTCCAAGCGATATCGGCGGCCCTCTGCCTGGGCCTCATTGGAGACCTGGGCAATGACGTTCGCCGGGAGATCTGCTGGGATCACCGACTGTCCGTCATCGAGAATGAAAATCTGATGATCGCTCTGAGTCTGAATCCAGTCAAACTGGGTGACGTTCGGATCGAACGAGCCGTAGAGACGCTCCGTAATCGTTCGAAAATCTGCAACCAACGTTCCGTGCGCTTGCGCGGCATATTGGCTGAGCCGGTGTGCTTCGTCTACGACGAGCAAATCCCATCGTTGCTCTGACTTGCCAACCTGCCAGGGAGTCAGAATTTCGATTGAGCGCAGCGCTGCATTGCGCTTAAAGACTTTCGAGAGTGTCTCTCGCAGGGCTTGCTGCGGAATTACAAAGCCGATTCGACACCCTTTCAAGGCGTCGCGAGTTCCGGCAAGAAAGAGGTCTCCATAAGGCCCGTCAATGTCATCCTCAAGAATCTCTTCGCCTTCAGCAACGGCCTTGATGTCTTGAAGCAGCTTGAGCAAGGTGATGACTACCACTGTCTTGCCGGTTCCCGGGCCGCCCTCGATCACTGACGTCGTTTGAGTGTTCGTGGCGAGATTCTCAAGCACACCCTCCGCGATGTTCGCGACTGCCGCAGTCTGCGCATCGGTCAATTGCTTGAACGGAGAGAATTTAAAAAGATCGGAGTTCTCAATGTCGCGGATCGAGCTGCTGAAGAGGCCCTCGGCACGAAGCCGCTCAAAGATCTGCTCGTGCTCTGCCTGATATGCGGCGCGGTTGTAATAGTTGTAATTGCTTTGGCCAGCAACTTTGTTCAGTAGCTCGAACCGTTCATCGCCATCGAGGTACTTGATGAGAAAGGCCTCGAGGTCGTGGCAGGCAGACTTGTTGAACGTCTCATCTACGACGACGCGAGCGATCTTGAGTTTCTCGCGTCGTTCTTCGATTTGCAGATGTTGTGCCATACGGCTTACGGCGTTGTGCGTCTCGCCCACGTAAGCATGTTTCTTGCCGGCAAGAACATATACAACAGGCCAATCTCTGAGCTCGGCTGAGGCGCGTGGAAGTGCTTCTTGTGTGAATGGAAAGGTCTCGATCCTAAAGACGGTCATGCTTCTCACTTCTGCCGCGCGCAAGTTCCACAGGGTACTTCTCCTGTGTTTGAGTCAATTTGCTGAGAATGATTTCGCCTGGATCAAAGTCCAATCTGTCAGCGAGTAGGAAGCAATAGGTGAGCACATCCGCGAGTTCATCACGCACCTCGGTAGAAGCCGGCTCAGAGTTCCACTGGTAGCACTCGAGCAGTTCGGCGGATTCAATCGAAATGGATTTCGCGAGGTTCTCGGGGGAATGAAACTGAGCCCATTCGCGCTCTGCAACGAACGCTCGCAGCGCTGACAGGACGTCGTCGGTTTCCATACGTTGATCCTAGGGTGCCGTGCGCATATCCCGCAGCGCCACGTTGCAATGGTTGCGCAGAAGCGGTTTGCTCGAGCGGATATCCTTGGTTTTCAGACTTAGGGTATGCTGTCGCGAAGTCCCGTCGCGCGCCTTGGGCGTAGAGCCTTAAGGAAAAGTGAAAAATGCGGCTTGTGCCGTGTGCTGTGTACTCAGCTGAGCCATTTTGGCGTAGAGCATGGACTATCCAGTAATATTTATTACTACTGGTCAACAAAAGTTGAAGCGCGACGGGACCCTCGATTGTCTTGGGCTTCTCTGATGCCGATAGGGAGTCGAAGGTGCCTTCTAAGGGTACAGCTGAATATTGGCGAGTTGAGTCGACCCAAAAGTCGTTGATGCGTCATTTTCTCGAGAAAGTCGAGAGCGGATCTGCAAGAGGACGGGACGGCCTCACTCCGGCAGCTTTTAGCCGTTCCTTACCTAAAGAAATACGCCACATTTCTCGTGATCTTCGTGAAAATAAGTACCGTTTTTCGCCGTATCTACTGGCTCTAAAACTCAAAGGTCAAGGGAAAAGCCCTCGTGAGATATCGATTCCGACGGTTCGGGATCGTGTCGTTTTGCGGGCGCTAGGTGCTGCATTGTCGAGATCTCATAGCTTTTGTTCGCTCGAACTCCCGCAGAGCCAGATTGGGCGCGTTATCAATGCACTCGAACAAGACCGATATAACTATTTCCTTAAAGTCGACGTAAAAGACTTTTATCCGACTATCCGACATGAATGGTTAGAAGCGGTACTGCGTAAGCGGATCCCGTCTAGGAGGTTTAGAAACCTCTTGATGCAGGCAGTGAGAACTTCTACTCTGCCCGCAGGCGCACGCAGAAAGCTAGCCACGGTCGATCGAGGCATTCCTCAGGGGTTGGCGGTTTCAAATGGGCTAGCAGAGCTCTCGGTGCGTCATCTTGATGAGATGATGCAGAGCTTGCCAGGAATTGCCTACTTTCGATATGTCGACGACATTCTGATTTTTATGGTGAGAGACGATTCCGAGAAGATTCTGACCGCGATCATCCCTGAGCTGAGTCGAGCCGGTCTGGAGATGCATCCTGTTTCCGAGGCAGGGGAGAGCAAAAGTTCCAAAGGTCGGATTGACTCCGGATTTGAATTCCTTGGGTACCGGTTCATGTGGCCGCGGGTAACAGTGAGAGAAACAAGTTTTATCAAGCTTGAAGCGCGCATAGCTCGTATTTTCACTCGATACAAGTACATTTTGCAGCAGCGGCCGACGGAACAGCCCTGGAGGAATCAATGCCTGTTGAGACTTGAATGGCATCTGAACTTGACGATTACCGGTTGCTTTCTAGAAGGCAAACGCTACGGTTGGCTGTCTTATTTTTCTCAGATACGCCATCACCAGCTACTTGAACATCTTGACTGGTTGGCGACTAAACAGATGCGAAGGTTCGATGTGGAGGACATCTCACCAAAAACCTTCGTAAAGAGCTATCGTTTTGCCGCTTCGCGACGTGAGGATCCAACAGGATATGTTCCCAACTTTGATTCAATGAGTGCGAATGAAAAACGTCAGCTCCTGGTCGATATTTTTAGCTGGGGCGAGTCTAAAGCTGCGAACTGTACCGATGAAGAGATTGAAGCTCATTTTCTGCGGAGAATAAGACACCTTGCAATCGAACTCGAGCGAGATATCTCTGCCTCGTACTGAAGACTCAGAGCTTATGAAAAGGACAAACATGAACCAGAAGCGAAGTGAGAGCACGGAGCAATCCCTTAGGCTGCTTGGTGAACGCGTCTATAAGACCTACCTCGCCCGTCTCTATAAGGAAAGGCGACTGCGACTTTGCGGCCAATGGTGGGATGCCGCCCAATTCACCTTGGCGGGCGCGCTGATCGCGGTTTCAGTTATTAGCTTGGTGTCTGAGTTAAAAACCTCGACTCTTTTCCCGGCATTCATGGTGATTCTCGCTGTGCTTTCATTGACAGTTGCAATTGTGGTTAGTTCAGTGTCCTACGCTGCTCGCTCTCGGGACATGTTTGGAAATTATCGCGGAATGCAAGCTCTCTCAGTTGAACTTGAAACGCTCATTCAATCTAAGGCCTCACTAGACATGCGTGAGGTGCAGAATCTTCAAGCGAGGTACAACTTCCTATTGGACCAATCAGAGAATCACCTACCGATTGACCACGCGATTGCAACAGCTGGAGGACTGAGAAATCTGCCGTTTGCAAAGTTGCTTCAATACCTAGTGCCATTTCTGCTCCCGACACTCCTTATGATCTTCTCCGCATGGCTGATCGCATGGGGTGTCCAGGACGCATGGGGTTAGGTTCTGGAGGGTCACCGAGATAGGCTCGTTTGCGAATAGGATCGATTGCACATGCATAGAGGCAAAATGCCGTGGCGATACCCTTTGCTACCTTGAATGATCTGTCCATAGGTTAGACGGAAAGGCATAGACTTCCCGCTCAAGGTTCGCCCGCGCCCTAGCCTCCCATAACTCCGACGCCGCGCCAGTCCGATAGATCTCGGGCTGCGCCAAGTATGCCGAGAGAATCCGCGAGCGCCCCGCCGCAAAGTCCGCGTCAGCAACGTGCGCATACTCCTCGCGCACAGCGGCCGCATACTCGGCATATCGCCCGGGCGACGCCGCGAAAATCGAGAGGTCCGCGTCGAGCAGGTGCGCAAGCGGGGGAGCAGCATCGCCAACGTCGACTCCCGGTGTAGTCGCCGCGATGAGATCGCCAACGCGCTGCGTCAGACCGGAGTCAAGGCCGAGCGCACCCAGCGAAGCAACCGCGAGTCCGGCCGAGTCGCGCTCGTCGGCGCCGTCTGCGGCTCCGAGATACACCGCGTCGTGAAACCACGCCGCGAGCAGCGTCTCGACCTCGATGTGCTCACCGCGAAGCCCGAGATGATTCAGCGCGAGCAGCACGTCTTCGAGGTGCCGTTCGTCGTGGTAGCGGCGGTGACCCTCGTTCCAGCGACCAATCAGCGAGTCGCCGAGCTCCCGCCACGGGTCAGCAGTAGAAGCACCAGAAGCGACGCCAGCCATCCCAACCGCATCACCCAGCAGCGTCCACTCCGCCACCAGATACTGCCGCCGCCGCACGGGTCGCGCCGCGTCGCGCTCGACCCCGCGCACCCGCAACCCCGCAGCGCGCAGCGAGAACACCACGTCTTTCGCGGTCACCTCGCGCGCACCGAGCGCAACGGCGCGAGCGTGCAGCGACGCCGGCACGTCGTAGTGGTCGAGGTCGAAGCCGCGCCGGGGCACACCGAGCAGCGCGGCGAACGCGTGCAGCTCGTCGTAGTCGCTGTCAGACACGAGGTGGCTCCACAGCGTGCCGTGCGCCGGCCACGCGGGCGGATCAATCAGAATCGCCATTCGCTCAGCGTACCGCGCTACGCGAGCAACTTCGGCGCCGCAAAGCTCCAGTCGTCAACAGAGTGGGTGATCGCGTCGCCCCAGCTGTCGACGCTCCACACGAACCGCGCCACCGCGCACGTCGGCATGTGCAGAATGCCGTCGTTCGAAAGTAACGAAGCGAGGTCGGAGATGCCCGGGTCGTGCGCGACGATCATGACCGACGAGGCGCCAGACGCCGCGGCCTTGCGCAGCAGCGTCTGCGCGGGGGCCAGATACAGCTCAGCATCGAGCTCAACCGCGACCCCGAGCTGCGCACCGTACACCTCGGCCGTGCTGCGCGCGCGCAGCGCGGTGCTCGCGAGAATGCGTTCAACAGTCACCCCGTCGGCCGCGAGATGCCTGGCCATGCGGGGCGCGTCGCGCAGGCCGCGCGCGTTCAGCGGGCGATCGTGATCGGCGAGCCGGGCATCGCCCCAGTCAGACTTCGCGTGTCGCGCCAAGATGAGCTCGCGCATTTCCCCTCCATCCCCGCAGCGCGCGCCGGCCCAATGCAAACCAAGCGCCCCCGCCTAAGTGCAGGGTATCGGAGAAATCCCCGATCAGTCGCCAGGATCGAGCGAGATTATTCCTCCGTCTTCGCGCTGGTCATCTCGCGTTTCTTTGATACGGTGCGCCTCCTGGCTCGTTTCCATCACATCGGCGCTCTCGTCGGGGTCGAGATCAGACCCCGGCTCGCCGTCGAGATCGGGCGCGGGATCAGAACCGACCCCCGCACCATCACCGTCGCTCTTTTTCGCGGCCTCGGGCGGGTCATTCGCGTCAGGGCCCTGCTTGCCCGCATACTCCGCCTGCTCGTAGACAGAATGCTCGACCGACTCGGGGGCGGTGGCCGTGGGGTGCGCGGGGTCGTGCTGGGCGTCGTGCTCGGGCTGGGCCCGGTGTTCAGATTGCTGATTCATGATCTTCCTTTCGTGGGGAGTTGGTTCGCCACCTCGCGCAGCGTCGAGGCAGAGATGCAGGCAGAGCGCGGGATCACTCGGCCTCCAATGCAGACACCGCGTGCGGGGCGCCGACCGGTTTCGACTCGGCCGATCCTCGTTGCCTCAAGAAAATCGCGAACGCGACCATCGAGCCGACCGCGAGCAACTCGGATTGCCAGTTCTGCAGCGTGCGGTTCCAGAAGTCGGCCGACATCAGGTACCCGCCGACGGTCACCGCCGGCTGCCCGTGCTCGGCCTGCTCGGCGTTATAGACGACGGTGCCCGCGAGGCCCTGCACGAGCCACGACAGCAGAAAGATCGTGCCCATCGTGATCAGCAGCGAGTTGCTGTAGACCCAGAGTCGAAAGCCGCCTGCCCTGGCCCACGCGGGGGAGTCGGGCCTCGCGTGCACCCCGACGAGCTGCGACTCGTCGTCGCCTTGACCCTCGTCGCCCGGCTTCTTCGACTCGGGCGAACCACGCTGCACGAGCCACACGGTCGCGAGAATGAAGAGAAAGAACTGCAGGTACTCCGACTGCCAGTTCTCGGCGACGTCGACGACAAACTCAGACGACGTGACGAAACCGATCCAGTCGAGCGTCGCCCCGCCGTGCGCGAGCTGATCTTCGTTGAACGCCGCGAGCCCCGCGAGCGATTGACCGAACAGGCACAGCGCAAACGCGGCGGCGAAGGCGAGCGACAGGGCGTGATCCTTGAGCTTCATCGCCTACCTGCCCATCGCCACGAGCGTGAACATCGCGGCGAGACCGACCACCACGATGCCCATCCACAGCCAGAACATTGTCTTCATGCCGCCGAGCGTACGGGCCGGGGCGGGCGCGGGGCAGACCCTTGCAATGCCGGTCGCGAGTGTGCAATGACTTCGCATGGTAGGGCAGAGCGGCGGCCCTGGCCAGGGGGTGGTGGCGCCGCGTCGGCGCGCGTAGAACTGGGGTATCGACGTTGCTCAGGAGGTGAACCATGAACCCAACCGAACCCGGGCTCGACCCGACGAAAGTGCTGAACCAGCCGTCGCTGCGGCGCTCGAGCGGCACCATCTGGCTCGTGATGGGCGCGCTCTTTCTGCTCGCCAGCCTCTTCTCATTCGGAGTCGTGATGGCAGGCGGCAGCGGTGCTTCTATGCCACTCGCCATCACCGGTGGGGCCATCGCCATCGTGCTCTACGGCGCGATGGTGCTCGTGCGCCTCGTCGTCGGCGCGGGCGTGAAGCGGTTGCGCTTGCTTGCCGCGTGCCTGCTCACGATGGCGCTCGTCTCGCTCGTCGGCGTCTGGGTCTGCGCCTACATTGAAGCGGCCGCGGTGACCGCCACGCTCAGTGGCGTTGCCTGACAAGGCGGCTCCGCGCCTCGCAACACAAAAACCCGAAGAATCAACAGTAAGGAAGAAACGATGACTACCAGCCACGCCGAGTTGAAGACCTGCGACACCTGCGGCAACGAATACGACAAGACATTCACGGTGCACTGGGGTGAGCAGGTCGGCACCTTCGACAGCTTCGAGTGCGCCGCCCACCTCATGGCCCCCGCGTGTCACCACTGCGGCTGCCGCATTCTCGGCCACGGTGTCGAGACCGACGGTGCCATCTTCTGCTGCGCGAGCTGCGCGCGCCACGTTGGCGAGCACGAGTTGGTCGATCGGGCCTAGAGTTTGTCTTCGGCTTGTCTTCGGCACGAGGATCATCGAGCCCGTGACCATCCCGCCGATCTTGCATAGGCTGGCAGCATGAGTGACCACATCGACGCCGACGCTTCGACAGATGCGCTGCCCAAGATCGGCGCGCCCGCGACCAGGGCGCTCGCGAGCATCGGCGTGACGACCATGAGCCAGCTGCCAGGGCACACCGAACGGGAACTGCTCGAACTGCACGGCTTCGGGCCGAGGGCTATTCGCCTGCTTCGCGAGGCCGGGGCGCAGTTTCGGGCGGAGTGACATTTCGTTCGCACATCACTCTCGTGGCGAAATTCGGCCAGCTATTTCATGAGCGTCGCAGCGACCGTCGAACCCAGTTCTGCCGCCAGCTGCACGTACTGCTCGTCGACCTCGCCGGTAAAGATCAGCGGCTCGGTGACGAGCGACCAGCCGTAGCCGGTCGTGATCGACTTCATCGCGATCTCGGCGCCGGTCGTGTCGTAGCCGCCGTGAATCCAATAAGAGAACGGCCGCTTCTTCGTCGCCTCGTGCGTCGCGTTGAAGGTCGTGTCGAAGAAGTGCTTGAGCGCCCCAGAGATGTAACCGAAGTTCGCGGTCGTGCCGAGAATGTAGCCGTCTGCGCCGAGCACGTCGTCGACCGTCGCCTCGAGGGCCGCGCGCTCGATCACCTCGACGCCCTCGATCTCGTCGAGCCGCGCACCAGCCAGCACCGCGTCGGCGATGCCGCGAGTGGGCAGCGTCGGCGAGTGATGCACAACGAGCAACCTGGTCATGCCGCCAGTGTACGCCCGGCACCTCCCGGGCCCGTGGGCATGCATAGCTAGGCTGGTCGCATGAGCAAGATCAGGGCAGCAATCGTCACCGGGGCATCGAGAGGGATCGGCAGGTCGATTGCCCTCGCGCTCGCCGCCGCTGGCTCGCCCGTAGGGCTCATTGCCCGTGACGAGGCCAAGCTGCAGGCCGTTGCGACAGAGATCGTTGCGGCCGGCGGCCGCGCCGTTTTCAGGGCCATCGACGTCACCGATGCCGAGGCGACAATGGCGGCCGCATCGGCGCTCGCAGACGAGCTCAGCGCGCAAGGCGTACCCGTCGGCCTGCTCGTGAACGCCGCGGGGCGCATCGACCGCGAGGTCGCGCTCTGGGAGGCCGACCCCGCAGAGTGGCGTGCGATCATCGAGACGAACCTCGTCGGCTCGTTCAACGTGTCGCGCGCGGTGATTCCGCACATGCTCGACGCGGTGAACGCCGCGAACGCACAGTACTGCCGCGTCGTAGAGCTCTCATCGGGCGCTGGCGCCAAAGACTGGGCGAAGGCCTCGGCCTATACCTCAAGTAAGGCCGGGGTGATTCGCATCGCCGGGCACCTGCACGAGGCCGGCTACGCCCTAGGTCTGCGCGCCTTCGCCGTCGCGCCCGGCACGGTGCGCACCGACATGACCGGGTCGATGGAGCTGCACCAGGGGCGCAAAGAGTTCACACCGGTCGAGCTGACCACAGACCTCGTGCTTGCGATTCATCGCGGCGAGCTCGACTCGTGGTCTGGCAAGTACCTGCGGGTGACCCACGACAGCCCCGAATCGCTCGCGAGCTACGAGCGCGAGCACGGTGCGCCGGCAGAGAGCGCCCGCCGACTCGCGATCACTCCGTGGGGCGACGGCGATCCTCAAACTGCCGAAGCCATGGTGCCAAAGCGAGGCTGAGCCGCGCAACCCCTTGGCAACCCCAGCGGCGAGTGTAAAGCTGGTGAGACACCAGCGTGCGCCGCTCGGCGCCGAAGCGAAAGGAGCTGCTCATGGCTGAAAGTGCAACAGGTGATCTGCAGGTCGGCATCATCGTGGGGTCGATCCGCGAGGGCCGCAAGGGCAGCAAAGTCGGCAGGTGGGTTGCCGACATCGCAGAGGGCAGAGACGACGCGCAATACGTGCTGCTCGAACTCGCCGACTACGAGCTGCCGCTGCTCACCGACGCCACGGTGCCGGGCGGCGCCAACCGGCAGTACGACTCCGAGGCCCGCACACGCTGGGGCCGAGACATCGACCTCTGCGACGCATTCGTGTTCGTGACCGCCGAATACAACCACGGCGTGCCGGGGGCCTTCAAGAACGCCTATGACTCGATCGGGCCCGAGTGGGCGAACAAGGCGGTCGGCTTCGTGTCATACGGCTCGGTGAGCGGGTCGCGAGCCGTCGAGCAGTGGCGCCAAATCGTGGCGACGTTCGGCATGATCGATGTCGCGCCACAGGTCGCGATGTCGACGTTCACCGAGTTCGACAAGAACGGCGAGTTTGCCCCCAACGATCGCCACGTGAAAGAGCTCGACACGCTGCTCGACGAGGTTGTCTCGCGGGCGAGCAAGTTGGGGTGAGCATCGGCCAGCCGCAGCGCCCGAGCGGGCGAGCACTGCCAGAATGAACGCATGAACTCTCGCCCGTCAGCCTCAGCGCGCATCACCGGCATCGCGCTCATCGTGCTGCCACTCGTCGCGCTGCTGCTGAAGACCTTCTCGTTCGGCTGGATGATGGTCTTCATCATCTTCGGCCCCATCTTCGTGATGGCCATCGGCTACGTGCTGCAGGTAATTGCCGCGACACAGGGCTTTCTCTCGAAGAAGGGCCTGTTCGACGCCACCCGGCTGAAGCGCGCGACGATCGCCGCCTGGGTGAGTCTCGCGGGAGCGCTCGTGCTCGGCATCACCATGCCCGACGGCGGCGACAGCGACTGGGGGTCGACCCTGCAGGTGTGGCTCGGCGCATACGGCGAGAACAGCGAAGCGGTGCACGCCGCAACCGATGGTCTCACCGCAGTGCTCTCGTATATTTCGGCGATCGCCTGGGTCGTCGGCTGGATCTGGCTCATGGTCGAGTGGATCGGTGCGTTTGCGGCTCGCCGCAGGCAGCAGCTTGGCATGGCGTAGCCGCGATCCAACGTTACAAATGAGTACCGTCTGCAAGCTGCGGGCGCTACTGTTAACACATATGCCATGGGCAAACACATGCTGCGCGTGCACGATCATTTGGTCGGCGCAGCGGTGAGATGGGCGAAGGGATCGGCATGAGCGAGCAGCTGAGCGACCGAAAGGCGCGGCTTGCGTTGGTCGTAGAAGACAGCCAAGACCAGCTCATGCTGCTGCGTCGCATGCTCGAGCGCGAGGGGTTCTCGGTGTTCGGGGCGGTCAGCGCCGAAGCCGCTATCGCCGCGTTCGACAGCATCTCGCCGAGCGTTGCGATCGTCGACCTGCTGCTGCCCGGTGTCTCTGGTGCCGAGTGCGCCGCACTCGTGCGCAAAAGGTTTCCGGACTGCGCAATCGTGATCAGCTCGGTGCTCGACGCGGCCGGCTACCCAGAGTCAGACGCGGCCCTGCCGAAACCCGTCACCGGGGCCTCATTGCACGAAGCAATCGAGCGAGTGGCAGCGTGACGGCTCCCTTACGGCTTCGCCGCCTGCTCGACCGACCGAGCCCGCTGCTGAAGCAATTGCCCACGCTTGCCGCGCTGCTCATCGCGTGCGTGCTGACGATGTCGGTCGACGGCATACACATCACCAACGAACTGCTGATCTCGATCTCGGCGATCATGATCTTTGTCGCCACGCTGTACGCAGCCTGGCTGAGCGTGCGCGGACGCTACGAAGGCTTTGCGGTCATGCTCGTGCCGATGGTCGACATCATTGCGTTCGGTCTGTTTCGCACCGGCACCGGCGGCACCGCCTCGCTCTTCGGTTCGCTGCTGCTGATTCCCGTGGTGTGGCTGGCCGCGGCGCCGGGTGTGCGGTACGTGGTGTTCGTTGCGGTGCTGTCGGCGTTCAACTACACGATCCACTTCATCACCGACCCGCCCGAAGAACCTGTCGAGTGGGTGCGCGCGATTGTAGCGCCGCTCGTGTTCGCCGTCGTCGCCGCGGTGATCAACGAGCTCTCGCGCCAGCAACGCAGGCGAACGCAAGAAGCCGAGCGCCTGCTCGAAGAGCGGTCTGAGGCGATTCGGCAGAACGAACAGATGATCGCCAGACTCGATGCGAGTCACAAAGAGTATCGCGCGCTGCTTGAATCGTTCGAGAGCCTGTGGTCGTCGATCACCGCGCAGGCGATCTTTGCAACCGATACCGCTGGCAAGGTGCAGGCCTGGACCCCTGGCGCCGAGAATCTGTTCGGCCTGACGGTGCAGCAGGTGCTTGATACCGTCACGATCGAACGCTTCTTTCCGGAGTCAGTGCTCGATGCGCTCGCAAGTGATCACCCCTCCGACTGCGAGCTCGCCGGTTCTGAAGCGCTGCCCGCCGGGATTCGCGCGCTGTTCGCCGCGACCGATGCGTACTCGA
Source organism: Leucobacter sp. UBA1945 (assembly GCA_002336855.1). GTDB lineage: Bacteria > Actinomycetota > Actinomycetes > Actinomycetales > Microbacteriaceae > Leucobacter. Next base: position 17,138 of record DDEV01000025.1, on the reverse strand, counting down.
CGTTCGAGACAAACCTCGAGGTGATCACCGCGACCGGCGTGACGGTGCCGGCGCGGGTCACGGTCACCCAGCGACGCGATGGCGACGGCAACCATCTCGGCTACCTGCTCGTCATCACCGACGAGACACGCGCTGCCGAGGTCGCCCGCATGAAAGACGAGTTCGTCGGAATGGTGTCGCACGAGCTGCGCACCCCGCTGAGCTCGATTCTCGGGTTTCTCGACCTGCTGCAGAACGATCCCGAGCAGCCGCTCAGCGAAGACCAGCAGGAGTTCGTCGACGTCATCGAGCGCAACGCGAATCGCCTGCTCGCGCTCGTCGGCGATCTGCTCTTCACCGCGCAGGTCGAGGCGGGCTCGTTTCCGCTCGCGCTGCGCGAGTTCGACCTCAACGAAAGCGTTGCGTCGGCGGTGCGCTCGGCGCAGCCGAACGCTCTTCGTGGGGAGGTGCGCGTGGTCGCAAACCTTGGCGATGAGCCGCTCAATGTGACGGCCGACCCTGTGCGCATCGGGCAGGCCGTCGACAACCTGCTGTCGAACGCGATCAAGTTCACGCCGAGCGGGGGCGAGGTGGTTGTCGGTGCGAGGCCGCTCGACGACGCGGTCGAGGTCTGGGTGCGTGACACGGGGCTCGGCATTCCGAAGGACGAGCAAGACAAGCTCTTCACGCGATTCTTTCGCGCATCGACCGCGACTCGAAACGCGGTGCCGGGCATCGGCCTCGGGCTCACCATCATTCGCGCGATCGTGCTCGCGCACGGCGGCACCATGTCGGTGACGAGCGGCGAGGGCGAGGGCACTGAGTTTCGTGTCACGGTGCCGCGGGTGGCCGTCGCGCGCTGACGCCCGCGAGGTGCGTACGCTCGCCGAGAAACTAGTTGCCTTTGGCAATCATCGGCGTAGACTGAGGGCATGACCGAACGTCGCGCAGGGGCTCACGCCCCGGCTGAGGTGCAAGAGCCGCAGGCAGCGGAGCTGCTCGATGCGCTCGTGTCGCTCGTTGCGAGCTGGTCGTCTCCGGTCGTGCAGGGCGAGATCGCGACGCGAATGGGCCTCAGCATCAACGAGGCTGACGTGCGCACGCTGCACACCATCGGGCGATTCGGCTCGTTGCGCCCGGCGCAGCTTGCAGCCGAGCTGTATCTGACTCGGCCCACCACCAGCAAGAGCCTCGCTCGCCTCGCGGGCGCCGGACTGATCGAGCGCCGCAGCGCCACCGACGACGCCCGCGCCGCAGAGATCACCCTCACGCGCGAGGGCATCGCGGTATACGAGCGCCTCGTGGCAGCCGGGGTCGCCATGGTCGAGCGAGCAATCGCCGAAGTGCACCGGGGTGCCGGCGAGGCAGCGTCGATCGCGCAGTTCGCCCGCGCGCTGCGGCGCTACGCCAGCCCAGAGAACCAACCGCGGCCACAAGCTCGCGGCTGAACAAAAACACCACACTCAAGAAAGAATTGGAGCGAAACATGACTCGCACCTATGTGATCACCGGAGCCGCATCGGGCATCGGGGCTACCACCGCGCAGACCCTGCGCGAGCAGGGCCACACCGTGATCGGTGTCGACCTCAAAGACGCCGAGGTGACCGCCGACCTTTCGACGCACGAGGGGCGCATCGCCGCGGCCGACGAGGCTGCGAAGCTCGCCGGCGGCACGGTCGACGCGGTCATCGCCTGCGCGGGCATTGCCGCGCCCATCGCCAAGACGATCGCGATCAACTTCTTCGGCGTGACCGAGTTCTTGACCGCGCTGCTGCCAGCATTGCGAGCATCGAGCGCGCCTCGCGTCGCCGTCGTGTCGTCGATGGCTTCGCTGCAAACGGTCTCGGCTGAACTCGTTGACGCGGCTCTTGCGGGCGACGAGGATCGCGCACTGCAGATCGCCGCTGGCCTCGAGGCGCAGGGACCCGAGATCGGCTACCTCATGTACCCGTCGTCGAAGCGTGCCCTTTCGCGCTGGGTGCGCCGCGAGTCGATCAGCGAGGCGTGGGCCGGAAGCGGGATTCCGCTGAACGCCGTTGGCCCCGGCACCGTAATCACGCCTATGACGGCCCCGCTGCTCGCCACCCCCGAGGGTGCCGCGATGGTCGACCAGTCGGTGCCGATGCCGCTCAATTACCACCAGTCGCCCCAGACGGTCGCTGACCTGCTGATCTGGCTCACCAGCCCGCAGAACTCGCACCTCGCTGGCCAGACCATTTACTGCGACGGCGGCGCTGACGCCACGCTGCGCGGCGACGATGTCTGGTCGTGGAACGACTAACGATCCACTTCTCGACACAGTGCGGCATCGCTCGTTCGATGCCGCACTGTGTCGTTTCGTGTCGTACTGTGTCGCGCCGCATCGCCCGATTTGTCCTCAAGTTCACTTGAGGTTGTAACGTCGTAGTATGCGTAATTCTCTGATCGGCGGCACGCCGACACCAGTTCTCTCGCTCCGTGGTTTGCGTTCGCGAGTCGCCCGATGAGCGGCGAGGGCGTGAGCGTCGCCGAGCAGTTCAAGGCCGCGTTTCGCGAGCACCCCGCCGGGATTGCGCTGATCACGGCCACCACGCCAGAGGGCCCGGTCGGCCTCACCGCCTCGAGCGTGGCATCGGTTGGCCTCGATCCGGTCGCTCTCACGTTCTCGGTTACCCGTGCCACCGGAAGCGCGGGCGCGCTGCTCTCGGCCGATACGTTCTTGGTGCACCTGCTCGATGCGCGCCAGCTCGCCGTTGCCGAGCAGTTCGCGGTCTCTGGCGGCGAGCGTTTCACCGAGGCGCAGGGGTGGGAGACCCTGCCCACCGGCGAGCCTCATCTGCCAGGTGTGCGCGCTGCGCTGCGCTGCCGCGCGATACAGGTGACGCCGGTCGGCGCCTCGTCAGCAGTGATCGCCGAGGTGCTTGACGTCATCGAGGGCGACTCGGGCGAGGCGCTCATCTACATCGACCGCGCGTTTCGGGTGCTGCCGTAGTTCGATCGAGCCCGATTGAATCCGCCCCGTCAGTGAACGGTGGTCGTATGCTTCAGCAGCTCGCCAGGGTGGCGGCCGTACTCGCTGCGGTAGGTCGCAGTGAATCTCGACACGTTCGAGAACCCCCAGCGCTTGGCGATCGCGGCGAGGCTGTCGCCCGACTCGGCGGCGAGCAACGCGTCTCGAGCACCGGCGAGTCGAACCCTGCGCAGGTAATCGTTCGGTGAGATGTCGTGCGCGCGCTTGAACGCGTACTGCAGCCCCCTCGTCGAGATATGCGAGGCTCGCGCCACATCGTCGATCGTGATCGGCAAGTGCGCGTTCGCGTCGATAAACGCGATCGCGCGTTTCACGGTCTGCGGCGATGCGCCGCTTTGCGCAGATCGGCGCGAGGCCTCTGAGAACGTCGTGGCGAACGAGCTGAACACGGTGAGCAGCGCCTGGCGTTGCAGCCCAGCGATAATGAGATCCTTTGTCAGCGGTTCATCGCTGTGCAGCCCGGCGAGCGAAGCAAGCACGTAATCAAACGTCAGCTGCCACTGAGCAGCCGAGCGGCGACACACGGCTTCTGAGCGGTCGACCCTCAGCACGAGGGTGTCGTCACCCGAGATGAGGCGCGCCTGCTCTTGTGCGTAGTCGCGGTCGAACACCAGCGCCTGCACGCTCGCGCTCTCGCGCCAGGTGCCCCTGATCTCGCGACCGTCGCTTGCCCACGGCAGTCTCGGGTCGAGGTTCCGACGGTCGTCTTCGATTCCGCCGTCGCTCGTCGTGAACTGACACGTAAACAGCTGACCCGCCGGTTCGATGACCGACCGCACATCGGCCGCCATTTCGTATTTGATGAGCGCCATGCCGGCCATTGAAATCGAATGCCAGTCGAGGCTGCACCGGAGTTCGTCTACCTGCATCAACTCTGCCGAGGGCACGAACTCGCGCCAGGTCTCTTCGATCTCTGACACATCTGTCGATCGAAACTTCTGCACGTCGATGTGCTGCAACGATGACCCCCAATTTTTAGCTACTGCTCACCTTCGGAAGAGGGCATCGCATATGCCGAGCCTAACCCGCAACTGCGCGCGAGGGGCCAGCCGCGTCGTGTCGCCGAGAAGTCGTACGGGTGTGTGCGGCGCTCATGACGAAAAACGAACAGAAGCTGCGCTTGCTGTCAGTGATGACCACGCTGGTCTCAAGTCGCACCGCATGCGCGCTCGCCGCTGAGATGATGAGCAACATGGGCTATTTGATGCACGGAACGAATGAGTATGAGTTCGACGATCGTGTGCTGGCGCACCTGAAAGTGGTCGTCGGGCAGAAACTGAAGAAGCAAGAATGTTTCTTCTTGAGCTGGACTCGCGCGCCCGAAGAGGGCAGCGGTCGGGTATCGGTGTGGCTCTCGCCATATTCCAACATTGCGTTCAGGTTTGCGGGCAGCCGGCCCCCGCAGCTCAACCTCGTCTGGGTGAAGGTGCTGGCCGCGCTGTCGCACACGCCGAGGGGGCTCGTCGTCGTGTCAGAAGACGAAGCCGAGACGTATGCTCGAAAGAACCCAGACCTGATCTGATTCGGCAGCGCCCCGATGTGCTTAGCGGCTGAGCGCGAGTACAGTCAAGCCCTATGGTCCCTGAGGCCCGCGCTCATATGCTCGAAGCGAGTGGAGGCGCTGCCGTCTCGGCAGGGTCGGGACGGAGGTTGACATGTCGTATTCGCAGACCGAACGCACGTTCGGCGTTGAAGAAGAGTACTTGTTGCTCGACGCGACGACCGGCGAGCCGACCGATAGTGCCGCCGAGCTGATTCTCGCTACCCCCGAACTCGGCGACCAGACCGAGCGCGAGTACTTTTCGAGCCAACTCGAGACGTCGACGCCTATCTGCCACGAGGCTGCAGAGGCCGAAGCCGTGCTCTCGCGGTTTCGTTCGACCGTTTCGCGGGCCGCCGAGCACTGCGGGGTCGTGCTCGCGGGCACCGGTTTGCCTGCCGTGGGTGGCGAAACAATCGGCACGGTCACCCCGAAGCCGCGCTACCGTCGCATCGAGGCCGAGATTCGCGGGGTCGGCGCGCACCAGTATCTCACCGGCACCCACGTGCATGTCGCGGTGCCGTCGGCAGACGCGGGAGTCGAGGTGATCGCAAGAGTCGCGAGGTGGGCGCCGGTGCTGCTCGCAGTTTCGACGAACTCGCCGTTCTGGTGCGGCACCCCGACCGGGTTCGAGAGTTGGCGGCACGTGATGGCGCTCACCATGCCCGTGGCTGGCTACCCGCAGATCTTCGCGAACGGCGAGGAGTACGACCGGGCGGTCGCCAGGCTCATCGACTCAGGCATCATTCTCGATTCGGGCCTCGTGGCCTGGGTGATTCGCCTCTCAAAGAATTACCCGACAGTCGAATTGCGCATTGCGGATTCACAGTTGCGCGCGGCTGATGCGGTCGCATTCGCGGTGCTCGTTCGCGCGCTCGTCGACCGAGCCCTGAGCGATGCAGCAGCAGGCATCGAGCGCCCGGTGCTGACGCAAGGCATTGTCAACGGAGCGAATTGGCTCGCGGCCCGCAACGGTCTCTCATCAGATCTCGTCGACCCGGCCACCGCCGAGCGCCTGCCCGCGTTCGAGCTGATCGAGCGCATGCTCGACTCAGTCGGCAGCGAGCTTGATCGCTTCGGCGACCGAGATCGGGTCGAGAGCTACCTGGCGAGGCTTCGCCGCGAGGGCACCCCGGCTGCGAGGCAGCGTTCGGCGTTCGAGGCCGAGGGCGTTGCGGGGCTGCTCACGCTGTATCGCGCCTCGCAGCACGAGTCTGGTTAGCGTCGCTCGCCGCCCTACGAACTCGGGTTCTTGTCGGGGCGCCAGCCCCGCCAGACAGGTTGTCGCAGGGCTCCGCTGCTCGTGCGCCCCTTCGACACGACCTCGGCGGCGAGCTCCGGCCGCACCCAATGAGCCTCGCGCCTCGCCTCGCTGGGCACATCGCAGGCGGGAGAGGCCTGCTCGAGCGGTCGAAGCTTCTCGAGCAGCGCGTGACGTTCGGCGGCCGAGAACCCGGTGCCGACCCGGCCCGCGTATCGCAGCACCGGCTCGAGCTCTGCGAGCAGCAGCGACGCGAGACCACTGGGGTCGGCGCTGCTTTCGCGCCAACCGATCACGACGACCTCGGCGGTGTCGATGAACGGAAACTTGAGCCAGTTCGACGACCGCACGCCCGAGCTGTAGCTGCTCCGGTGCCGCTTCGCCACGAGACCCTCGAGTCCCAGCTCACGGCTCGTCTGCATTGCCTGCTCGCCTGTTCCGTCGAACGCATCGGGCACCGCCGCGGGAACACCGGGCTGGGCGTCGAAGAGCTCGATGAGCAATTCTCGACGCTGGTCGTAGCTCAGCGCTCGGCAATCGGTGCCATCGATGCTCAGCACGTCGAAGACGAGATACATCGCGGGCGCGACCTCCTTCGCCCGCGCCACGTCGGCGCGGCGGGTGAGCCCGAATCGCTGCTGCAGCCGGCTGAAGCTGGGTGCCCCATTCGCGCCCAGGGCGACGAGCTCGCCGTCGAGCACGGCACGGTCGACATGCAGGGCGCGGGGGAGCGATGCGAGCTCGGGATACGTGGCACTGAGGTCTGCCCCCGAGCGGGATCGCAACACGCAGCGATCGCCGTCAACCTCTGCGATGACCCTGATGCCGTCCCATTTCATCTCGAAGGCCCACTCCTCGGCATCGAGGCTGACGAGTTCGGCGTCAGATGCGGTTTCGGCGAGCATGGGAGCGTACGTTTCGGTTCGCGGCAGCGGTTCCATGAGGTGGATCATCCACTGCGGCTTGCTCGCCGAACCGCCGGCGCGAAACAGCGCGAAACGGCGGCTGCCGCCGAGCCCGCCGCCGGGAGAGCCTTGCAGCGTCGCGATCACCTCGTCGTCTCGCCACTTCTCGAGGCTGTAGGTTCCGCTGTCCCAGATGCGCACGCTGCCAGCCCCATACTCACCGGCGGGAATCACCCCCTCGAACGAGGCGTACGAGAGTGGGTGATCCTCGGTCATGACCGCGAGGTGATTGCGGCTCGGGTCGTCGGGAACCCCCTTCGGCAACGCCCAGCTGACGAGCACCCCGTCGTGTTCTAGCCGAAAGTCGTGATGCAAGCGACGTGCCTCGTGGCGTTGAATCACAAAGATGGGGGAGCGCCGCTCGCCCTCCGCGTCGTCGCCCGCGGGTGCGGGGCGCGAGGCCTCGCCGACCTCGGGAACCGGTTCGGGGGTGCGCGTGGCGTCTCGTTTTGCGCGGTACGTGGCCAGCCGATCCCGCGCCCCTTTCGATGGTGTGCGAGGCGAGTCGAGAAGCGCGGCGAGGGGATCCCCGCGCTTTTCAAGTCGGGCGAGCACCTCGGTGAACTCGAGTTGCTTGAGGTGCGGCGACGCGAGCTCGCGCCAGCTTCTCGGTGCCGCCACCGTGGGGGTGGCGCGACCCCGAAGCGAGTACGGGGCCACTGTCGTCTTCGCTGCGTTGTTCTGGCTCCAGTCGATGAACACCTTGCCCGGGCGCAGGTCGCGTCGCATCGAGCTCGTGATGTCGTCGGGGTGGTCGGCTTCGAGCGCGCGCGCCAATTCTTTCGCCACCGCCGAAACCTGGTCTGAAGTCTGCTTGCCGTCGAGTGCTGCGTAGAGGTGAATGCCCGAGCTGCCGCTTGTCACCGGAATCGATTCGAGCCCCATTCCGCGCAGCAAGTCGCGCACGAGAAACGCGACCCTCGCGCACTGCGGCAGATCGACCCCGTCGCCCGGGTCGAGGTCGAATACCATGCGATCCGGATTGGCTGGGGTTCCCGATGCCCCGAAGCGCCACTGCGGCACGTGAATTTCGAGGGCTGCGAGTTGAGCGAGCCACACGAGCGTCGCCTCATCGTTCACCAGGGGGTAGGTGTTGACGTGATCCTTGTGCTGAATCTGACCCGTCTCGACCCAATCTGGCGCGGCATCACCGAGATCTTTTTGAAAGAAGAACGCGCGAGTGCCGTCTTCACCCACGCCATCTGGCCACCGCTTTCGCGTCGCCGGGCGCCCCTCGCAGTGCGGCAGCATCGTTGCCGCAACCGCACTGTAATAGGCGATCACGTCGCCCTTCGTCGTGCCGGTGCGCGGATACAGCACCTTCTGCAGGTTCGAAACACGAATGCGTCTGCCGTGAACCGTCACCATCTGCTCTTGCTTTGCCATGCATATACGATCATCTGCGGGTTTGGCAAGCGGTAGACCTTTGACAGTCGATTGGGCTCTACTGTAAGCATGAGAGCAATCTGGAGCGGAGCGATTACTTTCGGGCTCGTGAACGTGCCCGTGAAGCTGTACAGTGCGACCGAAGACCACGACGTTGACCTGCACCAGGTGCACGACGCGGATGGCGGTCGAATCAGGTACCAGCGCAGGTGCGAGGTGTGCGGCGAGGTCGTGCCCTACGAACACATCGATCGCGCGTACGCCGATGACAGTGACACCATCGTGCTGACCAAAGAGGAGCTCGCTTCTATTCCGCAGGAGCGCGACCGCGAGATCTCAGTTGTCGAGTTCGTGCCCAGCGAGCAAATCGACCCGATGCTGTTCGAGCGCAGCTACTACCTCGAGCCCACCGGCAAGTCAGCGAAGGCATACGTGCTGCTGCGGCGAACGCTCGAGAAGGCCGACCGCACCGCAGTCGTGCAGTTCGCGCTCAGGCAGAAGACTCGTCTTGCTGCGTTGCGGGTGCGGGGCGAGGTGCTGCTCTTGCAGACGCTGCTGTGGCCCGATGAGGTGCGGCAGGCAGAGTTCGCCTCGCTCGAGCAGCGGGTGCGCATCAGCGCGAAGGAGATGCAGCTCTCGTCGGCGCTCGTGAAGAGCTTCTCGAACGACTTCGAACCGGAGCAGTTTCGCGACGAGTACCAAGGGCAGCTGCGCCAGCTCATCGAAGCCAAGCGACGCGAGGGCGACACGCTCGACACCGAAGAGACGTTTGGTGGGTCAGAAGAAGGGCCGGGTGCCGAAGTGATCGACCTGATGGAGGCCCTGAAGCAGAGCGTGCAGCGCTCGCGCGCTTCGAAGAAGGCGTCGCAGAAGCGGACGGCGAGAGCCGCACCGAAGGGCGCGTCGAAAGCCGCACCGAAAGCCGCACCGAAAGCGAAGAGGGGGCGAAAGCGCGCATGACCGAGACCCCAGTGACCACCGAGATCGAACGCCTCGCGCAGGAGCTCGCCGAGGTCTGCCTCGGTTCACAAGCAGTGGTGGCAACGGCGGAATCACTCACCGGAGGGCAGCTCGCGGCGGCCATCACTGCCGCGCCCGAAGCGTCGAAGTGGTACCGGGGCGGCGTCGTCGCCTACCAGCCTTCGGTGAAGCACACCCTGCTGCGATCTCCCGACGGGCCGGTAGTCACCGCGCCCACGGCGATCGCCATGGCCTGCTCGGTCGCTGATCTGCTCGATGCCGACTATGCGGTTGGTGTGACCGGCGTCGGCGGCCCCGACCCGGAAGAAGGCGAGCAGCCCGGAACCGTGTACCTTGCAAGCTGCGACCGCGGCCAGCACCCGATCGTTGAACGGCATGAGTTTGCGGGCTCGACCGTCGAGGTGCTCGAGCAGACGATCCAGGTAGCGCTGCGCACACTCATCGCCCGCGTGCGCGATCGTGGCGACTAGAGGCGACTGAGGCTCGCGGTTCGCGGCTCGACTTACCCGTGAACTCAATGCACCTGAGTGCGACGCATCTCGGCGTATCGGGTGCAGAATGAGTGCATGACAATCTTGGGCCTCGTGCTGGCCGCCCTCGCCGCCCTGCTGCACGTATACATCTTCTACATGGAGTCGATCGCGTGGACAACCCCGCGGGTGCGTGCCGTGTTTGGGACGAGCGAAGACGAAGCGCGAGCGACGAAGCAACTCGCGTTCAACCAAGGGTTCTACAACCTGTTTCTCGCCATCGCGGTGCTGCTCGGCATCGTGCTCTTGCCGCTCGGCTATTCGGTAGTCGGGCTCACGCTCGTGTTCGTCGGCACAGGGTCAATGCTCGCCGCGGCGCTCGTGCTGCTGCTCTCGAGCCCCGATAAGCGCCGGGCGGCAATCATCCAGGGCGCGCTGCCCGCGCTCGCCATCGTGGCGCTCGTCATTGGCCTGCTGATCGGCTGAGGGGTTCAGGCGTCGCTTCGCAGCGCGTCGATGACGAGCCCAGGGTGGGCGGCGGCGAAGTAGTGCCCTTGATCCGGCAACTCGTGCAGTGCCGCGTTGGGTAGCTGTGTTGCGGCCCAGCGCGCAACCGCGACGGGCACGTTGCCGTCATCGGTGCCGTGCAGCAGCTGCACCGGTTGGCTCACCATACCCAGGTCGAAAGGCCGTGAGTACCAGCGCAGGTCGTTGACGGCCGCGCGTGATCCTTGTCTTGTGGCTTCGGCTGCGTCGGCGGCGAGCTGCTGCTGCACCATCTCGTTGGTCATCACCGCGCGATCGGCCTCTGGCCAGGCGTCGAAGTTTGCAGCTCGCGCGCGAGCAAAGGGGCCGCGACCATCGAGCATTGCGGTGGCCAGCCATGGGGCGACTCTCGCTACCCGGTAGAGCGCAGACACGATCGGGATTCGCTCCCTGAGGGTTGAGCGCGGAGCGCCCGGGATCATGCCGCAGACGAGCACCACGCGGTCGATACGCTCTCGGTGGGCTACCGCGAAGGCGAGTGCGTACCCTGCCCCGCCGGAAAAGCCGAGGGCCGTGGCCGAGCTGACGCCTAGCGCATCGAGCACCGCGAGAGCATCACCCGCCCCGAGGCTGAACCCCTGTGCGGCCTCTGGCGAAGACTGCCCGACGCCCGGCCGATCCAGTGCGATGAGGCGTAGACCGGCCTCTGCCGCCGCGGTGTGCAGCGGCAGCATCTGGTAGCGCGAGCCAGGTGAACCATGCCAGACGAGCACCGGCGCACCGGCCGGGTCTCCGAGCACACAGTAGCTCGCGGAGCGCCCCGGTCGCGAAAGCGTGCGAGTCTCGGGCAGCCAGCTCCCGTGTTGCGGGACGCTACTGGGCGACATCGGTGTTTCTCCGTGCAGAGGCGAACAGCCCATCGAGAAGCAGTCGCAGGCCGAAATCGAAACGCGCATCGGGATCGTGAAAGTTCACGAACACCGAGGCTGCCAGGCGCTCCGAGTCACCGGTAAGCACCTCATGGTCACCCCGACCAAGCCTGATTGCCACGTGCCCCGTCACGAAATCGTGCACGGCGGCGTAGCCGTACGCCGCCTGCTCCGGCGAAAGGCCGGCGCTTGCGAGTGCAGCGACGACGCGATGGGCCACATCGTCTGCCCGCGGGGTGTCGAGCGATGCTTTGCGGTGCGCTTCGAGTACGAGCGGGTGGCGCATGAGGAGGTCTCGCAGGCCGTATGCGAATACCTCGACCGTTGCGCGCCAGTCGCTCTGCGGCCAGTGCACCTGCGAGATTGCCTCGTCGACCACGGCCGCGATGAGCCGGTGCCGCAGTGCGTCGATTCCGCCAGTGGCGCGGTGCACGGCCATCGCCGATACGCCGACAGCCGAGCCCACGGCACGTAGGGTGACTTCGTCGAGGCCGGCGTCGTCTGCGATTTGTGTCGCTGCAGCGATGATTGCATCGATCTGCACCGCGGACGGGCGGCCGGCTCTTGCGCGACTTCGATGTTCGGCTAGCATGTTCACAACAATATCGTTACATGTAACGAAAGTGAAGGCGCGGCACGCGTCGAGATCGAAGAGGATCACATGAGCACTGCAACCGCCGAGGCGCCCCGAGTCGGGCAGCGTCGCCTCGCTCTCATTGGACTCGCCATCATTGTGCTGGCGGCAGCATCGCTCGAAGGGTTCGTGCTGCCGGTGCTACCGCAGCTTCAGCACGACTTCGGGGTCGACGCGGCAACCGGTGCGCTCGCGAGCGTGGTGCCGACCGTGATCACCGTAATCGTGACGCCCCTCGCAGGCAGGCTCGCCGATGTCTACGGCGCAGGCAAGACCCTCGCCGCGCTCGTGCTCATCGTGGTCGTAGGCGGGCTAAGTTCGGCATTCGCGCCGAGTTTTGCGCTTTTCATCGCTGGGCAGGGGCTGCAGGGTTTCGCACTCGGCATCATTCCTGTCGGTTTCGTCGCCCTGCGATTCATCTTCGCGAATGGCTCGATCAAGACCGCCTCAGGGGTGCTCGTCGCGATGAGCGTCGCCGGGGCCGGGCTCGGAGTGCTCATCGCCGGCCCCATCATCGATGCATTCTCGCGAGCCGTCTTGTATGCCGTGCCCACCGCATTCGTCGCGATCGGAGGGGTGTGCTTCTTTTCGGCGAGACCCCGGTTGCGCCACGATCCGAGAGACGCCAATGCGCCGACGCGCACCGACTGGCTCGGAGCGAGCGTGCTCGCACTTGCCCTCGTCGCGCTGATCGTCGCGCTCTCGAGCTCGGCGTCGGCAGGTTGGCTGGCTCCGATGACGTGGCTTTGCTTCGTGATCGCCGCGACGCTGTTCGCGCTGTGGCTGTGGATCGAACGTCGTGTGCATCAGCCCATGATCGATGTTGCGACGCTCGCGTCGCGAGCAGTCGGAGGGTCGGTTGCCGTGGGGATTGCGATTGGCGCCGGGTATGCGCCCATCGTGTTTCTCGTGCCGCAGTTGATCGCCCAGCCCCAGGAAACGGGGTACGGGCTCGGCGCGACTGCGACGCAGACTGGCTACTTTCTCTCAGCGGCCTACGCGGTGGGCGTGATCGCTTCGATTGCAGCGGGCAGGCTTGCGCGTCGACTCGAGGCGCGGGTGATCGGTGCGGTCGCGATGGCTCTGCTCGGCGCGGCTTCGGTGGTTACCCTGCTGGGCTCGACGCCGGCGATGATCGTCTTGACGCTCGTGCTTGCCGGGATCGGCGCGGCGGCGGCCTCAACCATCGTGTACGCCTCAGCCGCGATCGGTGCGAGCGAGTACGAGGTGGGCGTTTCCACCGCGCTCATCACCATCGCACGCGCGGTCGGAGGGGCCCTCGCGACTCAGATCGTCGCATCGCTGATCACCGGTGCCGGTGCCGGTGCCGTGCCCGCGCTCGGCGACTTTCAGGCTTCGTTCATTGTCGCGGCGCTGCTCTCGCTCGGGGGTGCGGCGCTCGCACTCTGGCTGCTGCCTCGTGAGCGCGCCGAGGTCACGACGACGCACTGATCGTCGCATGCGAGTTGTCGTGTCATCTTCGTGCGCCCGGCTTGTGGCTCGGGCAAGATGGTTCGTATGACCGATTCAGCACGAGCACTTGAGGCGGCGCTCGCCGCCGACGACTCGTCGGCCCGGCTGCAGGCGGCACTGACCGCCGGCACGCACCCCGACGCCAGTTATCTCGAGGTGTTGCTCGGGCGCTGCGCGGTCGAACCCGACTTCTATGTGCGCGACATGCTCACCTGGGCACTGACGAGGCTGCCGCGCGATCTCGTGCTGCAGCGCGTGACTGAGGAGGCAGCCTCGGCGACACCGCAGGCCCGCAGCCAGGCCCTGCACACGCTCTCGAAGCTCGCCGAGCCGAACAGCTACGAGGCGATCGCGTCTGGTCACCTGCACGATGCAGACGACGAGGTCGCGCGCGCGGCCTGGCGCACTGCCGCGGGTCTCGTGCCCTATGACGAGCGCGGCGTGCTCGCACGTGAGCTTGCGCTCGAACTCGGCCGTGGCGATCTCACCGTCATGCGCAGCCTGAGCCGTGCATTCGTCGAGCTTGGTGAGGCGGGCGAGCCCGCACTGCACGCCGCGACCATCGCTGAGAACGAGGTCGTGGCGAGGCACGCGCGGGCCACGCTTCGGTTGCTCGAGGATCCCGAGGCCACCTTCGTGCTCGAGTGATGGCGGCTCAAACCCTCGACTACTCGACCAGTTTGCCCTCGACTGAGTCATCGAGCGCAGCAACCGCGAGCGCGCGGAACGACTCGGGCGCGTCGGCAACCGGCTCGAAGACGGCACCCGTCTCGGGGCTCCACACGAAGTTGCCGCGCAGCGAGTCGTCTTGCTCGGGGTAGTCCGACCGGTTGTGGCAGCCGCGGGTCTCGCGGCGCTCGAGCGCGCACTCGAGGGTTGCGCGGGCAGCGAGCATTGAGCCGTAGAGATCGAAGGCGTGGGCGAGATCGTCAAAGCCCGCGATGTCGGGGTGTGCCGAGACCCGGGCAACCCTTGCTTCGAGCGCGTCGAGCTTCGCGAGCCCCTCGCGCAGGCCCTGCTCGCTGCGCACGACTCCGGCGTGCTCGGTCATGAGGTCGCGCAGCGCGCGCTGCAGCAGGCGAGGGCTCTCGTGNNCAGCCCCGTCGGCACGGCTGGCCCCGCCTGCCCCAAGCGAACCGCGGCTCAGCAGCGCACGCATCTCTTCGCGAGCCTCGGCCACGGCCTCGGCCGAGCGGTGCACCACAGAGAGCCCCGAGACATACTCGGCAGCGTCCGCCCCGGTGATGCGCCCGTAGACGAGCAGCTCGATCAGCGAGTTGCCGCCGAGGCGGTTGGCGCCGTGCAGCCCAGACGATGCCTCGCCGATGGCGTACAGCCCGTCGACGCCCGTGCCGTGATCCTCGGCGCGAACCCAAACCCCACCCATCGAATAGTGAGCTGTCGGCGCGATCTCGATNNTGCTCGGTGATGTCGAGCATCTGCAGGTCGATCATGGTGCGGTAGACGCGAGGCAGTTTCTCGAGAATCACCTCGCGCGGCAGGTGCGACACGTCGAGAAAGACGCCGCCGTTCGTGGTGCCACGGCCCTCGACGATCTCGGTGTAGCTCGCGAGTGCCACGCGGTCGCGGGTCGAGAGCTCCATGCGCTCGGGGTCGTACTTCGCCATGTAGCGCTCGCCGAGCGCGTTGCGCAGAATGCCGCCCTCGCCGCGCGCCGCCTCGCTCACGAGGGTGCCGGCCGCGTCGGCGGGCTCGAGAATGCCCGAGGGGTGAAACTGCACGAGCTCGGCGTCGCGAATCTTCGCACCGGCGAGCGCCGCGAGCCTGAACGAGTCGCCGGTATTCTCGTCGCGCCGCGATGACGTGTTGCGCCAGATTCGGGTGTGGCCGCCAGCCGCGAGGATCACCGCATCCGCGTGGATCACGATCGGAGTGCCGTCGACGATGTCGAAGCCATAGGCGCCGAAGATGCGCCCGTCGCTCTCGAGCAGGCGGGTGATGTAGATGGTGTCGACGATCGGAACCTCGAGTTCGCGGGCGCGGCGCAGCAGGGTGCGCTGAATCTCGAGGCCCGTGTAATCGCCCGCGTAACAAGTGCGGCGGTAGGTGTGCGCTCCGAAGAAGCGCTGGCTGATGCGGCCGTTAGCCTCGCGCGCGAACGGCATGCCCCAGCGCTCGAGGTCTTCGATGCCCTGCGCCGCGTTCTTCGTGACGACTTCGACGATCGCTGGATCGGCGAGAAAGTACGACTCGCGCAGCGTGTCGGCCGCGTGCTGCTGCCAGCTGTCTTCGGCGTCCATGGTGCCGAGCGCGGCGTTGATGCCGCCCGCGGCGAGCGTGGTGTGGGCGTCGTGCTTGCGGCGCTTGCCGACGGCCAGCACCTGCACGCCGCGCTCGGCCAGTTCT
>DDEV01000025.1:0-1642 GCA_002336855.1 Leucobacter sp. UBA1945 | reverse complement strand
GCGCCGCCCGTGCCGATCACGAGCACCGAGGTCGAGAGCAGGCGCTCGGTGGGGCGGGCCGGGGTGTCGTGCGTGGTGTTGGCGGTGGTTTTGTCTTGCGAAGCATTTGTTGTTGTGCTCATGTCATCCACGCTAGGCACGCGGCGATGATTACTCCAATGAATAGATTTCATGGAGACGATGTGCATAGGCTATCGATATGAATCTCGAGCAGCTCACCGGATTTGCGACGATCGCCGAGATCGGCCACTTCACTCGCGCCGCCGAGCGGCTGCACCTCGCGCAACCATCGCTCAGCAGGCAGATTGCCTCGCTCGAACGCGAACTCGGGGTCGAGCTGTTTCACCGCGCGCGCGGCAATGTTGCGCTCACCGCCGCGGGGGAGCGGCTGCTGCCCATCGCCAAGCGCATGCTCGCAGACGCCGACACGGCGCGAGGCGAGATGGCAGAGCTCGCGGGGCTGCGGCGCGGTCGCGTTCGCCTCGGCGCGACGCCGACGCTTTGCACGAGCCTGGTCGTCGACGTGCTCGCCGAGTTTCGCGATCGGTACCCGGGCATCGATATCGAGATTCTCGAGCGAGGATCGCGCAGCCTCATCTCAGCCCTCGCTGAGGGGGCGCTCGACCTTGCGCTCATCGTCACGAGCGTGTCTTCAGAGGGCGCTCGCGCCGTGCTCGAGCGCGAACCGATTCTGAGCGAGCGACTCGTCGTGGTGTCGGCGGCAGAGCTGCCCGACCCGTTCGCGCGGAGTGGCGCGAACTGCGGTGCCGGCACTGAAACTGCTGCAGGCCCGCCGATATCGCTCGAGCAGCTCGGGGCGGTGCCGCAGGTGTCGTTTCCGGAGAACTACGACCTGCGCGTCGCCATGGACGCGGCGTTCGGGGCCGCAGGGATCACGCCCGCGGTAGCGGTCGAGGGTGCAGAGATGGATGCCGCGCTGCGCTTTGCCGAGCGCGGCATCGGTGTCGCCGTGGTGCCCGCGATGGTGGCCGTAAACCGGCCGGCGTTGCGAGCCACCCCGTTCGCGGCACCCGTGGCCGACGAACTCACCCGCACCATCAGCATCGCTCGCCGCTCTGACATGGCGCCGACGCATGCGGCCGCCGCGCTGCAAGGGCTCATTCGTGAGGTCGCAGACCGGCTCGCCTCGCTCGATCACGGGCTCGTGAGCCGGGTCTGACGGGTGCGGTGGATCCTCTGACTCACTTTGCTCGCGTGGCACGACACGTAGGCAGGCCGAATCTCTCGCAGTAGTGCACGTTTTGCGCCCTGCGGCTCATTGAGCGCGCAATACGTGCACTACTGCTGGGGGTGGATGCGGTGATGGGGCCGTGGCAGGGTTCATTCCGCGCCGCCTCGCTACACTGACAGCGTGACCTCGATCATCTGGTTTCGCGACGACCTGCGCGTCGCCGACCACGCCGCGCTACTCGAGGCGGCCGGCGACCCAGACGGAGTGATTGCGCTCTACGTGCTTGACGAGACCTCACCCGAGGCGCGCCCGCTTGGTGGCGCCGCGAAGTGGTGGCTGCACCACTCGCTCAGGGCGCTGCGGCGCTCGCTCGCAGAGCTCGGGGTGCCGCTCACGCTGCGTCGAGGCCTCGCCGAGCGGGTGGTGCCCGAGGTCGCGCGCGAGGCCGGG
>DDEV01000039.1 GCA_002336855.1 Leucobacter sp. UBA1945 | reverse complement strand
CACGCAGGCCGCCCCGGCTGGCAAGGGCCGGGCCGAGAGCGGAAAGTCTGGCGGCAAGGGCGCGAAGGGAGCCGGAGGCAAGCCCGCGGGTTCCGGTGGCAAGTCGGGCCGCGCGCGCACCAAGCAGATCACTGCCGGCCGACCGGGTGACGGTAAGGGCGCGAAGGGCATGCGCGGGATCGCGGCCAAGGGCAACCCACACACTCGCTGAGGTGCACCGGCCTGTGCTGAGGCGCGCAGGCAGGCCGGGTGATCCTTTTCGAGCCCGCGCTATCAGCACTAAAAGCACAAAACAGCAGTAAGAGCACACGAAAACCCGCGAAGTTTGTGCTTTTGGTGCTGATCTGTGCGGTACGCGCTGCTGCAGTGCGCTCGGAGTAGGGCAAAATTGTACGAGTACAACGAAGGAGGCCTCCGTGGCACAGGGAACGTCGAACGGCCTCGCGAGTCGAGTGAGCGGGCAGGTCCACATCATCGGTGCGGGCTTGCTCGGCGCGAGCATCGGCCTCGCGCTGCGAGACCGCGGCATCGACGTTACCCTCGAAGACGTATCGCCCACCACAGTGGCGCTCGCCGCGGACTACGGGGCGGGNNCCGGCGGCCGGCGATCCTCTGCCCAATCTTGTGGTCGTCGCGACTCCGCCCGACGTCGTCGCCGATGTGATCGAGCGTGCGCTCACCGAGTACCCCGACGCGGTCGTGACCGATGTCGCGAGCATCAAGCTCGCGCCCTTCGAGGCGCTCCAGGCGCGCGGCGTAGACCTCACGAACTACGTGGGCTCGCATCCGATGGCTGGCCGCGAGCGGGGTGGCGCGATCATGGCGCGCGCCGATCTCTTCGCGGCGAGACCCTGGGTGATCTGCCGAGACGAGGAGACCCCCGCGGCGGCGCTCTCGCTCGTCGAATCTGTCGCCCTCGAGCTTGGTGCCACGCCGCTCGAGATGACGCCGCAGCAGCACGACGCAGCGGTCGGCCTCGTCTCGCACGTGCCCCAGACCGTGGCGAGCCTGCTTGCGGCGCGGCTGCTCGATGCGAATGAGCAGTACATCGGGCTGGCGGGCCAGGGGCTGCGCGACACCACGCGCATCGCCTCGAGCGATCCCGAGTTGTGGGTGCAGATCTTGAGTGCGAACCGAATGCCGGTGATCGAGGGGCTCGAGGCGCTGCAGGCCGACCTCGCCTTGCTGCTTGAAGCACTGCGAGACCCTGAGCAGCAGGGCGCGAGGCGCCGCATCGCCGACCTGCTGGCCGCCGGCAACCGGGGCGTCGCACGCATCCCGGGCAAGCACGGCAGCAGCGAGCGCTTCACCACGCTCACGGTGCTCATCGACGACCGGCCCGGGCAGCTCGCGGCGCTGCTCACCGAGCTCGGAGAATTGGGCATTAACATGGAAGACTTGCGCCTTGAGCATTCGCCGGGCGCTCAGATCGGTTTTGCTGAGATCGCCGTGCTGCCCGAGGTGGCCGAGCGCGCGATCTCAGATCTCAAGGAGCGCGGATGGAGAACGCTGTGAGCGAGAGCATGCTTGTCGCCATCGACGGCCCCGCGGGCAGCGGCAAATCGAGCGTGTCTCGCGAGGCCGCGAGCCAGCTCGGCTTCGGCATTCTCGATACGGGTGCTGCGTACCGGGCGCTGGCGTGGGCCGCGCTCGAGGCGGGCGTGCACCTCGACGACGAAGAGCAGATTCTCGAACTGCTCGACCGCTGGCGCTACAAGATCACCCTGCTCGGTGAGCAGCAGGTGACGGTCGCGCTTTCTGACACCGCGCGTGCAACCGATGTGACCGCGCTCATTCGCACCCCCGAGCTCAGTGGCCAGGTCAGCAGGGTCTCGAAGCATCCCGCGGTGCGCGAGCGGTTGAACGCGATGTTTCGCGAGCTCGTCGCTACCTCGGGGCTGCCCGGCGTGGTGATCGAGGGGCGCGACATCACCACAGTGGTGGCACCGAACGCGCCAGTGCGCATTCTGATGACGGCTTCGCCCGAGGTGCGCGCCGCGCGCCGCGCCGGTGAACTGCAGGGGCTCACGCGCGAGCAGGTGCTCGCTGACATCGAGGCCCGCGACGCGAAAGACACGCTCGTCGTGGATTTCATGAACCCCGCACCCGGGGTGACGCTCGTCGACACGAGCGACTTAGACTTTGCACAGTCGGTACAGGCTGTGATCGATATCGTGCGAGAGGCACAGGCATGAGTGAAGAGAACGAGTTCGACGCGTCAGCGGTCAGCGACGACGAGGTGATCGTCGGCGAGCTGTTCGACGGCGAAGTCACCGACGAGGAGCGCCTGCGCGCCATGCGGTCGAACCTTGACGGGTTCGACCTTGAAGACGAAGACATGCAGATTCTCGGCGAGAACGGCGAGTTCTTGGGCTTCACGCAGCCCGAGGCCGAGGCGCTGCCGGTCGTCGCGATCGTCGGCCGCCCGAACGTCGGCAAGTCGGCCCTCGTGAACCGAATTCTCGGCCGTCGCGAGGCAGTGGTCGAAGATGTGCCGGGCGTGACACGTGACCGCGTGAGCTACCCGGCCGAGTGGACGGGCAAGCGCTTCACGCTCGTCGACACTGGCGGCTGGGAGCCCGACGCTCGCGGCATCGACGCTTCGGTGGCGGCGCAGGCAGAGATCGCGATCGATCTCTGTGACGTCGTGATGTTCGTGGTCGACTCGCGAGTCGGGGCAACCGCGACCGATGAGCGTGTCGTGCAGCTGCTGCGCCGCTCGAACAAGCCCGTATTTCTCGTCGCAAACAAGGTCGACGATGCGATTCAGGAGCCCGAGGTTGCTGGGCTCTGGTCGCTTGGCCTCGGCGAGCCCTGGCCGGTTTCGGCCCTGCACGGCCGCGGCGTGGCCGACCTGCTCGACGCGGTGCTGAAGGCGATGCCCGATGAGTCGGCTGTTGCGAAGCCTAAGCTCGGCGGCCCGCGTCGCGTCGCCCTGCTCGGCCGCCCCAACGTGGGCAAGTCGAGCCTCCTGAACAAGGCCGCCGGTGAAGAGCGTGTGGTCGTGAACGACCTCGCCGGCACCACCCGCGACCCCGTCGACGAGCAGGTCGAGATCGCAGGCCGTGTCTGGACCTTCGTCGACACCGCGGGTATTCGTCGCCGTGTGCACCTGCAGCAGGGTGCCGACTTCTATGCCTCGCTGCGCACCGCAGCTGCGCTTGAGAAGGCCGAGGTCGCGGTCGTGCTCTTCGACGTGACGCAGCCGATCAGTGACCAGGATCTGCGCATCGTCGATCTCGTGCTTGAGTCGGGCCGCGCGCTCGTGCTCGCGTTCAACAAGTGGGATCTGCTCGACGACGATCGCCGCAAGTACCTCGAACGCGAAATCGAGCAAGACCTCGCTCACGTGTCGTGGGCGCCTCGCGTGAACCTCTCGGCTCGCACCGGGCGTCACCTCGAGAAGCTCGTGCCGGCGATCGAGAACGCGCTCGAGTCGTGGGACACCCGTATTCCGACCGCGAAGTTCAACGCGTTCGTCGCCGAGCTCGTGCAGGAGCACCCGCACCCGCTGCGCGGTGGCAAGCAGCCGCGAATTCTGTTCGGTACGCAGGTGCAGAACCGCCCGCCAACATTCGTGCTCTTCACGACCGGGTTTCTCGACCCGGGCTACCGCCGCTTCATTCAGCGTCGCCTGCGCGAGCGCTACGGTTTCGAGGGCAGCCCGATCCAGCTCAATATGCGCATCCGTGAGAAGCGTGAGCGGCGCTAGCCCCTCGCGCTTCTCCGAGGGCTCATGATCAGCAAGCGTGAGGTCGCTCAGCGGCTCGATATTCCGTTGGAGATGGCCACTCGGCACGGCATTCCGAACCGCATGAGCGAGGCGGAGTTCGCCGAGCTCGAGCAGCACCCGCCGGCCTGGCTGGTGCAGTCGCGTGCGAACCGCCGGGCGGGCGCACGCCCGGTTTGGATGCAGCTCAGCTGCGACGTGTGCGGCTTCACCGAGACGCTTCGCCCCAAGAAGTGGTGGCCGGAGTTCACCTACCTCAGCTGCCTGCACCATTCGCCCAACGATCTGCCCGCACCTGCAGAGGCGCATCGGCGTCAGGAGGTGCACGGCGTCGGCAGCCGCTTCGTGGGTATCGTAGATAGCGAAGACGCCGACGAAGCGATCGGTGGGCATGGCAGAGCCTGAGTTCACACCCGAGTCTGGCGAGACGGGTGAACCGCGAGATTCGGTCGGTCCGAGCCGCACGGATGATTCTGCGCGCGGGCTCACTCGCCTCGAACGAAGCATCGACCTCGCGGCCGAGCGGATCCTCTCTCGAAAACCCGCGAGCGGCGCGCGAGCCGTCGCTATCGAATGCGCCGTCTTTTTGCTGAAGCAGGCCTGGGCGTGCGTCTTCGGTGCCCTGCTGCTCGCCGTGATCATCGCCGCGAAGCTCTGGTACCCCGACGATGCGTGGCTCGCCCGCAACGACGCGTTGACGATCGCGGCCGTGCTGATCCAGCTCGGCATGCTCGTGTTTCGCCTCGAGAGCGGGCGTGAGCTCTGGGTGATCGTGCTGTTTCACCTCACCGGCACCGCGATGGAGCTCTTCAAAACCGATGTCGGATCGTGGAGCTACGAGGCCGAGGGGGTGCTGCGAATCGGCGCGGTGCCACTGTTCAGCGGCTTCATGTATGCCGCGGTGGGCTCGTACATGGTTCGTGTGTATCGCCTGCACGATCTGCGTTTCAGCCGGTACCCGAAGATCTGGCTGACGACCGTGGTCGCCGCGGCGATCTATGCGAACTTCTTCACGCACCACTTCATCTTCGATATGCGCTGGGTGCTGCTCGCCGCGATCGCGCTGCTCTGGGGCCGCACGTTCATGTACTTCAGAATCTGGCGGGTGCGCATGCGCGCGCCGCAACTGCTCGTGTTCGCCGGCGTCGCCCTCTTCATCTGGATCGCCGAGAACATTGCCACCTGGGCCGGTGCGTGGCTCTACCCGAACCAAGAGGCTGGCTGGGAGCCCGTCTCGCCGCAGAAGCTGGTGTCTTGGTTCTTGCTCATGATTATTTCGGTGGTGATGGTCACCTGGGTCTACCCACCGACACCACCGGCAGGCGAGGATCGGCCCGCAGCCTAGGCGAGTGACACCGTCATCTGCAGCCGACTGCCGAAGCGCTCCAGCCCCTCGGCGCGCTCGGCTTCGACGAGTCCGAGCAGAAACGCGCCGCGCGGGCTGCTCGGCGCGAAACCGAGGCTTCGGTAGAACGGCGCGTTCCAGGGCAAGTCGGCGTAGGTGCGCAGCGTGAGCTCGCGATACCCGCGCTGACGTGTCTCGCGCATCGCCGCTTCAACGATCTCCCTGCCGTAACCGCGGCGACCGAATGCCGGCAGCACGGACACCTGCTCGAGGTGTGCGAGGCCCGCTGCTTCGATCACGTGGGCGAAGCCAACGACTTCGCGCTGGCAGCCGGCGTAGTTCTCGGCTTCGCCGACGAGCAAGAAGCCGCCTTGCTCGAGCCTGTCTGTGGCGCTCGCCGCGGGCGGCCAATGATTTGGGTTGAAGGTGTCGATGAAGATCTGATCGGCTAGCGTTTCGATGCGCTCGATGGCGGCAAAGTCCCTCGGCTCGGCCTGCCTGACGCTGAGTTCGGAGTGGGTGGTCATCACTTTCATCCTAGAGACATGAGGGGCGGTGCCCGGCAGAGTAGTGTTGGCGTATGAGCGATCGCATCAGCACCGCCGACCTCTACGACGAGCGCGGCGACGAACTTCAGTCGGTGAGCACGCAATTCTTGAACATGGGCGGCAACGCCTGGTTCTCGGGCCCGGTGCGCACCGTGCGCTGCCACCGCGACAATGCGCTGTTGAAGTCGATCCTGGGTACCCCAGGCGATGGGGCGGTGCTCGTGGTCGACGGCGGCGGGGCGCTCGAGAGCGCGCTCGTCGGCGACATCATTGCGCAGCTCGGCGTAGACAACGGCTGGGCCGGCATCGTGGTGCACGGCGTGATTCGCGATCGCGTGGTCATCGGTACGCTGCCCATCGGCGTCAAGGCGCTCGGATCGAACCCGCAGAAGTCGAGCAAGACCGGGGCCGGCGAAGCAGACGTGGTCGTCAGCTTCGGTGACGTGACCTTCAGGCCAGGCGCGATGCTGTTCAGCGACGAAGACGGCATCCTCGTTGAGCACTAGCGTGCGGCCGCCGTCTGCGACTGTCGGGGCACCTGCGCCGGTGACCACCAGGCAGGCCCTGATCCCGTTTCTGCCCTATATTGCGATCTCGCTCGTGCACTGCCTGCTCATCATCTTCGGGCTGCCCGGCAGCGGCTTCGAGACCAAGCAACTGCTGATGCCGGCCCTCGCGCTCGCTGCGGTGTGGTCGATGTGGCGGGTGCGGCCCTGGCCGCGCGGCGGCATGGCGCTCGTGCTCCTCGCGCTGACCGCCTCGTGGATCGGTGACGGGGCCGGGCTGTTCTTCCCCGGCCTGCCCACGCTGCCGACGATGATCGGGTTCTTCGCCATCGCCCACCTCGCCTACGTTGCGTTGTTCTGGCGGGCTCCCGGCATCTCGGCACCGAAACGGGTGCCGTGGTGGGCGCTTGTGTACGCGGTGTGGTGGGTCGTGACACTCGCGGTCGTGGGGCCGCACGCGGGGGCACTCTTTATTCCGCTCGGGGTATACGGCGTGGTGCTCGGCATGACCGCTGCGTTCTCGACGCGGTTTGGGAGGCGAGTCGCCTGGGGCGGCGCGTTCTTTCTGGTCTCAGACACGTTCATCGCGCTGCGAGAGTTTATGGGCGCGCCGGCCTGGCTCGGTGACCTCGTGATCATGCCGACCTACACGCTTGGGCAGGGCCTCATCGTGTTCGGCACGGTTGCACTGCTGCGGGCGAGCGTCACCGACGCGAAGATCGGCGCCCCGGCGCACGCCTAGTCTTGACTCGACCGAGGGTCGAACCCGGCCTCGATGAGGGTCTCGGCGCGCTCCGTGCTTCTGAAGAGGTCGAGTTCGTCTGTGTGCAGGCCGAGATCTCTGTCGGCGTGCAGCGCCATGGCGTGCGCCGCATCTCTCACGTTTCGCTGTTCGAGTGCGCGTAGGAGTGCGCCGTGGTCGAGCAGTACGGTCTCTTCGGTGGCGCCAACGAAGACTTGACCGCGGCCCATAGCTTCGTTCAGCGTTGCCATGACCCCGTTGTAGAGGTCGAGCAGCAGCTTGCTACCGCTCGCCTCGACGATGAGGCGGTGCAGGGAATGCTCGTGCGACACCTGGTTGCAGGCGACCGGCTCTGCGTGCTGCTCGTGCGCTTCGACGCTCAGTCGGTAGCTTTCACGAATCGCTTCGAGTTGCTCCTCGCTGCGCCGTACCGCCGCCGTCTGGGCCGCCTCGATCTCGAGCGACCTTCGGTAGACGAGCACCTCTTCAATGTCTTGATCCGCGAGAAATTGCGTGAGGATCGAGCTTGCCGGGGTACGTGCGCGCACGAAAGTGCCCACGCCCGGCACCGTCTGCAGCATGCCAAGCGTGGCAAGGGAGCGCACCGCCTCGCGCACGGTCGATTTACCGACGCCGATGAGGTCCATGAGTTCGGGCTCTTTGGGAATGAGCTCATCGATTGGCCATTCCCCGCTCAGAATCTTGGAGCGTAAGAAGCCGAGCGTGTCGTTCGCTTTTTGCGAGCCGCTGCGCACGGGTGATGACATCAGCACCTCCGCGTATTTCTGCTGAGACTTCGACTATATCGTCAAGGCGCGGTGACGCACGCGGGAGGGCCCCAACGAGAGGCGGGTGAGAGCAAACTGCAGACATCAGATGTTATACATCAGATGTACAGGCAAGCTGGTGTTATGGTGAAAAACATGGCTCAAGCGACGACCCCTTACGATGCTCTACTGATCTGCTCCTTCGGGGGCCCAAACGCTCCTGACGACGTTGTTCCGTTCCTTCGAAACGTGACGAGAGGAAAGCAGATTCCCGAGGAGCGACTGCGGGAGGTCGGCGAGCACTACTACGGGTTCGGAGGCAAGAGCCCCATCAACGAGCAGAATCTCGAGTTGCTCTCGGCGGTTCGCGACGAGCTCGAGCGTCGCGGCATCGAGCTTCCGGTGATCTGGGGTAACCGCAACTGGCACCCGTATACCGTCGATACGCTGCGTGATGCGGGTGCATTCGGAGCGAAGCGCGTGCTCGCGCTCGTGACGAGCGCCTACGCGTCGTACTCTGGGAGCCGTCAGTACCGCGAGCATCTCGCAGAGGCGAGGCAGATGCTCGGCGATCTGGCTCCAGAGATCGATGTGTTGCGCCCCTTCTTCAACGATCCGGGCTTCGTGGCCGCAAATGCCGCCGCGATCTCTGACGCGGCCGAAACACTCGAGGGCGGTCTTGCCGGTGCGCACATCGTGTACGTCACCCACTCGATCCCCGATACGATGCAAGACGCCTCGGCGGTGACTGGCCCGGGCTACCGCGAGCAGCATGAAGACGTGCGTGCCGTGATCGATTCGATGCTCTCGCTCGGTCTCGCGCCCGTCTTCGACTCGTCCCTGGCCTACTGCTCGAGGTCTGGCGACCCGAGAGTGCCGTGGCTCGAACCGGATGTGAACGATCACATCGAAGCGCTCGCCGCCGAGGGCGTCAAGAAGGTCATCATCGCCCCGATCGGCTTCATCAGCGACCATATGGAGGTGGCCTTCGACCTCGACATAGAGGCCATGGCGACGGCGGCCGAGCACGGCATTGCAGCGGTGAGGGCCGCGACGGTGGGGGTGCACCCTGAGTTCGTGCGCGGAATCGTCGACATGGTGATCGAACGCGCCTCGCGGGAGCGGGGCATTGCAATTGAAGCGCCGACGACGGGCGAGTTCGAGGCGTTTCCCGACATCGCGCCGCCTGGCAGTTGCCGAATGCGGCACGGTGAGGTCACCGGGATCCCGGTGCTCGCGGGCGAGCGAGACTAGCAGGGGAGGCGATTCGCGATGAAGCAGTCATATTTGCCGGTGATCGATCACTCCTCGGTCGCCGAGGGGATCAACGAGACCACCAACTACACGATCTACGCGGTGTTCGCCGAGCGGCGAACCGTCGCCGCGACCGGCCCACAGGCGGTCGAGGCGATCGAGGCTCGCCTGCGCGACATCGAAGGGCTCACGGTTCGCGGCTGGTACGACCTCTCGGGGTTTCGCGCCGATGCCGATCTCATGCTGTGGGCACACGCGCCGACCTCGGAGGCGCTGCAGGCGGCGTACCGTGCCGTGCTCGAGGAGAGCGCAGGGCGGCTCGAGCCGGTGTGGTCGAACATCGGCGTGCACCGAGCCGCCGAGTTCAACCGCTCGCACGTGCCTGCGTTTCTCGCGGGGGAGCGCCCGCTCGGTTACGTCTGCGTGTATCCGTTCGTGCGCTCGTACGACTGGTACCTGCTGCCAGACGAGGAGCGCAGCAGGCTGCTGCGTGAGCACGGCATGGCCGCCCGCGGCTACGGCGACGTGCTCGCGAACACGATTTCGTCGTTCGCGCTCGGAGACTACGAGTGGCTGCTCGCCTTCGAGAGCGACGATCTCGTGCGCATCGTCGATCTCATGCGCGACCTGCGAGCTACCGAAGCGAGGCGGCACGTGCGCGAGGAGGTCCCCTTCTTCACCGGCCCGCGCGCTGATGCCGTGACGCTGCTGAGGCGCGCACTGGGGTGAGGTGTTCGGTTGCCGCGCAAGTGTCACGGAAACCGGACACCTCGCTTCAGGCGATACGGGTGATGAGCCCCTCAGCGAGCAATCGCTCGACGGTCTGGGGATCCTCGCCCAGAACTGGGCGAAGCAGCGGCCAACTCGCCGCGAAACCCGGATGCAGATCGAAGTTTTCGACGTCATCGAGCGCGATCCACTCGAGCGCGTGGCTCTCGGGATCGTTCATCTCGGGCTCGAACGGTGTCGTCACGGTGGCGACGACAGTCGTGTACGTCCAGCCGCCGCGGTCGATGACGTAGGCGTAGTGGGGGAGTACCGCGTCGAACGGCACGCCAGCCTCTTCATGGGACTCGCGGATCGCGGCATCGATTGCGCCCTCGCCCTCGTGGCGCGCGCCGCCCGGAATGCCCCAGGTGCCGCCGTGATCGCTCCAACTGACCCGATGCTGCAGCAGGATGCCGCGGGCAGGATCGTGAGCGAGCAGGCCCGCCGCGCCAAAATGCCCCCAGTAGCGGCCACCATCTTCGGCGACGACCCACGCGTCGCCAGGGTTTCTGAGATCGCTCATGCCCCAAGGCTATTGCACTCGTCCCCGCCGCGTATGAAAGAAGTCGAAGTCTGACAAGCGCGGTGGCGTAGAGTCTGCTAATATATGAAGGTTGCCGTCGAACGGCCGCGGAAAGAGAGAGCTGCAGCATCCTGCTGTGGGCGCCGCGCAACGAACAGAGGAGAGCACATATGTCACTTGCACCCGAGGTGAAGAAGTCGATCATCGACGAGTACGCAACCAAGCCGGGCGACACCGGTTCTCCCGAAGTTCAGGTTGCAATTCTCACCCAGCGCATCAAGGACCTGACCGAGCACCTCAAGGAGCACAAGCACGACCACCACTCGCGTCGTGGCCTCCTGCTGCTCGTGGGTCAGCGTCGCCGTCTGCTCGGTTACCTGCAGAACGTCGACATCACCCGCTACCGCTCGCTCATCGAGCGCCTCGGTTTGCGCCGCTAACGCGCCGCGAGCCTACGGGTAGCGCTGGTCGATACGATCTCAATCACGCTCAGAGCGCCGCTCTTCCTTCGGGAGGGGCGGCGCTTTTGCGTGCGCGATCTCGGGCGCGGGTTGTAGACGCGAACGGGCGACGTCGGCCGCCCACTCACTACGCCTCGTTGCCTCGCCGCGCTTCGAGCTCGAGCCAGATCTTACGGCTCGTGCACACGTGCGAGAGCGCGCGCTGTGCGGCGAGCTCTGGGTCGCCACTGCGAATCGCCTTGAGAAGTTCGACGTGCTCGGTGTGCAGCAGCGCCGGGTCGTCGTTCTGCCGCAGCAGCCAGTGCAGCCGGCCCTCGAGCGGCACCATGAGCGAGGTCAGCAGCGTATTGTGCGCACTCGCGGTGAGCAGGTCGTGAAAGTCTTGATTGCACCTGCCGACGGCCCGCGCGTCTGAGCGGGCAGCTGCCTCTTCTGAGTGGGCGAGCGCCTCGGCGAGCTGGTCGAGCTCTTCTGGGGTGGCGTTCTCGGTTGCGCGGCGAGCGGCGAGCACCTCGAGCGCCTCGCGCACCTCGAAGAGCTCCTCGATGTCTTGGCGCGACATCGGGGTGACGAGCATGCCGCGATTCGGAAACGCGGTGACGAAGCCCTCGCCGCGCAGAATGTTGAGCGCGTCGCGCACCGGAATACGCGAGACGCCGAGCTCGCTCGCGAGCGTGCGCTCTACGAGGCGTTGCCCGGGGGTCAGCTTGCCCTCGAGAATGCGGTCTCGAAGAATGTCGGCGACCTGAGGCCCGCGAGTCGCCTCGCCGCCGTTCTCGCTCAGTTGCTCACCCGCGTGCAGTTCCATAGTTGTCAAGAATATCTCGCTTCGTTCGGGTGAAAGTCAAGGGAGGAGTGCGCCGGCGCTGATCACGATTCGTTGCCGCGACGGGTCGGCGATCGCGTCGAGGTCGGCGCGAGGATCGGAGCCGACGACGAGCAGATCGGCCAGGTACCCCTCGCGCACTTGGCCGAGCTGCTCTGCAAGGCCGACAATGCGCGCGCCGGCGAGGGTGAGCGAGCGGAGGATCGCCTCGGGGCGTTGCACGCGGGCGCGCAGTCGAATCTCTTCGAGCTGCAGCTCGTGGCCGCTGCCGTGCAGATCGGTTCCGTAGCCGAGAGAGACGCCCGCCGCGTCGGCGCGCGCGAGCGCTTCGGTGCCGAGCTCGAGCAGCTCGGTGACGGCCCGTCGTTGCTCATTGGTGAAGGAGTTCGGCGATTGCAGCGACGACCAGTAGGTGACAAGCGTCGGCACGAGGTGCACGTCGGGCAGCTCGGTCAGCAGCCGGATCGACTCGTCGTCGATGTGTGTGCCGTGCTCGATCGTTCGCACCCCGCACTCGAGCGCGCGGTTCACCGCCTCGGCCGTGTAGGCGTGTGCCGCGATGTAACGCTTTGCGAGGCGTGCCTCGTCGACGGCCGCGCGCAATTCGGCCTCAGAGAACCCGAGCGACTCGATGCGCATTTTCGAGATCACGCCGCCCGAGACCGTGAGTTTGATATGGTCGGCGCCGTCGCGAAACTGCTCGCGCAGTGCCCTTCTGATCTCGACCTCGCCGTCGATGGTGCGGGTGAGGGCGTGGCCACCGGTGGGTGCGAAGATCGGGCCGCCCGCAAGCAGGCGGGGCGAGGTGAGCAGGCGCTCGCGCACCGCTCGTGCGAGCCCGGTCTCGGCGCCTCCCATGTCGCGCACGGTGGTGAACCCCCGGCGCAGCATGCGTTCGAGCTCGGCGGCCGAGCGCATGGCGTGGTACGAGCCATCCCAGTCGAGCAGCTCGGCGTGCGAGGCCGCCTGTGTCGGGTGCGCGTGCGCGTCGATCAGGCCGGGCAGCACGGTGCTGCCGCTCACGTCGATGGCGTCGGCACCGGCGGGCGAGCTGGTGCCCGCACGCAGCTCGGCGATGATGCCGTCGCGCAGTACTACGGTCGAGGGCGGGCTCAGCGTTTCGCTGTCGGGGTCGTAGACGCGACCGCCGACGAGCGCGATGGGCCGGGCGCTTCGCCCGTCGATGCTGCGCAGTGGCAAGGGTCGCTCCTTCAGCTCGGCGTGGTTTTGTTGAGACCGATAGTCGGAGAAACTAGACGATCTCGACGTGGGGAATCGAGGCAAGCAGCGTTTGCGTGTAGGGGTGCTGCGGGTGGTTGAAGACCTCGTCGATCGTGCCGCGCTCGACGAACTCGCCGGTGTTCATCACCACGACGTCGTCTGCCACGTGCCGCACGACCGAGAGGTCGTGCGAGACGAAGAGGTAGGCGAGATCGAACTCACGCTGCAGGTCGTCGAGCAGGTTCAAGATCTGGGCCTGAATCGAGACGTCGAGCGCCGAAACCGGCTCGTCGAGCACGAGCACCTGCGGGTTGAGCGCGAGCGCCCGGGCGATGCCGACGCGCTGCCGCTGGCCTCCCGAGAATTCGCCGGGCCTGCGCTGCGCCATCTCGGCGCTGACCCCAACACGGTCGAGCAGATCCTCGACCTCTGAACGAACGTATTTGCCCGTGATGCGCAAGGGCTCGGCAACGATCTCGTGCACGGTCATTCGCGGGTCGAGCGCCGAGTACGGATCCTGGAACACCATCTGCATGCGCCCGCCGAAGCGGCGGCGTTTGCGGGCAGGAACCCCGGTGATGTCCTCGCCGAACGCGTGCACCGCCCCCGAGACGATCGGGCTGAGCCCGAAGAGCGACCGGATCAGCGTCGACTTGCCGCAGCCCGACTCGCCCACGAGGCCGAGCGTCTTGCCTGCGTGCAACTCGAAGCTCACGCCGCGCACCGCCCGCACACCCTTGCCTCGGCGAACCGCGAGCTGGCTGCCGTAGGTGATGTGCAGATCTTCTACCTTGATCAGCGGTTCAGACATGTGAGATCCCTCCGGTCGTGGGCGCACGCCCGGCGTCGAGTTCGTCAGCGAAGTGGCAGGCCGAGTACGATCCGTTCGGGCGCAGCTCGAGCTCGGGGCGCACGTCGGTGCAGACGCTGCGACCCTTCGCCAGCTCGCAACGTGCGGCGAACGCGCAGCCGACCGGCCGCAGCCTTGGCAGCGGCGGGTTGCCGGGAATCGCGTAGGCGCGCTCGTCGCCCTCCGAGATGAGGCTCTTGAGCAGGCCCTGGGTGTACGGGTGCGTGGGGTGCAGGAAGATCTCGCGGGTCGTGCCCGCCTCGACGATTCGCCCCGAGTACATGATGATCATGCGCGACGCGTTCTGCGCCGCGAGCGCCAGGTCGTGGGTGATCAGGATGAGGGCAGAAGAGAGCTCCTCGCGCGCCGCCGCGAGCGTGCGCATCACCTGCGCCTGCACGGTGACGTCGAGCGCCGTCGTGGGTTCGTCGGCGATGAGCAGCGCGGGATCGTTGGCCATCGCCATGGCGATCACGGCGCGCTGGCGCATCCCGCCCGACCACTCGTGCGGGTACGCTTTCGCGCGCTTCTCGGGTTCTGGCACCCCGACCGAGCGCAGCAGCTCGTGCGCGCGCTCGCGAGCCTGGCCGCGAGTCACGTTCTGGTGCAGGCGAACTGCTTCGGCGAGCTGCGCCCCCACCCGACGAAGCGGGTTCAGTGCGGTCATGGGATCCTGGAAGATCATGCCGAAGTCGTTGCCGCGCATCTGACGCAGCTCGCGATCGCGAAGCCCAACCAGATCCTTGCCGCGCCAGCGAATGCTGCCCTCGGCGATGTCGAGACCGACGGGCAGCAGGCCCATCACCGCGAGCACGGTGAGGCTCTTGCCTGACCCCGACTCGCCGACGATGCCGAGCACCTCGCCCTCTTGCACCTCGAAAGAAATGCCGTCGATGAGCCGAACGGGTTCGCCGTCGGGGCCCGTGGTGGTGATGACCAGGTTCTCAACCTGAAGCAGTGGAATGCGCTCGGTCATGTCAGCGAACCTTTCGCAGGGGCTGGGTGTTCTCGGCGGTGAAGCGTTGGCTGAAGAACTGGGTTCCGCCGACGATCAAGAAGATTGCGATACCCGGGATCACAACCTGCCAGGGTGAGAGGCGCAGGTACTTCTGCCCCTCGAGCACGAGCCCACCCCACGTGGGCTCGGGTGGCTGAATGCCGAGGCCGAGGTAGTCGAGGCCCGCCTGCAGCAGAATGACGAGGCCGATGCTCGTCACCGCAATGATGAACATCTGCGGCACCACGTGCGGCAGAATGTGCGTGCGGATCACGCGCGACGACGAGGCGCCGAGCATCTGCGGGGCGAGCACGAAGTCGCGGCCGCGCAGAGAGAGCGCGGTGGCGCGAGCGACGCGCGCGAAACTCATCCAGTGGGTGAGACCGAGGGTCAGGATCATGAGCAGCGCGCTCGGCCCGAAGATCGCCGAGAGGGCGATGAGCAGCAGCACGGCTGGGAGCGCAAGGCTCACGTCGGTGAGCAGGGCGATGACGTTGTCGAGCCAGCCGCCGAAGAAACCGGCGAGCAAGCCGAGGATCGTGCCGACCACCATGTTGATGCCGACGATTGCGGCGGTGATCCACAGCGTGGTCTTGCCGCCCGCAGCGAGGCGGCTCAGCAGGTCGCGACCGACAGCGTCGGTGCCGAGCGGATGCGCGGGGTCGACGAACGGATTCAGCCTGACCGCGGTGAGGTCTTGTGCGTACGGGTCGAAGCCGGGCCAGAAATGCACGGCGATGATTGCGACGACTGTCGCGAGGACCACGGCGCCGCCGATATACGAGAGCACTCGGTTGCCGGCGCGGGGGCGCTTGCGACGCTTCTTCGGCGTTTCTGGGCCGATCTGAGCGAGAGTCACGGTGTGTGTCATGAGAGCTTCACCCTGGGGTCGATGATGGAGTAGAGCAGGTCGACGGCGACGTTGACCACGACGAAGATGAGCGCGACAACGAGCAGGCCGGCCTGCACGACAGCGAAGTCGCGCTGGCTCACCGCGCCGATGAGCGCGCTGCCGACGCCCGGCCACGAGAAGACTTGCTCGATGATGATGGTGCCGCCGAGCAGGCCAGCGAGGTTGAGGCCCGCCACTGTGAGCACGGGAAGAAACGCGTTCGGCAGCATCTCGGTGATGACGACGAGCGAGTGGCGCTTGCCTCGCGCATATGCGGTGCGCACGTAGTCTGCGGTGGTCTGCTCGCTGAGGGCCGAGTCGAGCAGGCGAACGTAGAGCACGAACTGTGCGGTCGCGATCGTGGCGACCGGCAGCACGAGAGAGGCCGAGCCGCTGTAGCCGAGGCTCGGAAACCAGCCGAGGGCGACCGAGAAGATGAGCACGAGCAGCACGCCGAAGAAGAAGTCGGGCACCGACTGGCGCAGCGAACCGCTCCAGACGAAGAGCGCGCGAAGGGCGTGGCTGCCTGTGATGTGAATGAGCACCGCGGCGATCACTGCGAGCAGCAGGCCGATCACGAACGAGCTGATCGCGAGGGTCATGGTTGCGGGGAGGCGCTCGAGGATGATGTCGATCGCGCTCTGGCTCGGGTTTCGATACGAGACGCCGAAGTCGCCCCGCAGCAGGCCGGTGAGGTAGTGCAGGTACTGCACGCCGAGCGGGTCGTTGAACCCGAGGCGGCCGTTGAGGTCGTGGATCTGTTGCTCGGTTGCGCCCTCGGTGAGAATGAGCGCCGCCGGCTTGCCTGTGGCGCGGCCGAGCATGAACGCGATAGTAACCGCGATGAAGAGCGTTGCAAACGCCTGGAGGATGCGGCGAAGAAGATATGTGGCCATAGCAGCTGTTTCGTCTCTGCGGTGTTGTCTCGATGAGGGGGAGCGGGGGCCACGCGTTGCGGCGTGACCCCCGCCGGGTGATTAGCCCTCGGAACGGGCGATGTCGTAGGCGCGGTAGATGCCGTCGACCGCTGGGGTCCACGACAGCTTCTTCGACGATGCGTAGGTGTTCGTGTTCTGCCAGAGCGGAACGTTCGAAACGTTCTCGGTGTTCCATTCCCAGATCTGCTTGAAGATCGCGGTGCGGGCATCACCGCTCGCGGCCTGCTGATCGAGGTAGGCCTGCGCCATCTCGGGGCTGCGAGCGTAGTCCTCCGGGCCACCGGCGAGCAGCTGGCTCACCACGACGTCGCCGTCCATGCTCGAGGGCGACCAGAAGTTGAGGTACAGGCCGGTGATCTGGTGGTTCGCGATCGTGAGACTCTGGCTCTCCTGCTCAGCGCCGACGAGCTTGATGTTGAGCCCGACTTCCTGCAGGTTGCCCGCGATCGCCTGCGCGACCTCGGGGTCAGAGGGATCGCCGCCGGTGCTCGCGTACTGGAAGGTGATCTCTTCGCCGTTGTAGCCCGACTCTTCGATGAGCTCGCGAGCCGCCTCGGGGTCGTACTCGGGAACGGGGTAGCCGTCGACGTAACCGTTCACGCCCTCGGCGACGGGCTGGCCGGTCGGAGTGCCGAAGCCGGCGAGCAGGGTGTCGATGATCTGCTGGCGGTTGATCGCGAGCGGGATCGCCTGGCGCAGCTGTGCGTTCTGCAGGGCGCCGGCGGTCGTGTTGACGCCGATCAGTGCGACCTTGTTCGAAGCCGCTTCGACGACCGCGGCGTTGGCCGAGCCGTCGAGCACGGGAACCTGGCTCGCCGGGATCAGCGCGGCGTCGAGCGATGCCGACTCGACGCCGGTCACGCGAGCATCCGCAGCGCCAACGAACGAGAAGGTGACCTCGTCGAGCTTGCCTGCTTCACCCCAGTAGCCGTCGAACTTCTTCACCCGGTAGTCGACGCCGTGGTTCCAGGCGACGAACTCGTAGGGGCCGGTGCCGACAGGAGCGTCGGGGAAGGCCTCGGGGCCCTTGGCCTCGTAGTCTGCCTCCGACACGATGCCGATGGTGGCGACCTGGTTGAGCCAGGGGCTGAACGGGTTCTTCAGGGTGAAGCGCACGGTGTGCTCATCGACGGCCTCGACGGTGTTGATCATCGCGATCGCCACGCGGTTGGTCGAGGTGTCGCTCGAAAGGATCTTGTTGTAGGTGTAGACGATGTCTGACACCTTGAGGTCGGTGCCGTCGTGAAACTTGACGCCCTCGCGGATCTTGAAGTCCCAGACGTCGTTCGTCTCGTTCGCGGTCCACTCCTCGGCGAGGCCAGGCACGACCGAACCGTCGGCCTGGATGCGGGTCAGGCCGTCGAACACGGCGTAGTACATGTTCCAGGCCGAGAGCGAGCGCATCATGATGGGGTCGATGTTGCCCGGCTCCGCGGGCATTGCCAGCGTGGCCGAACCGCCGGTGACGGCCTCGCCGCCGGCCCCGCCGGTGTCGCCAGCGGATCCCATGCAGCCGGTGAGAAGCGCTGCGCTGAGAGTGAAGGCGGCGCCCGCGCCGAGGAGGCGCTTGAGCTGCGTTGTCTTCGTTGACATTGGTGGGTTTCCTCTCGTATGACGTGCGGTTCGTTCCGCACGCTGTCTAGGTGTTGAAGAGAAGGTCTTGCCTTGGTATACCAAAAGCTGATTTGAGAATGGCATACCATTTGGCGAATGTCAAGGAGCCCAGTGATTACGGTTCGATCACGGGGCTCCCTGCCCGGCTACGCCGAGATGAACACGCCCATCTGGGGCATGCCCGGAACCGCGAACTCCTCGATCTCGTGCGTATCGAGGTCGATGACGGCGATACCGTCCCAGGGCCCGCGACTGGTCGACCCTCCGGTCAGTACGGCCTTGGGTCGCCCGTCGGGTGCGTCGAGCCACTCGACGGGGTTCTCGTGGCCTTTCTCAAGCGGAACGAGCACCTCGTCCCCGGTTGCGATGGTGCGAATGGTCAGGCTCGGCCCGAGGGTTGCGCCACCGATCGCGCCGACGCCGACGACGAGCAGCCGCCCGTCTGCGGTCAGCCCCACGCCGTGCTGGTGCGAGTCGCCGGTCATCGGCTGGGTCTCGTAGCTGCGGTCGGACGGCGAGTAGATGACGAGCCCCTTGCCTTGGTAGGGCATGTAGAGCGTGCCGTCTTCGGCGACTGCCGCGTAGTGCGGCTTCATGTGCGACATAAGGCCGCCCTCGGTGCCGAAAGGTGCCACCTCTTCACGAATGACCTCGTGGCCGGGCACCGAGATCGTGTGCAGTGTGAACGAGTCGTGGTCGATGGTGTAAACCTCGTGGCCCGATGGTGAGATCTGCACGTCGAACGGGCGCAGTCCGACCTCGAACGAGTCGGTGAACGCGAGGGCCTCGGTGTCGAATCGCTCGACGGTCGAGTTCAGGCCGTCACGGTGTACGCCGGCGTACACTGCTGTGCCGTCTGGGGTGACCACGACGCCGGTGCCGCCGGGGCGGTATTCGCCGAAGGTGCCGTGCGCCTCGGGTTGATCGATGTACGGCGCCAGGGCGATGCGCTCGCGGGTCTTCAGATCGACGACCGCCAGGCCTTCGGCCGTGGTCACGTATGCGCGAGCAGTCGGCTCGTGCACCGCCACGGCCCAGGGGGCCGAGCCGACGACGGTCTCAGACTGCACGGGATGTTCGTGGTTGGTGAGATCTACGAATGCGATCTTGTCACTGTGGCTCTCGGTGACGACGAATATGTTGCCGGCTCCGGTGCCGGGAATGCTGCGGACCATGATGGGTGTTCCTTTCGAACGCTGGTGAGGAAAACTGTGGTGAGGGGGAGTGCGGCCGCGAGGGGCGAGCGGGTTACGCGGCAGCCTCCGCCGCTTCGAGCAGGCGCTCGATCTCTGAGAACCCCTTTTGTCTGGCCAGTTCGAGCGGCGTCACGCCCCACTCGTCGGTGAGCCCGGGGTCGGCATCGTGCGCGAGCAGCAGCTCGATGATTCGCTGCTGCGTGGCGCCGCCGTCTCCAAGAATCACGGCTTCGATGAGCGCGGTCCAGCCGATCGTGTTCGTCAGGTTGACGTTGATGTCGGTGTTGGTGACCAGGTATTCTACGACGTCGACGTGCCCCTTCTCCGCCGCGGGGGTGAGCCCGTTGCCGCCGAAGCGTGTGAGCAGCTCGAGGTTCGTGCCGGCTTCGACGGCGATGCGCACCAGCTCGAGATCGCCGTTGATGCAGCCGTAGAGAAACGGATTGAGCGACGTGTCGTCTTGCAGGTCGATGTCGGCGCCCGCGGCGATCAGGGCGCGCACGACGTTGTAGTGGCCGGCCTTCGCGGCGCGCAGCATCGCGGTCTCGCGCCTTCGCCCGCGCGCGTTGATCGGTGCGCCCGACTCGAGCGCACGATGTACGCCGTCGAGGTCTCCTGCTGCGGCGGCTGCCAGATATTCGAGAACGAGATGCTGCGTATCGGGCTCGAGTGCGGTGTGTGTCATCTTCAATTCCTTTGCTGCTGTGCGCGAGGTCGTCGGTGGGGTCGCCCTGCGTGGCTCCGATGCTTCGGTGCGTAATCGGATCTCATTCCAAGGTACCCTATTTGGTATACCATCAAAACCGAGGGATGAGAAGCGCCGGTCCAGAACTTCGGCGTGTGTGTCGCAGGGAGAGGGCAAGCAGGGCAGCCGGGCGGTACCATTGCATCGTGACCACCGCAAAACACCCGCTGCTTCCCTGGCTGGTGTGGTTCGTGGCGGCGATCGCCTATTCGGTGGCGATCATGAACCGCTCGTCGCTCGCGGCGCTCGGGCCGGTGGCGCAAACGCACTTCGGCATCGACGCGACCGCCCTTTCGGCGTTCGCCGTGATCCAGCTCGTGGTCTACGCTTCGATGCAGATTCCCGTGGGCATTTTGCTCGATCGTTTCGGGCCCACCGCGCTCGTGCTCAGCGGCGGGGTGCTCATGATTCTCGGGCAGATCGCGATGGCGACAGTGCACGAGGTAAGCCTCGCGATTCTCGCGCGCGTGTTCGTTGGAATCGGTGATGCCTGCACCTTCATCAGCGTGATGCGCATGCTGCCCGACTGGTTCTCGGTGCGACACCTGCCGACGCTCGGCCAGGTCACCGCGCTTATCGGCCAGACCGGCCAGCTCGTCTCGGTGACCCCGCTCGCGATCGTGGTCGGCGCCTACGGCTGGGCGAGCGGCTTCATCGGTGTGGCTGCCGTGGGCCTGTTGGTCTCGATCATCGGGTTCTTCGTGCTGCGCGACCGGCCCGGCCTTGGCACCACCTTCGAGCGAATGACCGGCAGGGTCGGCCGCGCGAGCAGAGGGGCGACCTCGCTCGGCAGCCGCGATAACACCGAGATGCTCGCCGCCGTCGCCCCGCCCGAGACCGGCATGCTCGCGGTGATCGGTGCAGGCGGTGCTGGCGGTGGCCGCGCGCGAAGGCTCCCCGGGCTCGGCTTCTGGCGCCGGGTGCGGCGACTGCTCAGCGTGCCTGGCGTCAGGCTTGCCTACTGGGTGCACTTCACCTCGCCCTTCGCCTCGACGGTGTTCGTGCTGCTCTGGGGCACCCCATTTTTGACCGGCGGTGTCGGACTGAGCCAGGCCGCCGCCGGTGGCTTGCTCAGCCTGACGATCGTCTCTGGCATGATCGCCGGGTTGCTGCTCGGGCCGATCAGCTCGCGATTCGCAGAGCGGCGAGTGCTGATCAACCTTGCCTCGGTCATCGGCATCGTCGTCGTCTGGACGGTGGTGCTGCTGTGGCCGGGAACCCCCCCGGTGTGGCTGCTCGCGATTCAGATGGTGGTGATCGCGATCGGCGGCCCGGCATCGATGATCGCGTTCGAGGTCGGGCGCTCGCACACGCCGCGAAGCTTCTCTGGTTTCGGCACCGGGCTCGTCAACACCGGCGGGTTCACGGCGGCTCTGCTCGTGATTTTTCTGGTCGGGCTCGCACTCGACTTGCAGGGCGCGGGATCACCCGAGCGTTACACGCTCGAGGCCTTCAAGTGGGCGTTCGCCGTGCAGATTCCCTTCTGGGCTCTTGGCATCACCATGATGCTCGTCGAGCTGCGCAAGACCAAGGGGTGGATGCAGAAGCACGGCCGCACGCTGCGCTAGCGGTTCTTGCGGCGGCCTTCGCGGCCCGCGTCGGCCGCTCGTCGCTGAGAACCTCTAGATGACGTAGAAGTCGGCCTGATCGGGACGCTCGGCAAAGGGTGCGCCGCGTCGTGGCCTGGCCTCCGCGGGAATGCCGGTGAGCGTGGTCCAGGCGTCTGCCGAGCGCACGACGACGGCGTTTGCGCCGATCGCGCTGTCGTGGCCGATCTCGATATTGCCGAGCAGCTTGGCGCCGGCGCCGATGACGACCCTGTCGCCGACGGTGGGGTGGCGTTTACCACTGTCGTGCCCCGTGCCCCCGAGCGTCACGCCGTGATAGATGAGCACGTCGTCGCCCACGACCGCGGTCTCGCCGATCACGACGCCCATGCCGTGATCGATGAAGATGCGCCTGCCGAGGGTCGCGCCCGGATGAATCTCGATCCCGGTGAAGAACCGCACGGCCTGCGAGATCGCGCGCGGCAGAAAACGCAGGCCACCGCGCCACAGCCGATGCGACAGCCGGTGCCACCAGACGGCATGCAGCCCCGAATAGACGAAGAACACCTCGGCTGGGCCGCGAGCTGCGGGGTCGTGATCCCGCGCAGCCGCGATGTCTTCTGCGATTCTGCCGAACGGAGCCAATGTCGCCTCTCCTGCCTCTCGAACCAGTGTGCGCTGCAACCCCGAGCCGAGGTGAAATGGAAATTCGGGCCGGGGCGATAGCACCCGGCCCGAAGCCATCAACCCCGGTGGGGTGTGGAGTATTCCTTAGACCTCGAGGTCTTCGTAGAGCACCGTCGAGAAGTAGCGCTCGCCGAAGTCGGGAATCACGACGACGATCGTCTTGCCGGCGTTCTCGGGGCG
>DDEV01000073.1:31509-32537 GCA_002336855.1 Leucobacter sp. UBA1945 | reverse complement strand
TGGAACCCGAACATCGAGTAGAAGATGTAGATCGGAATCAGCGGCTGGCCGTGTGTCGAGTACGAGGTGCCGACCGCGGTGAACGCTGCCGCGGCGCCTGCC
This sequence comes from Leucobacter sp. UBA1945, assembly GCA_002336855.1. Classification (GTDB taxonomy): domain Bacteria; phylum Actinomycetota; class Actinomycetes; order Actinomycetales; family Microbacteriaceae; genus Leucobacter. The sequence continues at coordinate 32,435 of DDEV01000073.1, read as the reverse complement.
TCGTTGATGCCGACGTGGATCAGCACGCCCTGCGGGCTCTCCTTATAGGCGAGCAGCAGTTCGCGGTCGACCGAGGTGTAGTTCTGACCGTGCGGGTTGTAGATCTTCGACGTCGGGAAGTAGCTGTCCATGCCGAAGGTGCGGGCTTCGTCAGGAATGATCGGAACGAAACGCGAACCGAACCCCTTGTCGCGCATGAGGTCTTTCAAGAGGCGCACGAAGACCATGGTGGTCGCCGCCTCTTGCGTGCCTGTGCCCTTTGCCGCGATGGCGTAGTTCTTGGCCTCGGGCAGCTGCAGTTCGACGTGCTTCGTACGGCGCTCGGGCAAGAACCCCCCGAGCGCGTTGCGGCGCTCGTGCATGTACTTGATCGCGGGATCGTCGGCGCCCGGGTGGTAGTACGGCGGGCGGTACGGATCAGCCTCGAGCTGCTCATCGGTGATGGGAATGCGCATCGTGTCGCGGAACCGCTTCAGGTCGTCGAGCGTCATCTTCTTCATCTGGTGAGTCGCGTTGCGACCCTCGAAGTGCGGGCCGAGACCGTAGCCCTTGACGGTCTTCGCGAGAATGACGGTGGGGCGGCCCTTGTGCTCCATGGCTGCCTTGTATGCCGCGTACACCTTGCGGTAGTCGTGGCCACCGCGGCGAAGCTGCCAGATCTGCTCGTCGGTGTAGCCCTCAACGAGGGCGAGCGCGCGCTCGTCCTTGCCGAAGAAGTGGTTGCGAATGTAGGCACCGTTCTCGGCCTTGTACGTCTGGTAGTCACCATCGGGCGTCGTGTTCATGACGTTCAGCAGCGCACCGCTGGTGTCGCGGTCGAGCAGCTCGTCCCACTCGCGGCCCCAGATGACCTTGATGACGTTCCAGCCGGCGCCACGGAAGTAGCTCTCGAGCTCCTGAATGATCTTGCCGTTGCCGCGAACCGG
>DDEV01000073.1:0-31496 GCA_002336855.1 Leucobacter sp. UBA1945 | reverse complement strand
CCGCGGCTCTCGACCTCGTCCATCTCGCCGTCACCGAGGAACGCCCAGACGTGCTGATCTGAAGCGTCCTTGATGCCGCGATTGGTGAGGTACTTGTTGAGCTGTGCCTGGTAGATCGCATTGATCGGCCCAAGACCCATCGACACGGTCGGGAACTGCCAGAAGTCCGGCAGCAGGCGGGGGTGCGGGTAGCTCGGCAGCCCGCCACCGGCGTGCGAGTGCTCCTGGCGGAAGCCATCGAGCTGCTCTTCGCTCAAGCGGCCCTCAAGGAAGGCCCGCGAGTAGACGCCGGGAGAGGCGTGCCCCTGAATGAAGATCTGGTCGCCGCCGCCCGGGTGATCCTGGCCGCGGAAGAAGTGATTGAAGCCGACCTCGTACAGCGAGGCCGCAGAACCGTAGGTCGAGATGTGGCCGCCGACGCCGATGCCGGGAGCCTGAGCGCGGTGCACGGTGACCGCCGCGTTCCAGCGCAACCAACGACGGTAGTTGCGCTCGAGCTCTTCGTCGCCCGGAAACTCGGGCTCGTCTTCAGAAGCGATCGTGTTCACGTAGTCGGTGGTGGGCACCTGCGGAACATTCAAGTGCAGCTGACGACTGCGAGCCAGCAGGCTCGTCATGATCTCTCGACCGCGGGCAGCGCCGCGTTCGTCTACGACGGCGTCAAGCGACTCAACCCATTCGCTGGTTTCTTGCGGGTCGATGTCGTTGCTCTCCGGCGCGTACGGATCCTCTGTGTTCACAGCCACGATAATGCTCCTTCACGAGTGTCGCGCTGGCTCTGGTTCTTGCCGCGCGAGCGTGGCCCCGCCGATAAGTGAGACCGCCCCCAGACTATCGAACACCGACGACATTCACGCGCATATCGCAGCCGCACATGTCGGCACCATCCAAAAGTTCGGTTTCAGGGCAACTCGAAAGGCTGTTGTCAATGCTTTCTTCGGTGGATCGCGCTTAGGCGAGGAAGGGTCAAGACCACTTTTCGAGCTCGAGATCGACCCGAGGATCACCGTGCACCCAAACCGACCCCTCCGGCGCGTTCGGCGGAGTCACTGCGAGTTCTAGTCCGAGCGTTTCGATAAGGCTCATCAACCTATTGCGATCCACCGCTTCGTCGTCGCCCGATCCGCCGTCGAAGAGCACGTGAAATTTGAGTGTGTCGCCGTCGTATTCGTTGTGGCCGTGATTGCCCCACATCCTGCAGAATTCCGCGAGGGCCTTGCGGTCGAGCTTCGGAAGCGCGCGGATCTCACGACGTCGCTGTTCAGCCTGTCGGTAGCCCTCCGCCACGGCAAGTTCGAAGTTCACGTAGGAGTCGTCGGGCAAGATGCTCGCTCTGTCTGAAACCCATTCGACATTTATCCAATCCATGAGGTCGTCGAGTGCGGCGTATCCTCGGGCTGCGAAAGGGCCCCAGATGTTCGCCATTCCGCCCCCAGTGGGGTAGTACCGCGTGTACTGCGGTGGTTCATCGCCTCGACGACGTTCGATGATGCCGACAGCGGTTTCCATCGTCAGTGATTCATTGTCGTCGGGCCGCTCGATGATGAACGTGGTGTTGTCTTCACTCACGTGCTTTCTGAACATTGCGTTGAAAGCCGTCGCGAATTTCAGATGGTCAATTCGGTTCTCGAATGACACCGCCTTCTTGTGGCCCTGCTCATCGCGAATAACTAGCTCGATCGTCATAGTTTGTTCCAATGTGTGACTCGGCTTACTTCCTCCTCTAAAGTTTGACAGAGAAGACAGAGAGGTCGCAGAGATGGCGAAGCGCAAGACTCTTCCGAGTGATTTTGAGGAGACGTTGACTCACGCATCACTCGACGACCTCAAAGCTGTGTTCGATCGTTGCTTGCTCGACGCGCGAGGCGGTTTCTCGAAACACACCGCGATTGGATTCGTCGAGTGCCCTGACGAGCTGATCGTTTGGTTGGTGCAGCAGGGGCTCGACGTCGATGCTGCCGATAGCTACGGCACGACGCCGCTCATGGAACGAGCCTCTCTCGGCAGGAGCGATCAGATCTCACTGCTCGTGTCGCTCGGCGCCGACGTGCAGGCTGTGAGACAGCGCGGCGAAACCCCACTTCATGCGGCAGCCGGTGGCCAACGAGCCGAGGCTGTTCGCGCTCTGCTCGAAAACGGAGCAGACCCGAAGGCAGTGAACGACTCCGGTGAGACCCCGCTGCTGTATGGCCTGAGGCGCACCGCAAACACTGGCATCGCGCGGATGGCCGATACAGCAAAACTGCTGCTCGAAGCGGGAGATTCGGCTACCCCCGAAGCGCGGCGCGCGGTTGAACAGATCGGCGAGACCTTCGAGTTTCACCGCGATGGCTTCAGTTCCGATCTTCTGAGCGAGGTCGACGATGGCTTGACGCGCCTCTACGAAATGTTTGAGGTAGCGCCTGTTGGCGCTCGCGTCTCGCACGACGGAGCTTCACCAATTCATGTGCCGAAGGGGGAGTGGCGCCAGCAGTTTCAGCAGCTGTGGGAGCTGCTCGTGCCGTCGCAAGGCGCCGCGAAGACGGCACAGGGAGAGGCCATTCGCATCGCGGCTCGAGTCTCGCAGGAGATCGTGAAGAACGGCGGTGCGAACTGGGACTCAGACTTCAAGCGGATGCTGGCTTCACTGCCCGAACACTTTGCGAGTGGCAACCCGCTGAGCGCAGACGAAATCGAAGAGACCAGGGGGCTCGCTCGAGAGTTGCGCGGGGGCGATGGCGAGCCGCGCCAGACCGCCAGGCTCGGCGAACTCGCCGTGGCTTGGGTGACGGCGAACCCAGAACCGATGTCCCTCGCAACGGTGCCCTATTCGCGATAGCGCGGTCAGCGTGGGTGCTATTCAAGAAATACGGTGGGCCCTGCCGGGATCGAACCGACGACATCCACGGTGTAAACGTGGCGCTCTACCAGCTGAGCTAAAGGCCCTCTCGTCAACCTGCTTCTACCGTTTATCTCGGTATCTGCAGATCAGACTCGTACAAGCTTAGTGGGTATTTCGGTCGCGGTTTGACGCGAGCGTCAGAACCGCGACCGAACCCCGCTTGTCGCAGCCCCTACAGGGCGGCGACGGCCTCGCGATACGCCGCAAAATCGCGGGCTTCGCCCGGTGAAGTCTCGAACGAAGCCAAGACCTTGCGATCCTCGCCAATAATCACGGTTGCGCGTGTCGCGATGCCGCGCTCTTCGACGAACGCACCGTACTCGCGCGCGACGGCGCCGTGCGGCCAGAAGTCAGACAGGATCGAGAACTCGTAGCCCTCCTGCTCGGCCCACACCTTCAGTGAGAACACCGAGTCGACCGACACGCCAACGAGGCGCACCTTGGCGTCGTTGAATACGTCCAGGTTGTCGCGCAGCTCGCACAGCTCGCCCGTGCAGATACCCGAGAACGCGAGCGGGAAGAAGACGAGCGCGACCGGGCCCTCGGCCACGAGCTCTGAGAGCGTGAGCTCTTCGCCGTGCTGGTTCGAAAGTGTGAAATCTGGGGCGACTTCGCCGACCTGAATAACCATTCTGACTCCTTATCGAGGTGTGATTGTCAGTCTATTGGCACCGCCGATCGTGGGCGGCACGTTACCCTCTATCTCATGGCAAAACTGCATTTTCGCTACGCCGCGATGAACGCGGGCAAGAGCACCGCTCTGCTGCAGGTCGCGCACAACTACGAGACGCTCGACAAACGCATGATGCTCGTGAAGCCCGCGGTCGACCTGAAAGGCGGCGATCGCATCGTGTCGCGGCTCGGGGTTGAGAGCCCGGTCGATTTTCTGTGGGCCGACGGCGAGCCGTTGCCCGTCGAGGGCGCAGACCTCGACGTGATCCTCGTCGACGAAGCGCAGTTTCTCTCGCCGCATCAGGCAAACATGCTGCTCGACGTCGCCGTGCGGGTCGGCGTCACCGTGATCGCCTACGGGTTGCGCACTGATTTTCGCGGCGACAGTTTTCCGGGCGCGGCCCGCCTGCTGTGCATCGCGCACGAGATCGAAGAGATTCGCACCCTCTGTCGCTGCGGTTCGAAGGCGACGATGAATCTGCGCAGGATCAACGGAGTTCCCGTGTTCGCGGGCAACCAGGTTGCTATCGATGACGGCACGGTCGAGTACGAATCGGTGTGCGCCGCCTGCCACGCGCGTTTTCGCGACGAGGCGGGCGCAGTCTGGGAGTAGGGCGCTCAACCGCCTCGCTCAAGCGAAACGGTAGGCTCGGGGCATGACTGAGTCGACACCGAACGCCTACTTCGTTGCCCTTGGCGAGGATCGCTACCTGCCGACCGATCACGCGGGCGGGGCTTGGCGTGACGACGAGCTTCACTTGGCTCCGGTCGCGGGTCTCGTGATTCATCACCTCGAGCGCTGGCGCGAGGCCAACGTCGACGCCTCGCTGGCCTACAGTAGGTTCACCTTCGAGGTACTCGGGCAGATTGGCAAGCAAGAGATCTCGCTCAGCACGGAAGTGGTGCGCGCGGGCCGCACGATCGAGCTCGTCGAGGCCACGGCGATCATCGGCGATCGGGTGACGATTCGCGCCCGCGCATGGTTGCTGCAGCGCTCGGACACCGCCGACGTCGCCGCCCATGAGTTCGCGCCAATGCCGGCTCCCGACGAATGCAGTGATGCCTCGTCGCTGCTCGATTGGCCGGGCGGCTTCATTCGCAGTCTCTCGGCGCTGCAGGGGCCAGGCAGGCGCGCAGGTCGCGCCAAAGCCTGGATCTCGAGCGAGTACGACCTCGTTGCTGGCGAGCCGTCGCAGCCGCTCGCCGAGTACGCGAAGCTGCTCGACACTGCGAATGGTATCGGCGTGCGGCAGGAGCCGAATGCCTGGATGTTTCCGAACGTCGATCTCACCCTGCACTTCTTTGCGCGGCCGACGGGGCGCCGAGTCGGCCTCGACACGCGAGTCGCGTTCGGCTCAGAAGGGATCGGCGTCACGAGCAGCGTCATGCACGACGAACGTGGGCCGGTCGGCACGATTCAGCAGTCGCTGACGCTGCGACGCCTGGGGTAGCTCAGGACGGGCCCTGACGGGGCTCAGCTCAAGGCAAGATCGACCGCAGCCTCGATGTGCAGCTTCGCGGTTGGAAACACCGGCACCAGGCTGTCAGCCTGCGTCACGAGCAGCTCGATCTCGGTGCACCCGAGAATGATGCCCTCCGCGCCTTCAGCGACGAGCGAGTCGATAATGCTGCGAAAACGTGCCCGGGTGCTTTCGCTCGATACTCCGACCGCCAGCTCATCGAAGATTGCGCGATGCACGGCCTGGCGATCCTCTTCGCCCGGCACGATCACCTCGACACCGTGCGACGCGATGCGATCGCGATAAAACGCCTTCTCCATGGTGAACGCGGTGCCGAGCAGGCCAACCTTCTTCAACCCCTGGGCGACCACGGCCTCGCCCGCGACGTCGCCGATGTGCAGCACGGGCACCTGCACGGAAGCCTGCACCTCGTCGACAAGCAGGTGCATCGTGTTGGTGCAGATGAGCACCATATCGGCTCCGGCATGCTCGAGGCCCTGTGCGGTGTGGGCGAGAATTTCGGCCGCATCGTTCCAGCGGTCGGCGCTCTGCAGCTCGCTGATCTGCTGAAAATCGAGCGATGCGAGCGCAATTTTCGCGCTGTGCAAGCCACCAAGGCGGTCGCGCACGAGCTCATTCGCTTCGCGGTAGTAGATCGCCGTCGACTCCCAGCTCATTCCACCAATCATGCCGATGGTCTTCATGGTGTGCTCGCTTTCGCTAGGGCCGTCAGGTGCTGAAACTGGGTACTCTTCAAGCGAAGCGGATCGCGGACCGAGAGACAACCGCAGATCGATGAGGCGAGGCGTAATGGCGGCTTATGAAACCACGGCTACGCTGAAAGCATGTGTGCACACTACGGGGTTGACGGCTTCGAAGGGGTCGGCTCGCGCCGCGCCAGTGGCTCGAGCGTTCGCTTCGTTTCGATTGGCGCCGCCACCGCAACCGTAGACGAGTCGCGTGACGACGCGCTGATGCTTGCATGGGCGCGGGATCAGCATGGCCACGCACGAATCACAGGCAGCAGGGCGCGCAACCTGAACCCGCTTATTCACGAGGGCAAGGGAGCCCGCCGCGCAGATCTCGGCTGGTGGGGATTGCATGTTGGCGGTGCGCCCGCACCTTTCAGCGCATTCAACTCGCGCGACGACAAGCTGCTGATCAGCTGGCGCGAACCGTTTCAGCGCAGAGCGCTACTGCCCGCAACCTGGTACACCGAGAAGGGGCGTGATCTTGGGCTTCGTGACGGTGACCTCTTTACGCTCGCCGCGATAGTGACCCCGGTGGCACTGGGCGATGGCGGGCAATTCTTGAGCTATTCAATGGTGACGCGCGAGGCGATTGGCGAGGCGGCAGATGCTCATCACCGAATGCCACTCGTCGTGCCGCAGTCGATGCGTGATGAGTGGCAGGCACCGTCGCGCGCGGGTGATGAGGCGCTCGTTCGCGATATGCTGCGCGCATCAGACGACATCAGTCGTGCAATGCGGAGCTTCGAGACCGCGCCAGCAGCATCGCAAGCCGCACCGCGAAGCGGCCAGGCTGATCCAACGCTCTTTTAGGTGCGAAGCCGCCGATCACGCATGCTGTGCGGCGTCGGTGAATGCCTGCTTCGGCACGAAACACAGCAGCACCGCGGCCACGAGCGCGGTCACACCGCACACGGCCCAGACCGTGAAATATCCGCTCAGCGAACCCGCGGTCTCGCCGCCTCCGGTCGCCGCCTCGCCGACTCCGTGCATGAGCGCCATGCCGAAGACCGCCGAGGCGATTGCGCCGCCCACCGTCTTTACCGAGTTGGTGAGGCCGGTCGCGACGCCGGTCTGTGTCGCAGGTGCGGCCGAAGCAGCCGCGGCGGGCAGTGCCGCCACGAGCGCGCCCGAGCCGATGCCGGCGATCACCATGTTGGTGACGACCTGGGTGTAGCTGTCGTGCAGCGGCAGAAACATGAGATAGCCGATCGCGACGAGCAGTGCAGCAGCGATGAGCGTGATTCTCGGCGTGAGCAGTCTCGTGATGAGCGGAAACAGCAACGCGCCCGTGATCATACCTATCAGGTACAGGCCGATGATGAGCGAGGTCGCGAAACCCGAGGTGCCGAGCCCGTAACCGTAGACCGCCGGGTCGGTGCGCGCAAAGGTCGAAAGCGGTGCCTGCGCCCCGAGCACGCTCACACCGAAGAGGCCGGCAGTGAGAAACACCGGAGCTAGTGCCGGGGAGCGGAACATGCGCACGTCGATCAGTGGGTCGGAGTGTCGCAGTTCGTGCAGTGCGAACGGCACGATAAGCATCAGGCCGAGTGCGGTGACCGACCACGCGAGAGGATCGGCGTAACCGTTCAGGCGCAGCAGGCTGAGGCCCCCGGTGAACGCGATGAGCGCGACCGAAATCAGGGTGAGACCGACAAGGTCGAGCTTGCCGCCGGCGAGTTGATCAGACTCTTTGACGCCGAACCTAATGACGAAGAAGCAGGCCACGACGAGCAGTGCCGGCACGAGCAGCACGACCCAGAGGGGCAGCGTGTCGACCAGTTGGCCGCCGAGTAGTGCGCCGATGATGGCACCAGCCTCAAGCATCGCGACCAGAATGCCCGCGGCGCGCGCGGTAAGCAGTGAGCTGCCCTCGCGCCCTCGACTGCGCGACCAGATGATTGCGATCTCGAGCGGCAACCACACCACGTAGAACCCTTGGAGCGTCCAGGCGACCAAGAACACCGCGAACGAGTCGGTGAAGGGCAGAGCGAGCGACGCCAGCGCGGTGAGCGCGGTCGACCACAGCAGCATGCGTTTATGGCCGAACATATCGCCGAGCTTTGCGAATGCCGGAACGACGAGCGCCGACAGCATCAGCTGCGTGCCCTCGAGCCAGTTCACGTCTGCGTCATGAATGCCGAGGTGGCGTGCGATATCAGTGAGCATCGGGGTGTAGTACCCCTGGAGCACACCGCTCGTGAACTCGACGAAGGCGAGAAAGCCAACGATTCCCGCAAGCGAACCGAGCTTGACACGGGGTCTCGTGTTCTTGCTGCCGGCTACGGGCTGTTGCGTTGCACTCATGCCGGAAGTCCTTCGATCAGTGTGCGGTGAAAACGTTCGCCTCGCTCGAGCTCGCTGATTGCGACGCGTTCGTCGATGCCGTGAATCGCGGCGCGCTGCTGTGCATTCATCATGAGCGGCGCGAAACGATAGGTGTGTGCGCAGTAGCGGTGAAAATAGCGCGAGTCGGTTGCGGCCATCGTGACATAGGGCACGGTCACTGCCTCAGGGTGCGAGTGCTTTACCGCTTGGGTGATCAGCGCGAACTGCGGACCGTCGCTCGGGGACTCGGGGGAGGCGTCGTTGCCCTCAACCACCTCGACCGTGATCTGCTTATCGCCGATCTTTCTTCGCAAGCGCCGCGCCGTACCTGCGACGGTTTCGCCGAGGGCAAGACGCAAGTTCACGGTTGCAGTTGCCTGCGACGGCAGCACGTTGTTGGCGGTGCCGCCTGAGAGCCGGGTCGGCGCAATGGTGGTGCGCACCATCGCCGCGGCCTCGCCCCCGAGCGCGGCGAATACCCGGGCATTGAGCCAGGGAATGGCCGCGAGCACTCGGTACAGTACGCGGCCGATTCCACTGCTGCGAGGGGCGAAGATGCTGAGCATACGCGGGATCGCTCGCGGCGTCTTGGCTTGAAAGGTGCTCGGGGTGAGTCGGGTGACGGCCCGCGAGACCCGGCCGACCGCGGTGAGTGGAGGCGGAACCGAGGAGTGGCCGCCCTCGCTGCGCGCGGAGAGGCTCACTGTGGCGATCCCTTTTTCACCCACGCCGACCATTGCCGCAGCACCGTGTACGAACGGTAACGGTGCATCGGTCACCGCGCCGCCCTCGTCGAGCACGATCCAAGGGGTGATGCCGTGCTCATGCAGCGTATCGGCGATGCGCTCGCCAGCCTCACCGAAGGTCTCTTCGTTGCCACCAAACGAGAGGTACACGTCGCGCGCGGGTGTGAACCCCGCCTCGAGCAGGTTTTCTACCGCGTCGAGCAGTACCACCATCGGTCCCTTGTCGTCGAGCGCCCCACGACCATAGACGAATCCTTCGGCGATGCGGCCCTCGAACGGTGGGTAACTCCAGGGATCGCTCTCGTCGACCGGTACGACGTCGTAGTGCGCCATCAGCACCGCAGGGGCGGTGGCGTGCGCCGATCCCTGCCAACGAAAGAGCAGGCCGAAGTCGGTAATGCGTTCACGCTCGAGGCGTTCGTGCACGAGCGGGTAGAGCTCTTCGAGCAGCTTCACAAATGCTTCGAAGGGCGCATTGCCGCGAACATCGAGCTCAGCCGAAACCGTCGGCAGCTGAATCATCTGAGACAGCCGCGCGGCGATGTCTGGGCGCGGCGATGCGTTCGAAGCCATGCCCAAGATCGTAGTGATGTTCGGGCCGAGCAGCTACACCGCCGCGCCAAAAGATATCGCGGATGCTTAGCGAGTCAACTGCTTAGGAGCCGGACTGCACCCAGTTTGGGCGCAACTCAAGAAGCTGCTCTGCAAACGAATCGACGCTTGCGCGTTGCTCGCTGCGCAGCCACGGAATGATGCAGGCGAGCGCACCCGATGCGAAGAACCTCGCCGCAAATTCGGGTTGAATATGCGATGGGGCGACCGCGGCGATTGCGGGGAGCGATGCGGCCGCAATGATCTCGCAGACCTCCCACTCGGCGCTTACCGTCGCGCTGTCGCCGAGCACGGCCGAGTAGAGGTGGCGGTGAGCGCTGAACTCTGTGAGCAGAAACTTCACCGCTGCCAGCGGATCCGAGGGCACCGTGTTCTGTTCATAAAGCTCGCGCAGCAGTTGCACTGCTACGTCGCCGATGTCGTTGAACTGAGAGTAGAAGCTGCTGCGGCTCAAACTCGCCTCGGCTACAACTGATGACACGCTGAGCTCTGCTCCTTGCTCGCCCAGTCGTTCGACTGCGGCCAGAATCGCGGCACGGGTGCGAGCCGGTCGGGGGTCCGGTGCCCGCTCGGGCTTCGCTGCTGTTTTGCTTATCACTTTCATAATGCTAGCGAAGGTAACTTGCAGATGCCCTGGGAACTTACGCGACAGCCTCGCGCGTTATTCGCGCCCGTGCGAGGTGCGCGTGTAAGGGCCTTTTATGCCCGGGTGATGATTGTCGCTCTGGTGAGAGCCTGCAGCACGCCATGGCTCACTGAGCCAAGCAGCAGTCGCGAGAGACTGCCCCGGCCGCGACTGCCCACCACTATCGTGTCTGCCTCTTCAGCTGCCTGCAGCAGCGCAGTCACCGGGGGAGCCTGCACGATGCGGCGATCGATGACGAGGTCGGGGTAGCGGCTGGCCAAGCCGGCAGTGCCGATGGCAATCGCCTCTTCGGCCGAAGCGCGTTGCGAGGCAACGAGGTCTTCGCTCCAGAGATACTCGAGCCCGGGGGTCAGCGGAGGCATCCACGCGTACACGGCGATGAGCGGCACGCCTCGCAGCGAAGCTTCTTCAGCGGCAAATGCGATCGCCTTCTTCGCCCCCTCGCTGCCGTCTACGCCCACCACGACGGCGGGCTTGGGCTCGTCGCTCTGGTGCAACGGAATCACGGCGACAGGGCAGTGCGAGACCGCGGCGATCTTCACGGCACGTGTGCCGAAGAACGAGCCCGCGAGCTTGCTACCGGTGTGCGCTCCCAGAATCACGAGGTCGGCGCGTTTCGAGGCCTCTTCGACCTCGACGATCGGGTGCCCCACGACCGCGGTGCCCGTCACTTCTCCGCTGAACCCTGAGGCGCGCGCGTACTCGCACTCGGCCGCGAGCATCTGCTCAGAGGCCTTTTGGGCCTCACTGAGAAAGGCCACGCTCTCGCTCAAGAATGAATCGTCGGCGACATGCAGCAACTCGACGTGCGCCCCGTTCTGGGCGGCGCGAGCCAGGCCCCAGTCGAGTGCGGCGCGGCTTTGCTCCGAGCCGTCTACTCCGATGATGTATTTCTCGGCCATGAGGTGTCCTTTCTCAGTGATCATCTGTGAACGATTCTTCGGGTTATACGTTGCGCATCGGCAGCTGCATCGGGTGGCTGCCCGAGAGCTGCTCGATGATGCGAACAACCTGGCAGCTGTAGCCGTACTCGTTGTCGTACCAGACGTAGACGACGGCGCTATCGCCAGTGGCGATGGTAGCGAGGCCGTCGACGATACCGGCTCGGTTCGAGCCGACGAAGTCCATTGATACGACCTCGGGCGACTCGACGTAGTCGATCTGGGTGCGCAGCGCGCCGGTCAGCGAAACCTGCTCGAGGTGTTCGTTGATCTCTTCGCGAGTCACCTCGCGCTCGAACTGCAAGTTGAGCACAGCCATCGACACGTCGGGCGTCGGAACGCGGATCGCGTTGCCGGTGAGCTTGCCCTCGAACTCGGGTAGCGCCTTCGAGACTGCCTTCGCTGCGCCGGTCTCGGTGAGCACCATGTTCAGCGCTGCCGAGCGGCCGCGACGATCGCCCTTGTGGAAGTTGTCGATCAGGTTCTGATCGTTGGTGTACGCGTGCACGGTTTCGACGTGCCCCTTCTTCACGCCGAAGGTGTCGTTGAGTACCTTCAGTACGGGGGTGATCGCGTTTGTCGTGCACGAAGCCGCCGAAACGATGGTGTGCTCGTCGGTGATCTTGTCGTTGTTCACGCCGTAGACGACGTTCAGCATGTCGCCCTTGCCCGGAGCCGTGAGCAGCACGCGCGAGATGCCCTGGTTCTGCAGGTGCTGGCCGAGGCCCTCGGCGTCGCGCCAGCGACCGGTGTTGTCGACGAGGATCGCATTTTCGATGCCGTACTGGGTGTAGTCGACGCTCGCGGGGTCGTCGGAGTAGATCACCTGAATGCGCACACCGTTTGCGAGAATCGCGTTCTCCTCTTCGAGCACCTTGATCGTGCCGTTGAACGCGCCGTGCACCGAGTCGCGGCGCAGCAGGTTGGCGCGCTTAACAAGGTCGTTCTCTGACCCCTTGCGCACGACAATCGCGCGCAGGTTCAGGGTGTTGCCGCTGCCCGAGTGCTCGATGATGATGCGAGCGAGCAGACGGCCGATACGGCCGAAGCCGTACAGCACCACGTCGGTGCCCGTGCCGGGAGCCGCGTCGATGACCGGTGCGAGCTGCTCGCGCAGGTACGTCTCGAGGTCGGAGCTGCCCGATTCGCGGAAGCCGTTTGCCAGCAGTGCGAGATCAACCGAGACCGGGCCCGGCTGAATCTTCGCGAGAGCCTCGACTACGGCGCTTGACTCGCTGAGCGGCAGCTCAACCTCGTCGATCTTGCGTGCGTAGCTATGCGCGCGAATGATGTCGATCGCCGAGCGGCCAACCAGGCTGCGCCCGTGCACCGACATCACGATGTCGTGGTCGCGGTACAGCTGCCCGATCTGCGGGATCATCTGCTCCGCGAGCTGCTGCTTGGCCTTCCACGCTTCAAGATGAGCGTCCGCGCGATGGTTCATGTGAACGGTGGGTTCCTTCCCTGGGAAACGGTCTGTTCGGCCTGCCCGCCGACGCCTTTCGGCGACGTATGCATTATCTCATGGAAGGCTCCGAAACACCGGGGCGCGGTAGCCTCGACGCATGATTGATTTTGTGCTGAGTGATCTGCGGCGTGTTGCCGAGGGCTTCTGGCCGGCAGGCACTGCCGAAAGCTGGGATCGGGTAGGTCTCGTCGCGGGCCGCAACGAAGCGCCGCTGAGGCGCGTGCTGCTTGCGGTCGATGCGGTGAACGCGACGGTCGGCGAGGCCGTTGAATGGGGCGCAGACGCACTGCTCGTGCACCACCCGCTGCTGTTGCGCGGCGTGCACACGATCGCCGAAGACACCGCGAAGGGGGCGCTGCTTGCCTCGCTGCTGCGCGCAGATTGCGCGCTGCTCGTGGCCCACACCAATGCTGACGCGCCAGAGGGTGGCGTAAGCGATGTGCTCGCGACGCGGCTCGGCCTCGAAAACTCGGCTCCGCTCGTGGTGGGGGCCGAGCCCACGTCGGGGATCGGGCGAGTCGGAACGCTCGCCGAACCGGTGACACTCGAAGCGTTCGCAGACCGCATCGCATCGGTGCTGCCCACCACGGTGTCGGGCGTTCGGGTTGCGGGGGATCCCGCGCGCGAAATTCGGCGTGTCGCACTGTGCGGGGGAGCAGGCGACAGCCTGCTCGGCCACCCCGAGGTTATCGGCGCCGATGTGTACGTGACGAGCGATCTGCGGCATCATCCGGCCCAGGAGTCGCTCGAGCAGTCGGCAGTTGCGGGAGGGCCCGCGCTGATCGACATCTCGCACTGGGCGGCCGAGTCGCTGTGGCTCGAAGGGGCTGCGGCTCGACTCGCCGAAGCGCTGCCCGGTGTCGAGTTTCGAGTGAGCGAGCGGCGCACCGATGTGTGGAGCTTCGCAGTAGGCTGTGATTCATGAAGGCCAGCCCACGCCAGCAGCGACTGCTGCTCGACCTGCAAGCACTCGACAACTCGCTCGCGCGACTGAAGAAGCAGCGCGCGGCGTTGCCTCAGCGCGCCGAACTCGCTGCAATGCAGGGCGAGCGCTCTGCTGCGAAAGACGCATTCATGGCGCTGCAGCGCGAGCTCGACACGCAGAACGCAGATATCGAGCGCCTCGAAAGCGACATCGAACTGGTGCGCCAGCGCATCAAGCGCGACAACGAGCTGAGTGCTGCGAGCAGTTCGCCTAAGGAGGCGCAGGCGCTGCAGGCGGAGCTCGAGACTCTCGGGCGCAGGCAGAACGAACTCGAAGAGCGTGAGCTCGAGCTCATGGAGGCGAACGAGCAGACGCTGGCCGTGTACAACGCGGCGTCAGAGGCGCTCGCCGGGGTTGACGGCCGCCGCCAGACGATCATCGACGCGATGGGCGAGGCCGAGGCCAAGATCGACGCCGAGCTTGCCGCGACGACCCGAGATCGTGCGGGTCTTGCCGCCGAGCTGCAGCGAGATTTGCTCGAGCACTACGAATCGCTGCGCGCGCGCATCGGTATCGGCGCCGCCAGGCTGCGCGGCAAGGTTTCTGAGGCGAGCAACATGGAGCTCGCTCCGGCAGAGCTCAGCGACATTCTCGCGATGGCTCCCGACGAGCTCGTGCACTGCCCGCAGAGCGGTGCGATTCTCGTGCGCGTCGGCGACGAGGAGTAGGGGGCAAGCAGCTCTACTCCGACCACGTCAGTGGGGCGCGGGCAATCACGCTGTTCATGCACTCGCTCCAACCTGAGCTTGAGTGCTCGCCGTTGACAATCAATACGACTTCGTAGAGAGAATGTCCGAGAGTTTCGGCGGGCATATTGGTTGTCAGGTTTTCTGTGCCGGGATGTATGTCGCCGCCGCCGCTCCGCAGGCCGTCATCGAAGCAACGATCGTCTCCTCTGGGCGATGTTGATCCGCCAACACCGAGCCGGTCATAGGGTGTGTGCAGCTCAGTAAGGCGTATGGTCGCTATTTGCGTCTCGGATCCATCAGGCTCGGTGAATGGCTCAAGAGTTACTTCGACCCCGCCGGTTGTTTGCCCATCGAGAGATACGAAAGTGCCGGTTGCTGTGGGCAATGTTTCTTGAGCGGAAGACGCGGGGGCCTCGGACGCAGTAGGCGGCGTGTGGTTCTGCGGAGAGGAGCCGGCGCCGTTGGACGGTTCAGAGGCGCAGCCCGAAAGCACCAGCACCGCGAGGCAGAGTGACAACACGGCCGTGCTTCTCATGGTGCTCCTTTGCTGACGATGCCTCAACACTACGAGGCTCCGTCAGAGAGGTCTAGCGGGAGGCATTGTTGCGTAGGGCGACCGAGCACAGTCGTGCAAAGGAAACGGCCAGCTATACGCCGGGTTCACCGTGTTATTTTGCTCGGTATTGATCGAGTGATATCGACCCACAAACCCTGCCTGAACAGGCAAACGCGTGGGTTGGTGGCCATTGCATGTATCACCAGATATCAGGCGCGTGCATTGCTATCGTGTCTGAATCTGTCCTTTGTCAGGAGCGAGGCATACCCTCCGGGGAATCCGCTGCGACATTGCAACAGACTCCCTTCTGATCATGGAAATGGACTAAGCCTCATAATTGAGGCATGAGCATTGAATATACGTGGGCCCACACCGTGAAGCTTGGGCTAACAGTTCAGCTCGACTTACTGTATGCACTCAAAGCTGGTAGGAAGATCCTCTACAAGGGAGGAGTTCTTGGCTGAGATCACAGAAGCCGAAATTGAACGCCTCAGCCTTATCCGCTACCAGCTCCTTGTTTCTGCTGAGCAGGTCAGGCAGCCACCGCCGATAAATGTACTCGCGATTAACTCCATGCAGGACGTTGTCGAATCTGCTCTGGGTGCAGTCGCCGAGCATGTCCGCGCAGATGTGAAGGCAAGAAGTGATTTTGACAAGCTACTCGATGCCGTGACGCTCAAGCTCGGGTCTCCTCCCGAACTAGCAGGTATGCGTTCATCAGCAATTGCTTTGAATAACGCGCGTGTGGGTTTCAAACATCACGGCAACCAGCTGCGAGACGAGACGCTGCGTAGACACTACGATGTGGCCGTAACGCTCGTGCATGAGCTAGTGCGGGTTGCCTTCGGAACTGAACTAGACGATATCTCGATGCTCGCATTCGTGAAGCATGAGGATGTACGCAAGTTTATTGAGAAGGCAGATGAGTTCGCCCAGAAGAATGACATCATCAACGCCTTGAGCTATCTGAGGTCCGCGTTTGATCTCGCTGTAGACGACTACGCGAACAGGAAAAGCCTAGACGGATGGCGCTCGATTTTTGACGTAAGCCCCCGATCGTCTACTCACGTTAGCGGCGGGGACTGGGGGTGGGAGCGCCCCTTCAGAGAGTTTCAAGGCTGGGTGGAGGCACTGGACAAGCGGGTCAAACTTTCCGCGATGGGCATTGACCTGAGCCGGTATGCCTACTTTGATGCTGTCGCCCCCACGCACACGCGATTGGCGAGTGACGAGAGGGGGCCGCACGCCCACGTGCGATTTGAGAACCCAACGGGTGAACACTATGAGGCGAGCTATATTTTCGTCGTGGACTCAGCTATTCGGCTCGCCGCGTCGGACTTTAACCTTGCTCGAGCTGCAGACAAAGTTCGACCCGTTGAGACATACGACCCGGGTTTCAAGAGTGAAAAATACCTTCGTGATGCTGAGAAGAACGCGGCAATGCTGAAGGCGTGGCAAGACAAACAAAATACGACCAATGATGAGCGGTAAGGAACCAAGAGCGATCTGATCGGCTCGTGCGAGCCTTCACCTGATCGATCCTGGAAGTATGTATGACTTCGACTGGATCACCGACGAGTGCTCTCCTTGCTACTAGGTAGGCTGGCTGTGCCAGTCGGAATGGTGGTTGGAGCGCTCGAATTGCGATGAGGTTTGCATCGAAACGATCATCTGGAATGATCAGGGTTGAGTAGTTCGCCGATTACTGTCGTATTGTGCCCCTACTTAGATTGAACGATCAGCAAGGACAAGCACGTGTTGGAGCCCCTGTTTTTGCTACTCCAAGTAGCCCAAAACTCCCAAGATGCTCCAATCTGGTGGAGTTCGCCCTTGATATCCGCGCTTGCAACGTTGTCTGGTGCACTAGTCGGTGGCCTCACCACTTGGTTCGTCTCGTTCACTTCTATTAGGTCTGCAAGAAAGCAGGAACTGCTCCTGCGCAAACGCTCAGAGTACTTGGAGACCCTCGACATAGTGCATCGAGTGACAAATGAGCTGCGCTCGTTCAAAGCGGGTATGGGTCGAGCCTCTGAAGCTGAGCGAATGGCCGAATCCGGAGAACTCGGGCCGGGAGGCAATTTCGAAGAGGAAATGTCTTTGCTTGTCGGAGCTATTGAACGTTTCCATGACGAACGAGATCAGCTTGATCGAGCTACGCTGAGACTTGCGGTGTTCGGGAGCGGTGCCGCGGTTCGGGAACTGATCAACTATGCGGACGTAATCGATACGTATTTCACCAAACTCGCATCGGCGGAAATCGAGGGCCCGGTTTTTGGGTTTAAGGAGCTGAACGAGGCACTTTTTTCGGCAGAGGTTGCCAAAGGCAGGTTTGTATCTGAGGCGAGAAAAGATCTTGGGCAGGGTCGAGTGAAGATTAGCTCATAGTTCTCAACAGCCATATCGCGTCAGTAGGTTGGACACGAAAAGCACCCCGGCTCACACGGATCGTGAACCTATATGTGGCCCCGCAGAAACGACAAAAACCCACCTACTTCCGCGGAAATGTGCGGATGTAAGCGGGTAGGAAACGGGCCAGCTATACGCCGGGTTCTGTCCAACTGGCGAACCAGTCTGTGCGGTCATCTCTCTCGGCCTGCCGTTGCCGACAGGCTCTAGCGGCCTACCCGAAGACTCGGCGAGCAGCGTCAACGTCTTCTGTCTGGCCTTGCTGCGAACGAGGTTTACCTGGCCGCCCGTGTCACCACGAGCGCCGGTGGTCTCTTACACCACCCTTTCACCCTTACCGTGCTCGGTGAACCGAGCGCGGCGGTCTACTCTCTGTTGCACTTTCTCGCGGGTTGCCCCGGGTGGGCGTTACCCACCGCTCTGCTCTGTGCAGCCCGGACGTTCCTCGGCGCGAATGCCGAAGCATCGCGACGCGACCGCCCGCTGGCCCGTTTCACGATCATTCTAGCGAAGTCGCGGGAATAGCCGCGCGAGCGCTCGGGTTGCACGAAGTGACTGACGCACATGAGAAGGAGTCGATAATGACAAAGGTCACCGTAATCGGAGCAGGCGGCTACGCGGGTTCGCACATCGCAGAGGCAGCGGTGCAGCGAAACTTCGAGGTGCGTGGCATGACCCGCAGCGAGGTCGCGATGCAGGCTGCTGGCGTGAGTTATGAGCGAGGATCGATCCTCTCGCCCGAGGATCAGGCCCGGGCGATCGACGGCAGCGACGTCGTGGTGGTTGCCATTTCGCCGCGCGGCGACATGCTCGGCCAGGCTCGACCCGCGATCAAGGAACTCGCGCGCCGTGCCGACGAGGCTGGTGTGAGGCTCGGCGTGATCGGAGGCGCGGGTTCGCTGCAGGTCTCCGAGGGCGGCCCGCTCGTGGTTGAGTCCGGGTTTCCCGAGGACTACCGTGAAGAGGCCCTTGAGATGGCTGGCGTGCTCGAGGATCTGCGATCCTCTTCGGAGTCGCTCGATTGGTTCTTCGTGAGCCCAGCTGGCGGCTTCGGCTCGTACAACCCGGGCGAGTTCCGCGGCGAATACCGCCTCGGCGGCGATGTGCTGCTGACCGACGCCGACGGCAACTCCGATATCGGCGGCGCTGACTTCGGCGTGGCGATTGTCGACGAGATCGAGGCGCCGGCGCACCGACGCAAGCGGTTCACCGTCGCGTACTAAACCGTTCGTGGTGCGCCGAGGGCGGCGTTTAGTCTGAAAGCGTCAGAATCTCGACTCCGCTCTCGCGCACGACAATGGTGTGTTCGAACTGGGCGGTCAGCGACTTGTCGCGGGTCGTGACCGTCCAGCCGTCGGGCCACATCTCCCACTCGTAGGTGCCGAGCGTGAGCATCGGCTCGATCGTGAAGACCATGCCCGGCTTGATGACGTCGTTGTAGAGCGGCGCCGAGTCGTAGTGCGGAATGATCAGCCCGGTGTGAAACGCCGCGCCCACGCCGTGCCCCGTGAAGTCGCGCACCACGCCGTAGCCGAAGCGCTTTGCGTAGGTCTCGATGACACGGCCGATCACGTTGACCTCGCGGCCCGGCGCAACCGCCTTGATGCCGCGCATGAGCGCTTGCTCGGTGCGCTCGATGAGCTGATCGGCGCGCTCCGAGACCTCACCGACACGGAAGGTGCGGTTGAGATCGCCGTGAAAACCGTCTTTATACGCGGTCACGTCGATGTTGACGAGATCGCCCTCGCGCAGCACGGTGTCGTCGGGAATGCCGTGGCAGATGACCTCATTCACCGAGGTGCAGCTTGACTTTGGGAATCCCCGGTAACCGAGCGTCGAGGGGTAAGCGCCCTGCGAGATCACGTACTCGTGGGCGATGCGATCCAGCTCATCGGTCGTGACTCCCGGCCGAATTGCCGCAGCCGCCGCGTCGATGGCTCGTGAAGCGATGCGCCCAGCTGCCCTGATCTTGTCGACCTCGGCCTCGGTGTAGGTGTTGTCGCCGGTGTAGGCAGGGGGAGCGTCGAGACCAACATACGGGGGTCTCGCAATGTGCGCTGGCACCTCGAGCCGAGGGGCGATGTTGCCGGGGACCAGGTGCTGATTTGCGTCGAAAGGCATACGCTAATTCTAGAAGCGAGTACCGAGTGAAAGGCTGCGCAATGAGTAAGCGAGATTGGGGCATCGAGGATCCCGCCGAGACCTATTGGTACAACACGCGCAGCGGCGAGGTCGAAGAGGGCCCGCAGTCGCTGTCGATTGACAGGCTCGGACCGTTCGCGACTCGCGCAGAAGCTGAGCGCGCGCCCGAGATCGTCGCCGAGCGCGCACGCAAGATTCGCGAGGAAGACGAACGCGACGACTGAACGCCGCATCGGCATGCTGCCGATAGTCTGGAAGCAGCAGTGCAGCCTGAGGAGGCCGATGTGAGTAAGCAACGTGATTTTGTTCTTCGCACGATCGAAGAGCGCGGCGTCAAGTTCGTGCGCCTCTGGTTTACCGACGTGGCAGGCACGCTCAAATCGGTTGCGCTTTCGCCCGCTGAGGTAGAGGGCGCGTTCAGCGAAGGCGTTGGTTTCGACGGCAGCGCGATCGAGGGAATGACGCGCGCGTTCGAGAGCGACCTGCTCGCGATGCCCGACCCGTCGACCTTTCAGCTGCTGCCCTGGCGCAGCAGCACCGACCCGACCGCGCGCATGTTCTGCGACCTGTCGACCCCCAACGGTGAGGCAGCCGCAGCCGACCCCCGCCACGTGCTGAAGCGCTCGCTCGCCCGTGCCGCCGAGCAAGGGTTCAGCTTCTACGTGCACCCCGAGATCGAGTTCTATCTGCTGAAGTCGCAGGAGCTCGGCAATGACGGGCAGCCGGTGCCCGTCGACCGCGCCGGCTACTTCGACAACGTACCTGGCGGCACTGCCCACGACTTCCGGCGCGAGAGCGTCAATATGCTCGAAGAGCTGGGCATCTCGGTCGAGTTCAGCCATCACGAGGGCGGCCCTGGCCAGAACGAGATCGACCTGCGCTACGCAGACGCGCTCACCATGGCAGACAACATCATGACGTTCCGCACCGTCGTGAAGGAGGTTGCGATCAGCGAGGGCGTGCACGCGACGTTCATGCCGAAGCCGATCGTCGGGCAGCCGGGCAGTGGCATGCACGTGCATCTTTCGCTCTTCGAGGGCGATCGCAACGCGTTCTACGATCCGGGTGCGAAGTACCAGCTCTCACAGACCGGTCGCCGCTTCGTTGCCGGCCTGTTGCGCCACGCGCCAGAATTCACCGCGGTCACCAACCAGTTCGTGAACTCGTACAAGCGCCTCTGGGGAGGCGACGAGGCTCCCTCATACGTGAGCTGGGGGCACCTCAACCGCAGCGCCCTCGTGCGGGTGCCGCTCTACAAGCCGGGCAAGGGCAGCAGCGCGCGCGTCGAGTACCGCGCGATGGACAGTGCCGCGAACCCGTACCTCGCGTTCTCGGTGCTGCTCGCCGCGGGCCTCAAAGGTATCGAAGAAGAGTACGAGCTGCCGGCCGAGGCGGAGCACTCGATGTGGACGCTCAGTTCGGCTGAGCGCCGCGCGATGGGCTTCGACCCGCTGCCGATGAGCCTCGAACACGCGCTCGCGGTGATGGAGCGCAGCGAACTCGTCGCAGAAACACTGGGGGAGCAGGTGTTCTCATACCTCATTCGCGAGAAGCGGCAAGAGGTTGACGCCTACCGGCAGCAGGTGACGCCGTTCGAGTTGAGCACCATGCTCGGCACTATCTAAGCGGGCCCGCGCAGCCATGAGTCGCGCCCAGGGGCAGTTGACGCTCGGCGGTTTCGCGCGGGCGGGCTTTCTCTCGCTCTCTGAAGCGCGGGCTTCGCTGCTCGCGCTTGGCGAGCTCGCAGAGACGGATGCTGCGACGCTGCTCGAAGCCTTCGCGCTTGCTGGCGACCCCGATGCCGCGCTCGCTCGGGTAACCGAGCTCGTCGAGCGGCATCCGGGTCTGCTCGCGGGGCTCGACACCGACGGTTGGCGGCGTCTCTGTCTGCTGTTCGGCGCATCGACCGCGCTGGGCTCGTTCTTCGCGCGTCGCCCCGGCCGTCTGCGCGCACTGCTCGCGGGAACCGGGCGCGTGATCGATCGAGACGCGGCCCGCGCTGAGATGCTGCTGGCGGTTGGCGCCGATCCCGAATCTGTGTTGCCCGCGGCCACCGCCCAGGCCGAAGCTGGCTGGGTCGAGCTTCGCTCCCGCTACCGTGAACTTCTCGCCGAACTCGTGCTGTACGACCTCGTCGCGGGACTGCGTGGTGACGCCCTCGAAGTGTTCGAAGAGGTGGCTGCCTCGCTCTCGCACCTCGCAGACGCGGCGCTCGAGGCTGGGCTCGCTGTCGCGCGCACCACGCTTGCGAGCGGGCTTTCGAACGGGGCCCCCGTCGTGCCTGAACGGCTCGATGCTGTGACACTCGCGATCGTGGCGATGGGCAAGTGTGGCGCCGAGGAGCTCAACGTGGTGAGCGACGTCGACGTCATGTTTGTCGCGGCCGCTCACGCAGACCTCAACTCAGACATCGCAATGCGGATCGCTACGCAACTCGCCACCGAGACAATGCGCGCGATCCATGACCCGGCGAGCGAACCGCCACTCTGGCAGGTCGACCCGAACCTGCGACCAGAGGGGCGCCAGGGGCCGCTCGTGCGAACCCTCGGCTCCATGCTTGCCTACTACGAGCGCTGGGCAAAGGCGTGGGAGTTTCAGGCCCTGCTCAAAGCGCGTGCAGCTGCGGGCGACCTGGGGCTCGGCGCAGAGTTCGTTGCACAGACCCGAGAAATGGTGTGGGCTTCTGGGGGCCGAGAAGACTTCGTCGGCTCGGTGCAGCGCATGCGCGAGCGGGTCACCGAGCACATCAACCCTGACGAGCTCGACGTGCAGCTGAAGCTCGGGCCGGGCGGGCTGCGAGACATCGAGTTCAGCGTGCAGTTGCTGCAGCTGGTGCACGGTCAATATGACGAGAAGCTCAGGCTCGCGGGCACTCTGCCGTCGCTTCGCGCGCTGGTAAACGGCGGCTACGTCGCGCGTGAAGACGGCGAGCGGCTCGCGCACGACTACCGCACTTTGCGGCTTCTAGAACACCGCCTGCAGCTGCGTGAACTGCGTCGCACGGCGCTGATGCCCCGAGACGACGACGGGCTTCGAGTGCTGGCCAGATCCTCGCGCCTTGCTACCAGCGGTGACGCGCTCGCGCAGCTGTGGCGCGGAGTGCGGGGCGAGGTGCGCGAGCTGCACCTCAAGATCTTCTATGCGCCACTACTCGACGCGGTCGCCGCGCTTCCGGGCGAGGGCTTCGCGCTCGGCAGCGACGAGGCGATGGCCAGGCTGCACAGCATCGGCTTTCGTGACCCCGAGGGGGCGATGCGCCACCTCACCGCACTCACCCGCGGCAGTTCGCGCACCGCCCGCATTCAACGAAACCTGTTGCCGGTGCTGCTGCAGTGGCTCGCCGACGGGCGCGACCCCGACTACGGGCTGCTCGCCTTTCGACGCGTCAGCGAGGCGAACGCCGGCAACCCCTGGTACCTGAGACTCTTGCGAGACGGTACAGAAGCCGCTGAACGGCTCACCAGAGTGCTCTCGGGGTCGAGGTTCGCGGCCGAGCTGCTCGAGTCCATTCCGTCTGCCGTGGCCTGGCTCGAGCGCGACGACGCGCTGCGACCCATGCAACTCGAGGCACTGCTCGAAGAGATGCGCTCGCTCGCGTCTCGGCGCAACACCGTCGAGTCGGCGGCCGAGGCTCTGCGTGCGGTGCACCGCCGAGAGATTCTGCGTCTCGCGCTCGGCAGGCTCGTGTTCGTGATCGATGACGCCGAGGTCGCGGCCGGGCTTGACGCCGCGCACACCGCACTTCTCGACGGGCTCTTGCTCGCCCTGCGACGCGACGCCGAGCAGCCGCTCGAGCTCTCGCTGATTGCAATGGGGCGCTACGGCGGCCGCGAAATGGGCTTCTCAAGCGATATCGATCTGCTCGCTGTCTACCGGCCGTCGGCGGGCGCCGACGAGCAGCAGCTTGGCGAAGCCCGCAAGCAGGCGGAGCGCCTCATCTCAGAGTTGCGCCGGCTGGTTGGCGATCCTCGCTTCTCGGTAGATCTCGACTTCGATCTGCGACCCGAGGGTAAAAACGGGCCGATCGTGCGCAGCCTCGATGCATACCGCGCGTACTACGAACGCTGGTCGGTGACTTGGGAGGCGCAGGCTCTGATTCGTGCGCGGCCAGTGGCTGGCGATGCGGTGCTCGGGCGTGACTTCGCCGAGCTTGCCGACAGCATTCGGTACCCGCCGCAATTTTCAGAGAACGAAGTGCGTGAGGTGCGCCGCATTAAAGCACGAGTCGAGGCCGAACGCCTGCCTCGTGGCGCCGAGCCGAAACGGCACCTGAAGCTCGGGCCGGGCGGCATCAGCGATGTGGAATGGCTCGTGCAACTGCTGCAGCTGCAGCACGGCGCAGAGATCCCTGAACTGCGAACCGAGTCGACGCTTGGCGCGCTTGATGCCGCGGTCGCCGCAGGGTTGCTGAGCGACGAGGATCGCGCGAAGCTGAGAGAGGCGTGGCTGCTTGCGAGCAGCATTCGCTCGGCAGTCAAGCTCTGGAGCGGCCGCGCGAGTGATACCCTGTCGGTCGATCGCACCGAACTCGAGGGCATCGCTGGCGTGCTCGGCATGCCTGAGGGGCACACGACAGAGCTCGAAGAGCAGTGGCTTGGCGCGAGCCGCAGGGCGCGCGCCGTGTTCGAGCGCGAATTCTTCGGGTATAGCGACGAGCCAGGTTTTCTGGGCTGAGTTTCTCGGCACCCGGGTGCTGGTTCTGTGGGTCGCGAATACGTACTTCTTGCTGACGCCGCCAACTCGGTGTCACCGTATGCTGTGCGCAATGCGGCCAACACGACCACAGACAACGAAGTCGAGGTACCGTCATGCGCACACGCGAGTCCCTTCGCTCGAGCCTTCGCCGGGCTGCCATTGCGGCAGCCGCGGCATCGTTGATTCTCGGGGGCGCGCTGACTCCCGCGAGCGCAGCAGATCCGCCACCGCCCGATTGGCAGCCGGTGTCGAGCGTCACGACCGACGCCGGGGTAACGGCGACTTGGGAGGAGGCGGCATCGATCTATTCGGTGTTCGATGGATCTGAGTTTCTTTCGGCTGCACCGACTTACCGACCGAATGTGCTGAACGGTTCAGATCACACCATCTATATCGGCATTGGCACCGATTTGGAGACGCCGGGAGTCATCAACCAACTGTGGCGGGCTAGCGACTGGGGCGCGTTTGCGAGCATCGTAGACGATGCCAGCATCGACGGAGTGTTTGCGACCGCGCTTGCGCCCGGTGACGATTTCTCTGCGAACCAGTGGTTTCGCGGGGTTCCCTCGTGGTCAGGGCATACGGTTGCGCTCTATGAGCTTGACGGGCCATTCGACGCGGTGACTCCACCGACGGCGACCCTGCTCTCGAGCATCACCACGCCGGGTCGATTTGTCGGGGCGAACCTGGGCAGTGCTGACCTGGAAAATCTCTCTGCCGCGATGGGCAGCAGGTTGACCCTTTCGAGCGGCGGCAGCGCAACCGAGTTGTTCGCGGGAGTCGCCACCTCCGTCTCGGCTTCTGGCCTTACCCCCGGTGAGACGCTCGAGCTCTGGGCCATGAAAGAGAGCAACTACGCGTACTTTCAGATACTCGGCGGCGCCCTGCCGGTTGGTGCGATCTCGCTCGGTTCGGCAACGGTCTCGAATGATGGGTCGTTGCGCGCATTCATCGTGCTGCCCGAGGCCATGCGATCCAGCGGTTCGACTGTTCCGTACCAACTGGTCGCCGGCGTGAGCTCGGAACGCTACTNNGGCGCTGGGCCTTCGGAGGTTGCGGTGACCACGACACCGACCGGCCCCGATCCATTCGGATTCACCCTCGCGAGCGACCCGCCGCTCTACTATCACTTGACCGCGTCGGATGCCTTCGATGGCACCGCAACCGTGTGCTTCTCTTCGCCAGATCTTCCGGTTCCCACACCCCACCTCTTCCACTTCGACACCTCGCTGCTCGAATGGCAAGACATCACGGTGTCGACCGATCCCGCGCGGGTGTGCGGCGAAACCACGAACTTCTCTCCGTTCGCGCTCGGTTACCCCGAGAGCACCGGCTTCTCGTTTGCAGGATTCTTCGATCCGGTGAGCAATGACTCTCTGAACGTGGCGAAGGCTGGGCAGGCGATCCCGGTTATCTTCTCCTTGGGAGGAACGCAGGGTCTCGACGTGATCGCCTCGGCAAAGTTCGTGCGCACTGGAACCGACACCAACCCGGTTGGCGAGGTGGTCGATGCCGTATTCGCGGGTAAGAGCGGGCTGCAGTACGATGCGGCCACCGACCGCTACACCTACGTCTGGAAGACCGAGAAGACCTGGGCGAAGCAGAGCGGAGAGTTCGTGCTGACGTTGAGTGATGGCAGCGAGCACCGCTTTACTATCGCGTTCAAGAAGTAGCGAGTAATCGTCGCAATATAGCGCCAGTCTCTGACCGGGGCAAGCCCTGGTGAATCGTGCGAGAAGGTAGCGATACTGAAGTTCCTCACGAGAAAAGAGATGGCAATGATGCATAACGAAGACCCTTTGCAAGGATCGGCCGAATCCTGGGCTGCGTCATCGCCGCAGTGGCCCTGGGAGCACGGCGTGGAGCCCGCAATCGAGCTCAACGCCGAGGGCGAGGG
This sequence comes from Leucobacter sp. UBA1945, assembly GCA_002336855.1. Lineage (GTDB taxonomy): Bacteria > Actinomycetota > Actinomycetes > Actinomycetales > Microbacteriaceae > Leucobacter. The sequence goes on along the minus strand of DDEV01000073.1, from coordinate 5,623 downwards.
CGGCCTCGCCCCGTCACTCGAGGCAACCGTCCCGCTTCCTCGGTATCGGCCGGAACGACTGATCTGAACGACGAGGGTTGCTCAGACTTCGGCCCGAGTCGGTGTTGAAGGGGAGCTCAGTTTTTGCCAAAGCCTCGGATTCGTTTTGCGGGAATTTTAAGGATCCCTTGCTGGCACTCTCAGGAGTGGAGTGCTAATCTCGAATTACTTGAGCGAACATGACTCAAGTTTCGCAAATGGAAGGAGATTGATTCATTATGTCTATGTCTTTTGACCCTTTCAGTGAGTTCGACCGCCTTGCGAGCGCGCTCAATGCACGCACCGCACCAAAAGCGATGCCGGTCGACCTATACAGGGATCATGACGGCTATGTGCTGAATGCGGACCTGCCTGGAATCGACCCGGGCTCGGTAGACGTCGATATCGACGGTCAGCTTCTTACAATTCGAGCACAACGAACTGCAGGTGACGCAGACGGCGTGAAGTGGATCTCGCAGGAGCGCCCGCATGGGTCATATCTTCGCCAGTTCAGCGTCGGTGAAGGCGTCGATACCTCGCGAATTTCTGCGTCTTACGACAACGGCGTGCTCAGCGTGATCATTCCTTTGAGTGAGAAGGCAAGACCACGCAAGGTGAAGATCGAAACAACGTCGAGCACCCCGGCGCAGCGGTCGATCACCGGCTAAGAGCCCGCGTCCGCGAGCAACATCTAGTCTGTCGCTCGCGGGCAAAGCAGTCGCCCCTGGGAGGACACCATGTGTCGCTCCCAGGGGCGTTCTTACGTATATCTGCTCAAAGTTGACGCCTGCTTCCAAGCATCAACAGACCCGGTGTGCTTGCTACACGCCGTAGTACAGCTCGAACTCGTACGGGTGCGGACGCAGCGCCATCGGGGCGATCTCGGTCTCGCGCTTCAGCTTGATCCAGGTCTCGATGAGATCCTCTGTGAAGACGCCACCCTCGAGCAGGAACTGGTGGTCAGCCTCGAGCGCGAGCAGTGCCTCTTCGAGCGAGCCGGGAACCTGTGGAATGTTCTTCGCCTCCTCGGGGGGCAGCTCGTAGAGATCCTTGTCGATCGGTGCCATCGGCTCGATGCGATTGCGCACACCGTCGAGGCCAGCCATCAGCTGCGCGGCAAACGCCAGGTACGGGTTGCTCGAAGCATCGGGGGCGCGGAACTCGATGCGCTTCGCCTTCGGGTTCGAACCGGTGAGCGGGATGCGGATCGCGGCCGAGCGGTTGCCAGCCGAGTAGGCGAGGTTCACGGGAGCCTCGTAGCCCTTCACCAGGCGACGGTAGCTGTTGATGGTGGGGTTCGTGAACGCGAGCAGCGCGGGGGCGTGCTTCAGAATGCCACCGATGTACCAGCGCGCAATGTCGCTGAGGCCCGCATAGCCGTTCTCGTCGTAGAACAGCGGCGATCCCTCTTTCCAGAGAGACATGTGCGTGTGCATGCCCGAGCCGTTGTCACCGAACACAGGCTTCGGCATGAAGGTTGCGGTCTTGCCCCAGAGCTCAGCCGTGTTCTTCACGATGTACTTGAACTTCAGCACGTCGTCGGCCGCAGACACCATGGTGTCGAAGCGGTAGTTGATCTCTGCCTGGCCGGGTGCGCCAACCTCGTGGTGCGAGCGCTCGAGGTGCAGACCTGCCTCGATCAAACGAAGCGAGATGTCGTCGCGCAGGTCAGCCTGCTTGTCGACCGGCGAAACCGGAAAGTAACCGCCCTTGAGCGGAGTCGTGTTGCCGAGGTTGCCGCCTTCGATCTTGCGACCCGAGTTCCAGTGCGCCTCTTCTGAGTCGATTTCGTAGAAGGTGCGCTGGGGCGTGGTCTCGTAGCGAACCGAATCGAGAATGTAGAACTCGGCCTCGGGCGCGAAGAATGCGGTGTCTGCGATGCCGGTCGACGAGAGGTAGCGCTCGGCCTTCTTAGCAACCTGGCGCGGGTCGCGAGCGTAGATCTCGCCGGTGCGCGGGTTGAAGATATCGAACACGAGCACGAGGGTGCGCTCAGCGCGGAACTGATCGATGTAGGCGGTGGTCACATCGGGGATCAGCTGCATGTCGCTCTCTGCGATGCTAGCGAAACCGCGAATCGACGAAGCGTCGAACATCTGCCCGACCTCGAAGAAGTCGAGATCTACCGTGGCAGCAGGAATGTTGAAGTGCTGCTGCACGCCTGGCAGATCGGTGAACCGGATGTCAAGAAACTTGACGTCGGTCTCCTTGATGAAATCGATCACTTCTTGGGGTGTCGTGAACATGCTGCTCCTCGTCATACGATCGCGGATTCACCGCTTTGCACTACTCAGGCTACGGCACGAGCGTTTCAGTAGCATGAGAGTTTTGTTTCGGGCATGTTACTTTTTGCGAGTGTGTGCTCTGGTTCGATGGGCGTTCGCTCAGCAAGTCGCGCCGCGAGCTTCGTAGGATAGAGAGCATGCCTTCACCTCAGCAACCGCAACGTTTCGGTGATCTTGAGCCGAGCAAATGGCCGGGGGAGCGCCTCGGGCTTCCCGAAAGCGGGGCACGCTCGGTGGGGCGAATCGGCCGTCGGTTTGCCGCGATCGCTATCGATTGGGCGATCGCATCGTTGCTGAGCCTGTTGGTTCCTGGCGAGGGATCGGCGCAGGCCTTTGCGACCCTCGGCATTTTCGCGCTGATGCAGGTCGTGTTCATTCCGACCCTCGGTGGCTCGATCGGGCATCGCCTCATGGGCATGCGTGTCGTGCCGATCACCGGCGGATGGGTCGGATGGTGGCGCCCCGCAGTGCGCACGCTGCTGATCCTGCTCGTGATTCCGGTGCTGGTGTGGGACAGCGATCAGCGAGGCTTTCACGACAAGATCACCGGCACGGTGCTCGTCAGAGCATGATCTCAAAGAAATCTGCGGGGTAATGGCACGCCTACACTGAGAGGGTCGCACCTCTACACGAAGGCAAAGTTCTCTATGCCCGATATGTCATTGGATATCGCCGCCACAGCGATGAGTTCTTAGATCACCTCTGACCTGAGGCATCGTAGCGACAGTACGACTGAACTCATCGCAGTCGAATCTGCGGCACGGGTTGAACCTGCGACTTTGCTCGTCTGACTTGTCACGAAATCTCCTCGCTTACCTCGAGGCCTGCTGCGGGCGGCAAGGTAACGCCCCGAGAAAGGAACATTCATGCCTGTTGAGCGTGTAGACAGTGAAATTTCCTTTCTCGACAACAACGAGGGGCACCGCAGATCACCAGCTGCCCGGCACGGTGCTCGTTCGGGCGTAATAAGAAGAGGGAGAGCAGTTGCTCTCCCTCTTCTTATATTGCTAACGACCGCGCTGCGGTCGGGCCTTGAACGGATCCATGCCCTTCGGAATGCCGATCGGGTCTGACTTGAGTGACATCAGACGGTTGTAGACATCGCCGATCTCGCGCCTGCTGAGCACGGGCTTCAGCTTGTTCAGCGTGCGGGCGAGCTTGTTCAGTGGAATGCCGCCTTCGTCTGCGCCAACGTAGAGGGTAGTGATCTTTACGCCGCGAAGCGCCTGCTTCAGCTTCGTGGTCTCGCGAGCGGTGAGCTGCTTGGTGCGCGAAAGGTTGCCCTCAGCGATGAGCACCACGCCGCCGCGACCGACCACTCTGTAAAGCGCGTCTTGCTGCTTCGTCATGGCAACGGGTACCTCGCTGCCGCGCCAGGAGCGGCGCAGCGCGCCGTTAATCACAGCGCCGACCGCGCCAGCGCGGCCCTCGAGCTGGGAGTACGCGACGCTCTCGGCGCGGCGGCCGAGCACGATCATCACCACAAGGATGCCGACGAGAACGCCGGTGATCGGCCACAGAATCCACCCGAAGATGCTGTTGTTGAACACGAGCGCCGCCACAACCGAGAGTGCGATCGGGGCCACGAAGCAGAGCACGAGAATCAGCGTGAGATTGCGATCGTACTGCTTGGTGTTCTGGTAGATCTGCACCATTTGCTTGATGCGACCGGGCGGCTTCGGAGCGCCCGGCTTCTTGTCTTTTGCCATAGGTTCTAGCCTACCCTGCTTGTTCCGCCTGGGTTGTCGCTCACAGGCGGGGTTCTGCGGCGAGAAATGTCAGTTTTGTGAGTAACCCGGATCAAGCCACTTGGGACCCGCAAACTTGAGAGATGACTGAGATCTCTCACCCATTCAACGCGGTGCAGTGTGCGCGTCTGATGCTCGCGCTCTGCACGCACTCAGCTGTGACACTGCAACGTGGCTACTGTATCGGTGACCTTCGCCCTCGCGACCTGATCGCAGAGAGTGGGGCGGTCGGGGCCAGCGCTACCGTGGTGCGCGTGCGCCGAAGAGCCCCGCGCCCACACGAGCGGATTCGGCACCGAATCTCGGCTCGCAGGCACGCGCGACGAGGTCATGACAGCGGTTGCAGAGCATTCGGGGTCCCGCTGCCGACTCTGCAGCGACTGCTGGAGGCGTGGGGCGGCGAAGACGCTGCGTCGTTTCTCATCGATATCGTGCAGGAAGCGATCGACCAGTTGTTGCTCGGCGGCTGGGGCAACCTGACACCGAATGAAGTGCTGAGACACGAAATCGGCAGGCGGCTCACACTCGAACCGCCTGCCGATCTCTTACGTGATCAGACTGCGCTGAATCAGATACCGAGCGAACCCTCGAAGTCGGCCTCTTCGAGGCGTGCCTTGACCTGGCTCAAGAAGCGCGCAGCGTCTGCGCCATCTACGATGCGGTGATCGTACGAGAGCGCCAGGTAGACCATCGAGCGAATCGCGATCGCGTCACCCTCGGGGCCGCTCACCACGCCGGGCTTCTTCACAACCGCGCCAGTGCCGAGAATGGCGACCTGCGGCAGGAAGACGAGCGGGGTGTCGAACAGTGCTCCGCGCGAGCCAGTGTTCGTCAGCGTGAAGGTGCCACCGGCAAGCTCGTCGGGAGTGAGCTTGTTGTCGCGGGTGCGAGCAGCGAGATCGGCGATATCTTGCGACAGCTGCGCGAGCGTCTTGTCGCCTGCGTCGCGCACCACGGGGGTGAGCAAGCCGCGCTCAGTGTCGACCGCGATGCTGATGTTCTCAGTCGCGGGGTAGCTGATCGAGTCGCCATCAACGGTTGCGTTGATGATCGGGTAGCTGCGCAGCGCCTCGGCCGCGGCTGCGGCAAAGAACGGCATGAAGGAGAGCTTCGTGCCGGTCTTCTCGAGGAACTCGGCCTTCTTCGCTTCGCGGAGCTTCGCGACGCGAGTGACATCGACCTCGACGACCGTGGTGAGCTGNNACCTTGCGCAGGCGGCTCATCGGCTGAGAGGTGCCACGCAGCGGCGAGACCTCGGCCGGTGCGCTTGCCTTCGCAGCAGCCGCAGGCGCTGCGACCTCTGCAGCCGCGGGCTTCGCTGCGGCGAGCACGTCTTCCTTGCGAATGCGGCCACCAACGCCGGTTCCACGAACGCTCGAAAGGTCGACACCGCGCTCAGCGGCCAGCTTGCGAACGATCGGGGTGACGTAGCTTGCAGAGCCCTGCTCTGCGGCGGGAGCCGAGGCCGGTGCTGCGGGTGCGCTTGCTGCGGGAGCTGCCGCAGGTGCCGGAGCTGCCGCGGGTGCCGGAGCCGCCGCAGGTGCCGGAGCCGCCGCGGGTTCGGGTGTTGCA
>DDEV01000082.1 GCA_002336855.1 Leucobacter sp. UBA1945 | reverse complement strand
CGCGCGGCAATCGACGAGCGGCTGCGCGCGCGCCCCGCGGCCGAGTGGATCGAGGCGCTCACCGCCGCGAACATTCCGGCCGGCCGCGTGAACAACATCGCACAGGCGATCGAACTCGCCGAGTCGCTCGGCCTCGGCATGGTCGCAGAGACCCCCGCGACGGCGGCAGATGGCAGCACGCAAGTGCTGCGATCCATCGCCACGCCAATTTCGTTCTCGGAGACCCCGGCCCGCTACGGTGCGCCGCCCCCCGAACTCGACCAGCACCGCGGCGCCGACTGGCTGTAATCAGCGACGCACGAACTTCAGCACTTTCGAACAAAGGAACCCATATGACCACCACCATTGACCAGCTCTTCGACATCTCAGACTTCGTGACCGAAGAAGAGCGCGAGTGGCAGCTGAAGGCGCGCGAGTTCGCGCAGACCCACATCAACCCCATCATCGATCAGGCATTCGAGGATCGTCGCCTGCCCGTCGAGCTGCTGCCCAAGGTGGGCGAATTCGGCGCGTTCGGCATGTACATGAACGGCTACGGGCTGCGCGGCGCCTCGTCGGTCGCCTATGGCCTCGTTGCTATGGAGTTCGAAGCGGCCGACTCGGGCTTTCGCACGGCGCTTTCGGTGCAGGGTTCGCTCGCAATGGGCGCGATCTACAAGTTCGGTAGCGAAGAGCAGAAGCAGCGCTGGCTGNNATCGCCACGAGGCGGTGCTGATGCGTCAGCTGGGCTGGAAGGGCGCCGACCATTTCGGCATTTCGCTGCACAATGCGATCGTGATGCCCTACATCTGGCACTATGGCACCGAAGAGCAGAAGCAGCGCTGGCTGCCCGCAATGGGCCGCGGCGAGGCGATCGGTTTCTTCGGCCTGACCGAGCCCCAGGGTGGCTCGGACCCCAACACCATGCTCACCCACGCCCGCCGCGAGGGCGACGAGTGGGTGCTCAACGGTAAGAAGCGTTGGATCGGCCTCGCCACCATCGCCTCGGTCGGTGTGATCTGGGCGAAAGATGAAGAGGGCGTCGTGCGCGGCTTCGTCGTGCCGACCGACACTCCGGGGTTCAAGGCCACCGCGATCGACAACAAGCTGTCGATGCGTGCCTCGCTGCAGACCGAGATCGAGCTGACCGAGATGCGCCTGCCGCTCGACGCCATGCTGCCCGAGGCTCGCGGCCTCTCGGCCCCGTTCAAGTGCCTCAACGAGGCGCGCTACGGCATCGCCTGGGGTGTGATGGGTGCCGCTCGCTCATGCCTCGAGGCTGCGGTGAACCGCGCCCAGACGCGCACCGTGTACGGCGAGCTCATCGGCGGCAAGCAGCTCATCCAGGGCCAGCTGGCCGACATGTTCGTGGAGTACGAGAAGGGCCTGCTGCTCGCGCTGCACCTTGGCCGCCTGAAGGATGCGGGCAAGCTGTCGTACGGCCAGATCTCGGTGGGCAAGCTCAACAACGTGCGCGAGGCCATCGCGATCGCCTCGAAGTGCCGCGCGATGCTCGGCGGTGACGGCATCACCTCGGAGTTCCCGGTGATGCGCCACATGGCGAACCTCGAGTCGGTGCGCACCTACGAGGGCACCGACGAGGTGCACCAGCTCGTGATCGGCCGCGAGCTGACCGGCATCGCCGCTTTCTAAACGACACACCGCGAGGCGGGGTCAGGGCTTCGGCCCGGCCCCGCCTTTTGCGTTACCGGGATTTCGACGAGGGTGACATCCGTGACCGTCACACAAACGTGCGAACGTACCCGAAAATTGCGGCTCGTAAGTGTGACTCTCGCAGGCTTCCGTGACGTTCGGTGGGCGTGGGCGTGGGCGTGGGCGTGGGCGTGGGCGTGGGTGCGGGTGTGGGTGTGGGTGCGGGTGTGGGTGTGGGTGTGGGTTTCGGGGCACGTGCGGGCGTGGTATCGCGGTCGCGAACGCAAGTGGACTTGCGCAGTTGACCGGAGCGCGCGACAATAGTTATAGTTAAATTAGAACTATTGGCCTAAGGGGTGCACATGCTGCTGTCAGTCGACACCGCCAGTGAGCGCCCCATCTACGAGCAGATCGCCGACGCGGTTCGCAGGGCAGTTGCGCGAGGCGAGATCCTCGCAGGCGAGAAATTGCCCCCCGCCAGCGAAGTAGCGACCGGTCTCGACGTGAACAAGCACACGGTGCTGCGCGCCTATCAGACCCTGCGCGACGAGGGCCTCGTCGACCTGAGGCGGGGCAGGGGAGCGGTGGTGACGAGGATCGCGACCGACGTCGTCGAACTGCACCGCGATGTCGAGGCGCTCGTTGCGAGCGCCCAGTCTCTGGGCATCAGCAGGCAGGCGCTCGCGTCGCTGGTAGCCGGCTCAGTGGCACCTGAAGCAGACCTGCAACAAAGCGCCCGGCTCGGCGCAGAGAGGGAACCGCGATAATGAACGCATCGACCTCGCAACGTGACGGCCGCGGTAGTCAGGGCGACCCGGGCGGCATCGGGTTGACTTCCGCGCAGCGAGACGACCTCGCGCGAGCAAAGCGAACCGGTCTCTGGGTGGGGCTTCTCGCTCCTCTCGTAGTGATCACTGCCGCGCTGGTGCTCGTGCTCGTCTGGATGCCGCGCATGCCAAACCCCGCCGCGACGCACTGGGGCGGCAGCGGCGGCCCCGACGGATTCGGCTCTCCCTGGAGTTACGTGTGGCTGCTTGCGCTGGTCGGCTACGGAATCGTGCTCATGATGTGGGGTATCGTCGAGTTCTCCAGCCGCACACCTTCACCCGCGTCCGAACGAGTGCTGCCGGTGTGGTCTGGATTTCAGCGCTTTCTCGTAGCGTTCTCGCTTGGCTATGCGGCGTTTCTGTCGGCCGTCCTTCTCGGCTCGGTGATCGTGCAGCTCGATCTCAAAGACCCGGCACAAGCCGCAGGGCTTGGCGCAACCATGAGCATTGGTTTCGGAGCATGGGTGTTTCTGACGGCAACAGGTTGGTTCGTGCAGCCCGGGATCGAGGTGCGCCCGAACGTCGAGCGCGCGGTCGAACCGATTTTGCTCTCGACGACCGAGCGGGCGGTGTGGTTTGGCGTGGTGCGACCCTCGAGTACTTTCATCTGGATCATCTTGGTCGTCGTCGTCATCATGTTGGGTGCGTGGTTGCTCGTGTTTTTCATGCCGGCTGACGAGGGCGACGGCATGGCCAAGAATATCGCCACGATCGCGACCGGTGGGGTGACACTGCTAATCGTCTTGCTCCTCGCGATGACAACCTGGTTCAGGGTGCGCATCGACGCGCGAGGGCTCGAGGCGAGATCCGCTCTCGGTTGGCCGGTGTTTCGCTTGCCGGCCGCAGACGTGCAGCGGGTCGAGACCGCGCAGATCAACCCGCTCGGTGAGTTCGGCGGCTGGGGGTTGCGCTGGATGCCGGGCCGCTTCGGCATCGTGATGCGCTCGGGCGAGGGTATCGTCGCTACCCGCAGCGACGGCCGCATCTTCGCAATCACTGTCGACGATTCCGAGGCAGCGGCGGCAGTGCTCGCCGCGGTTGCGAAAGGGGCGCAAAAATGAACGTGCAACCTCACACAGAGTTGAGCGAGACAATTCAGCCTGGTGCCAACTTCGGTGGCGATCCTGGTGGCCCTGAACGGCCTGACAGACTGACCCGCGTGCCGTGGTTTGCGGTCGCAGTCTTCGTTGCGATCTCATTCACGCTGGCGTGGGCAATCGCGATGCCCGCGTGGTTCATTTCGCAGGATCGCCCCGGCTATCAGGCGCTCTTCACTGCGCTTGCGAGCGCCATGATGTTCACACCCGCGATCGCGACGCTCGTCGTCGTGTTCGTCTGCAAGGTTCCGGGGCGCGGAAGCCGCGCCCGTTACCTCGGTGTGTGGCCGCTGAGACCGGCGAGGCGCGTGGCCTGGTTCGCTGTGGCCGCGATGTTTGCGCCGCTCGTGCTGACCATCGCGTGCCTGGCGGTCGCCGCGGCGTTCGGCTGGATCACGCTCGACCTCGTGCACTTCTCTGGGTTTCAGCACGTGTTCGACGCGCAGCTCGGGGCCCTCGACCCGGCGGCCGCTGAGGCGGCGAAAGCCTCGTTGCCGCCGCTGGGGCTGCTCGTCGCGCTGCAGATGCTCGCGATTCCATTCGGGGCGCTCTTCAACTCGATCTTCGCGTTCGGCGAAGAAGTCGGCTGGCGCGGCTGGTTGCTGCCCGCGCTGCGCCCGCTCGGCGTCTGGCCAGCGTTGCTGATCAGCGGCGCGATCTGGGGGCTCTGGCACTCGCCGCTGATCCTGCTCGGATACAACTTCAACCGCACCGACTGGAGCGGGGTGGCGCTCATGGTCGGCGGCTGCGTCGCCTGGGGCATGCTGCTCGGTTGGGCGCGCCTGCGCTCGGGATCGGTCTGGCCCGCGGTTGTCGGGCACGGCGCCCTCAACGCGTCAGCCGGCCTGTTTCTTATTGTGGGTGCCGCTGGTGCACCGCTGGATCCGGCGCTCGTGAGCCCGCTCGGCGTCGCCGGTTGGATCGTGATCGCAGTGGTCGTGCTGATCCTCACCCTCACCGGTCAGTTCAGGCGCGAACCGCAGCTTGCCCCTGCTCCCGCCCCTCGCGAAGGACGGGGCTGAAAGGGCTAGGCGAGCACCGTGCGGTCGAACGCGTCGACGCTGATGCCCTGCTCGAGCACGAGTTTGCACCACTCGCGTGCCGAGTGCAGCGAATGGTCGCGGTAGTTTCCGCACTCGACCGCCGAGACGCCGGGCACGTCGGCCCAGGTGACGCGTTCAGCAATGTCGGCGAGCGAAGCCTTGATCGCGGCTGCGACCTCGGCGGGCGAAGGCTCGCCCCACACGATCAGGTGAAAGCCGGTGCGGCAGCCGAACGGCGAGATGTCGATGACGCCCTCGAGCCGGGTGCGTAGCAGGCCCGCGATCGTGTGCTCGATCGTGTGCAAGCCGGCGGTCGGAATCTCGCCCTCGTTCGGCTGCACGAGGCGAATGTCGTAGTTCGTGATCGCGTCGCCTTTCGGGCCGTGCTCGACCGCGATCTTGCGCACATACGGCGCGCGCACCTTCGTGTGGTCGAGCTGAAAGCTCTCGACCTCGGCAAGTTCGACGTCGCTCATTAGCTGGCCCTCCGTGAGATGTTGGGGCGAGGATCAGGCCGCAAGCGGCCAGCTCGCACGCGCAAGTACTGTCTGCACTTACGCTACGCGATCCTCGCCCCAAACGACGCGAACATTACGCGGCCTTGCGGCTCAGCGAAATGTTTGCGGTCGGGTTCAGGCCCGAGCGCTCGATTCGCACGTCCCAGCCGCGGTTCGACAGGGTGTCGAGGTCGCGGTGGGCGGTGGCGAGAGAATCGGTCTCTACGAGGTAGAGCGTGCGACCCGCCGAGCGGTAGACGCTGCGGTGCTGCGCCCACTCGGGCACCAGGGGCGAGCCGTCGCCCAGCTCGTGGTAGGGGGTATGAATTTTGGTGATGTTGTTTGTCATGATGGTCCTTTCGGGGCGCGATGTGCGCCAATTAGCACGACCCTGTGCAAGGTCGATTCTGGATCGCGAAAGCAACGGGCAAGTAAATGCCGGGTAGCGATCCGGCTCAGCCTGATGAAACTTCGGGCGAGCCTGGTGACTGCTGTCACTGAGCGGATCAAACGGAGTAAGAGGGGCGACGCTCTTCGGTGGGCATCGCGTTCTGAAATCAACGCTCAGCCTTACACTCTACACCAGATTCTGTGGGATTGCTAGGATGGGTTGGTTTGATGGCGGCGTCTGCTGGCCTTTTCTCTCACCCAAGGAGCTTCGAGATGACCGCAACGCCACTCATCGTTTTCGCCCACGCCGACGAGGCGGAGTGCTTCGCCCAGGCCGGTGTGCCGCATCTCGTGACTGGCGTCGGCAAGATCAACGCGGCGCTTTCGCTCACCGAGGTATTGCTGAAGGCAGAACCCGGGTCGATCTCACGCGTGGTCGTGCTCGGCACCGCGGGCGCGATCAGCGACGCGGCCCGTCTTGACACGGTGTATCAGGTCGAGGGTGTCGTGCAGCACGACTTCTCGCTGCCGTCGCCGAGGATCGTGCCCGCGGGGCCACGCGTCACCTCGGATGTCGCGATCATCGCAACAGGCGACGTGTTCGTGCAAGACGATGCGCAGCGCGAGGCCATTGCTGCGCTCGGCGCGACCCTCGTCGACATGGAGAGCTATGCCTTTGCGGTCGTGTGCGAGCGACTCGGCGTGCCCATGCAACTCTTCAAGGTTCCCTCGGACTTCGCCGATAGCTCGACCACTCAAGACGAATGGGATGGCGTGGTCGTCTCGAAGAGCCGCCAGCTGTTCGACTTTGTAGCGGAGCATCTGCCTGAACTGTTAGCGTGAGGCCATGACGCAGATACACGCCACAGGAACCCACGAGTCCCATCATCGCGCTGAGCGGGCGACCGTTCTCGCACGCGTCACGATCGCCTCGACCGACCGCGCCCGGAGCATTAGCGACGCTACCGTGCTGCATAACTGGATTGCCGCCCGCGCTCAGCAGCTACGAGACAGCGGGGATGCGACGTGGCATTCGGCCGATGCGCCGAGCACTTCGGTGCGCAAGAGCTACCAGCAGGGCAAAGGGTCGAAGGTCATCATCGAACACGTCACGATGAGTCGCATCCAGATCAAGCTCTCGAACCTCGAGCTCGTCGGCGCGCTTGTCGAAGAGCTGTCGAATGCGGGAGCCTCAACCGACGTCACCTGGGCGCTCACGGAGGTGACGAAGCGCGCGCGCGAGCGCGAAGCGCGAAAGGCCGCGGTCGGAGAGGCGCGCGAGGTCGCTACTGATTACGCTGACGCGCTCGGCGAGCGGTTAGCTCGCGTGGTCAGCATCTCGGATGGGCCACAGAACTTCGGCTATGTCGGCGGCGTGGCGCGCTCGGCCGCAGCCTCGTTCTCTGCCGAAAGCGCCGAGGTGTCTATCGCCGAAATCACCGTCAGTGCCTCTGTTCAGGGAGTCTTCGAGAGCGAGTGATCTCGTCACTCTGCATAGAAATCCCCGAAAAGACTCGAGCGACGGTGGTGCGAGAGCAGCAAGCTCGTTTCGGTGAGCTCGACGAGTGGGATTGAGCTGATGGGGTCGATGACGTTCTCCTGCAAACTATCGGAGTCTTGTGTGTAGGCGTGCACAATCAGGTGGAACGCGCCAGTTGTCTTCATCGCCGAGGTCACGTAGGGAATCTTCATCATCTCTGTGAGTGTGTTTTGAATTGCCTCGGGGCTTTGCTGGCTCAGCTTGATGGAGACCATCGCCTGCAGATTGAGGCCGAGTGCCTTGCGGTTCACTCTGGTATGAAAACCCTCGATGATGTTCGACCGGAGCATCGAGTTCACCCGGTTCAGTGTCGTGGATTGCGCTGTGCGAGTTGCGGCGGCGAGTTGAGCGTTATTGATCCTCGCCGAATCTGCGAGCAGCTGAAGAAGTTCGTACTCAGCCTCAGTCAGCGCTTTTGACTCAAGAAGATAGTTTCGCAGATCGTTCACGAAGCTAATGATTTCACCACTATTACCCAAAATCCAGAGTAAATCTCGAATAATCAACCAGCTCAGAATGTAAGAGTGGAGCCTGATGCGATGGATGGGGAAGAATTATGCAGATCCTGCAAAGACGGCAGGATCCTGAACGGAAGGTGGAACCTCGATGAACCGCACGCACCGAAAGCGTTACCGTACACCTCTCGCATTCTCACTCCTTGGAACTGCAGCGCTAATGCTCAGCGCATGCGCGGCCAGCCCGACGGCGACGTCGGACTCTGACGGCGAAGCAGCGCTGCCTCAATCAATCGCCGAATCAGGTGTGCTGAAGGTCGGTACCGAGCCGCTCGTGGGCATGCCCTGGACTGCGCTCGATGAGAACACGAATGAGAACATCGGGATCGACCCCGATATCGCCCGCGCGCTCGGCGAAGAACTCGGACTCGAAGTGGAGTTCGTGAATCTCAGCTTCGACAGCCTGATCCCGAGCCTAGAAGCGGGACGAATCGACATCATCATGTCGGACATGCTCGACACCGAAGAACGTCAGGGAGCGGTCGACTTCGTCGACTACGTTCTCGGCGGTGACGGGCTCATGGTCTCTGCTGACTCGAAGCTTGATCCGGCGTCGAACGATGAGCTCTGCGGCACAACGGTCGGCGTGCTGCGAGGAGCCGCGGCGCACATCACGCTCGAGGAGGTGAATTGCGACGGGGAGGAACCGATTGATCTGCAGGTCTTCCCAGACGTGAATGCTCTTGTGACCGCGCTTGACAGTGCGCGTATCGAGGTGGCCTCCGGCGATCCGTCGACCTGGGGCTATATGGCACTTCAGGAACCGGACAAGTACCGGGTCGTGGGCGAAGTCTTCAACTCCGGCCCGCTCGGTATCGGCGTCACCAAAGATTCTCCGCTGTCGAGTGTCATCAGCGATGCGCTCAACAGGCTCATCGAGAGCGGTAAATACGAAGAGATCCTCGCCAGCTATGGGTTGGGCGAGTCGGCGTTCATGACCGAGGCCGCGGTGAATATGGGACAGTCGTGAGCAGCACCACTTCTCACCGTGGGGGCATCGTGCAATCAGCATCGGGCGGCTTCCCGTCTCTCGCGAACCTCTCGATCCACTCCTCGAAAAGGCCGGGCTTCTGGATCGCTGGCGGTATTTGCCTCGCGCTCCTTGTGCTGGTCGGCTACACGCTCTTCACCAACGAGCGGTTTCGCTGGAACGTCGTATTCTCGTTTCTCTTTGACCCCAGGATCCTCGCTGGTCTCGGCCTGACGCTGCTGCTTACTGCGGTATGCATGGTCGGTGCGTTTCTGCTCGGTACCGTACTCGCGGTGATGGATTCTGCGCACAACCCTTTTGTGCGGGCCATCGCGCAAACCTATCTTTGGGTTTTCCGCGGCACACCGGTGCTCGTGCAGCTTCTGCTCTGGTTCAACCTCGGCGCCTTGTTTCCGATCATCGGAATTCCGGGAACAGTCTTCGCCTGGTCGGCTAATGATTTGATCTCGCCGCTGAGTGCGGCGATCTTGGGGCTTACCTTGAACGAGGCCGCGTACATGGCCGAGATCATTCGATCTGGATTGAACTCCGTTGATGCAGGGCAACGCGAGGCTGCACAGGCGCTGGGCATGCGCAGTACCCTTTCGTTCCGCCGAATCGTGCTTCCTCAGGCCATGCGTGTGATCGTGCCTCCAGCCGGAAACGAGACGATTTCGATGCTGAAGTACACCTCTCTTGTGTCGGTCATCGCGTTGCCGGAGCTGCTCTACTCGGCACAGCTGATCGCATCGAAGAACTTTCAGATCATTCCGATGCTCCTCGTCGCCACTATCTGGTATCTCGCAACGACGAGCGTGCTGAGCGTGATTCAACGCCGCGTCGAGCTCAGACTCTCGCGAGGAGTTGCGCGCACCGCTGCGCAATCGAAAGCGAAAGGAAAACGCGCATGAGCGGCACGTCGATAATTGAAGCGCACGAGATTCGGAAGAGTTTTGGTCACCACGAGGTGCTGAAGGGCATCAACTTCGAACTCAAGCAAGGAGAGGTAGTCTGTGTCATCGGCCCCTCCGGGTCAGGCAAGAGCACTTTTCTGCGGTGTCTGAATCACCTTGAGCAACCTACCAGTGGGCTAGTTCGCGTGGGTACCGAGGTGATGGGTTACTCCCTCCGCGGCACGGAACTGCACGTGCTTCCTGAGCGCAAGGTCGCGGCCCAGCGCACCAAAGTGGGCATGGTGTTTCAGAGATTCCATCTCTTCGGGCATATGACGGTCGAAGAGAACATCATCGAGGCACCGATGCGTGTCGAGGGCGTTTCGAAAGCAGAAGCAATCTCCAGAAGCAACGAACTGCTCGAGCGGGTCGGGCTGCTTGAACGCAAGGATTCGTATCCGGCGCAGCTCTCTGGCGGGCAGCAGCAGCGAATCGCGATTGCGCGCGCGCTCGCAATGCGGCCAGACGTGATGCTTTTCGATGAGCCCACCTCGGCGCTCGATCCCGAGTTGGTGGGAGAAGTGCTTTCTGTGATGAAGGATCTTGCCGAGCAAAGCGGAATGTCGATGGTCGTCGTGACGCATGAGATCGGATTCGCTCGCGAGGCTGGCAGCAGGGTGATCTTCATGGATGACGGTTGCATCGTAGAGGAAGGGCCGAGCGCTGAGATGCTCGGCAGTCCGAAGCACGAGCGGACCAAGGCGTTTCTGTCTCGCATCCTGTCGTAACAGGGTCCCGGCAGCGGGATCTGCCGGGCGGGGCTACGCGGTCCCATACAAAGCTCAAATGGCTGGGCTCTATTCTGCGTGCCCGAAACGCGATCATGAGTCCAAATTTCAGAGAGATAAAGGAAGTTAGAGATGCAATTCGAGGAAAAAGACCTTCGCTTCATGGGCAGCCCGAAGCAAGAGGAATCAATCAAGGTGGAGACGCCATTCGCCTTTGTCGGGATTCCCTATGGAGTCCCATACCACGCAGTCGATCTTGTAGCGTGCGCGGGTGCAGCGGACGCCGTTCGTCAGGTCACGTATGACATGGGGATCGCTTTCAACTGGGACCACATGAACTTTGATACCGGCAAAGCGGTGTTCGCAGATGGCGTGCCCAATGTGACCGACTGCGGCGACGTCGCTACGGATTTCCGTGATTCGAGCCAGGTGTGGGATGACGGAATGGACAAGATTCGTCCGCTTGTTCGCGCGGGCGTTGTGCCGCTTGTCGTCGGAGGGCTTGATTCCATTCCGCCGATCGTGGTGGGCGCTTACGAGGGTGAAGGCAAGCAGTACAACATTCTGCACATCGATGCGCACCTCGACTTCCGCGAGGAGCGCTACGGGGTGCCGCGCGGGTTCTCGAGCCCGATTCGACGCATTCGTGAGTTTGAGTGCGTGAACGAGATCGTGCAGATCGGCCTGCGTTCGATGGGGAGTGCTCGCGTCAGCGACGTCGAAGACGCCCGCGCTGCGGGCAATCGTCTCGTGACTGCGTGGGATCTGCACGAGCAGGGCGCTCACGCCTTCTTGGACACTCTTTCGGACGATCTGCCATGGATCATCACGATTGATTGCGACGGACTCGACCCGTCGATCGCGCCGGGTGTCGGGTGGCCGGAGCCCGGAGGCATCAGCTTCATGGAGATCGGCACCATCGTTCGCGGGCTCGCAAAACGCAACTCGATCGCGGGCATGATCTTCACCGAGTTCCAGCCGGCTCTGGACGTGCGTTCGATCACGGCAAAGACCATCGCGCGCCTGATGATGAACGTCATCGGGATTCAGAGCAAATAGCATGTGAACGCTCGCGACACGCCGCGGTGGCGTTCAGAGCTTGGTCGATTCGCATTCGTTCGGCGTTTCGCGTAAGCTTTTCCGCGGTGACGTGT
This sequence comes from Leucobacter sp. UBA1945, assembly GCA_002336855.1. Taxonomy (GTDB): domain Bacteria; phylum Actinomycetota; class Actinomycetes; order Actinomycetales; family Microbacteriaceae; genus Leucobacter. The sequence continues at coordinate 25,027 of DDEV01000082.1, read as the reverse complement.
CCGAGCGGCCGAAGGTGCAACACTCGAAATGTTGTGTAGGGTAACCCCCTACCGCGGGTTCAAATCCCGCCGTCACCGCCACAGAGAAAGCCCCTGTTTCCTTGAGAACACAGGGGCTTTCGCTTTGCAGTCGGGCCAGATCTGCCCGGGCATCGCCCGATCGTTTTGCATTGATCTTGAGATGTTCGGGGTGGCGTGTCTGACAGAAAACGAAGAATGTCTGCGTGCCAGATGCCGGCCGCGTAGAGGCGAGATGCATCGTACTGCTCACACGATACAGTGAGTTCATGGATCGTGATATCGCTAAGTTGCAAACCATCTCCCGCGACCTGTCGCAACTCGGCATCGAACTGATGAACAGGGAAACTCCGATCGACGCGGAGTGCGGGGCAAGGATCGGTGAAGCGTTCGTCGCGGTATCTGAAGCAGTAGCAGACATTAGTGCCGCGCTTGAACGCGGAGCGCAGGCGGCGCGTGTGAACGCAGTGGGCGGGGACCCCGCAGCGGGCGAACCCGTCTAGTCCGTTATTCATCCTCCTGTCTGGCTGAGCATTCGCGAGTAGCGCAGCATGGAGGCAGAAGCCTCCGGCTCAGAATCCCTCTGCAAACCCCTGCTGCCGCCAGGCCTCATAAGTGGCGATCGCGGCGCAGTTCGCGAGGTTCATCGAACGGCGCCCTGGCAGCATCGGAATGCGCAGGCGATCCGTCACGCTCTCGTGGTGTTGCACCTCGTCTGGGAGACCAGTGGGTTCGGGACCGAAGAGCAGCACGTCGTTGGACTCATAGGTGACGTCAGCGTAGCTGCGCGTTGCTTTTGCCGTGAACGCGAACACCCTTGCAGGCAGCAGCGCGGCGAAAGCAGCCTCCAGCGAATCGTGCAGGTGCACCACAGCGAGATCGGCGTAGTCGAGGCCGGCGCGCCGCAGCTTCGAGTCTTCGAAGTCGAAGAGGGGGTTCACAATGTGCAACTCGGCACCGGTACCCGCCGCGAGCCTGATGGTGTTGCCGGTGTTGCCGGGAATGCGAGGTTCGAAGAAAAGGATCCGGGTCACTCTGGCAGCGTACTCGACATTGCGCTAGCTGCGGCGCAGTCCTGCCAAAAATCCGATGACTGCGCCGGTCGCGAGCCCAACTCCGATGGGGCCTGCGCCCGGCAGCTGCGCCAGCGCTCCGATGACACCGCCAATGGCTCCTCCAAGCACACCGCCCGAAACGGCCCAGACTGCGGTACGAGTGGTTTCGGTCATACCCGACAGACTACGCCAGCTCGAAGCCCAGAGCTCTCCCCGAGAATCTCCCGGGAGATTGCGCGGCAAGAGCTGAGTTGTTCGGAAGCACCCCTAGGCTGAGGAACATGAATTGCCCCTCCGACGGAACCACGCTGCTGATGAGCGAACGCAACGGTATCGAGATCGACTACTGCCCGCAGTGTCGTGGCGTGTGGCTCGATCGCGGCGAGCTCGACAAGATTCTTGAGCGTGCGAGGGCCGAGTCGGGACCGGAGGTTGCGCAGTCTCAGGCTCAACCGCAGCCCTACCAGCAGGCAGACCCCCGTCGCAGCTACGAACCCCGCTACGATGAGCGCCGCGACAGTCGATACGAAAGCCACCGCGATGCTCGTTACGGTGATCCTCGGTACCGCAAGAAGAAGAGCCCGTTCGAGTTCTTGGGCGATATCTTCGACTGATACCGCGCCTGCCGGGGCTGCGTCGTGGTCGTGAGCGAGAGACTCGGGTAAAGTACGGGCATGACTCCCCCCGCAGCTCCGTCGACCCGCCGCGAGGCATTCGGGTCGAGAAACGTGTTCATTCTGTCTGCCATCGGCTCAGCTGTGGGTCTCGGCAACATCTGGCGTTTTCCATACGTCGCATACGAGGGCGGCGGCGGCGCTTTCTTGATTCCGTACTTGTGCGCGCTGCTCACGGCGGGCGTTCCCCTGCTGTTTTTCGACTACGCCATCGGTCATAGATATCGAGGATCAGCGCCGCTCGCGTTTCGCCGCCTGCATCGGGCCGCAGAACCTCTCGGGTGGTGGCAGGTGCTCATCTGCGTCGTGATCTCGGTCTACTACGCGGTGATCATCGCCTGGTCCGCGATGTACACGTGGTTCTCCGCGCAACTGACCTGGGGCAAGGGCAACGAGAATGACTTCTTCTTCGTCGACTTTCTGCAGATGGGTGATGTCGCCGACGGTGGCGTGTCGACAGACTTCGTGCCGCAGGTGGGCATGCCGCTGATCGCGGTGTGGCTCGTCGTGATCGTGATTATGTGCCTTGGCGTGAAGCGCGGCATCGGCGCGGCAAACATGGTGCTGATGCCTCTGCTCACGGTGATGTTCGTGGTGCTCGTGGTGCAGTCGCTGTTCTTGCCTGGCGCGCTCGACGGGCTGAACGCATTCTTCACGCCGAACTGGCAGGCGCTCGCAGACCCAGCGGTGTGGGCTTCGGCCTATGGCCACATCTTCTTCTCGCTGTCAGTCGCATTCGGCATCATGGTGACCTACTCGTCATACCTCAAGCGCAAGACCGACCTCACCGGTTCGGGCCTCGTCGTCGCCTTCGCTAACTCCTCTTTCGAGATTCTCGCGGGCATCGGTGTGTTCGCCGCGCTCGGCTTCATGGCCGCGGCCCAGGGCACCGAGGTCGCGGGCGTCGCGACTTCTGGTATCGGTCTCGCGTTCATCGCTTTTCCGACGATCGTGTCTAACGCTGCCGGGGGATCGATCATCGGCGTGCTGTTCTTCGGTGCGCTCGTGTTCGCCGGTGTCACCTCGCTCATTTCGATTCTCGAGGTGATCGTTGCCGCGCTGCAAGACAAGCTCGGCTGGAGTCGCATCGCGACCACCCTCGTGGTATCGATCCCGCTTGCCATCATCTCGATGGCGCTGTTCTCGACAACGACGGCGCTTGCGGTGCTCGACACGGCAGACGCCTTCGTGAACGCGTTCGGCATCATGGCGGTGGCGTTCGTCGCGGTGATCGTGGTTGCGTGGGTGCTGCACAAGCTGCCCACGCTGCAGGCTCACCTGAACCAGCGTTCGAGCTTCAAGATCGGAACTATCTGGAAGCTGCTCGTCGGCGTGCTTGCGCCGATCGTGCTCGGCTACCTGCTCTTCAGCGAACTCAGAAGCAAGATCACCGAACCCTACGGCGGCTACCCTGAGTGGTTCATCTGGGTGTTCGGTTGGGGCATGGTGATCGTGCTCATCGTCGGCGGTGTGTTGCTTTCGCTGCTGCCGTGGAGCACCAAGTCTCGCGCAAAGCAAGACCCCGACTACGACGAGTTTCTCGAGACCGAGGGCCATGAGCCCGACCCGGAAACAGGCGCGTTGCGCATGATCGATACGGAGGCAGGCCGATGACCCCCACTGCGCTCGTCACGATGGCTATCGCAATGCTGACGGTCTGGGGAGGCCTGATCGCCGGCATCATCAACCTCGCGAAACACCCCGAAGAGGAGGGGCACGAACCCCAGCCGCCGGTCGAGCTGTAACTCTGCGGATGCAGCTTTCGAAAGATAACTCGGCGCGAGCACTGCGATGCGTGTAGGGTAGTTTGTACGCACCGGAAAGACTTGTGCTGTTGTAATTTGCTAGAAATCGCGCTTTTTGAGGCTTTGCGCGACTAACCCCCCACCCTGCCGATTACGGCTTCGTTTTGGATCAGTGCCACAGGCAGAGATCTCCGATCACCTCCCCTCGACATTGTCGACGGGTATCACACGGGTCCGCTCCCGCGGTCTCACACACACAATGAAGGAATGACAATATGGCCACCGGCACTGTCAAATGGTTCGATTCTGGCAAGGGCTTTGGTTTCATCGCTCCCGACGACGGCTCGCGTGACGTGTTCGCTCACTACAGCGCAATCGTCGGCTTCGGCCACCGTAACCTCGAAGAGAACCAGAAGGTTGAGTTCGAGATCGAAGAGGGCCCCAAGGGCCCTCAGGCTGCAACCATTCGCGCGCTCTAAGTCGTACGCTCTCAGTCGCACACACAAAGAGGGATCGTTCGGGCCACGCCCGGCGATCCCTCTTTGCATGTCTGAGTCTTGGTAGCACGAATCGTCCTGTGGCCGGCAATGTTGTCAGATGTCGCTATTCTTGAGCAATACGCAGCTGTGCGTAGAAATCGAGAAGTGCTGATGAGCTCAGGTCGAAACGGGGGATCCGATGGGGGATCAGGCTGATACCGATGCGCTTCGCGCGCGCCTGGCCGAACTCGAGGCAGAGAATCGGCAGCTCAAGAAGACCCAGGCGAAGTTTGACGAGGCGGGCGGCCAAAAGGCGAAGGGTCGGCTCCGTGCGAGCGCGGCGGTGATTCTGGTGCTCATCGGGGCATTGCTCGCGCCGGTCGCAGTCATCGGTACCTGGGCTAGGGCGCAGCTCGTCGACACCGACCGCTTCGTGCAGACCTTTGCTCCGCTGGCGCAGAAACCAGAGGTGCAGAGCTTCGTCGCGAAAGAAGTGACGAACGGGATCGAGCAGAGCGTCGACATCGACGCGATGGTGAGCGATCTCTTCGACGGGATCGCGCAGCTCGACCTGCCGCCCGCCGCAGCCCAGACGCTGCCACTGCTCGAGGGCACGGCCGCCAACGGCGTGCGTTCGCTCATCGGCAGCGGGGTCGAGACGGTGGTCGAGTCGCCGCAGTTCGCGAGCGTGTGGGAGACCACACTGCGCGAAACTCACCGCAGGGCGGTCGCTGTGATCCAGGGCGACCCGAACTCGATGCTGCAGCTCTCTGACGACGGCACGCTCTCGCTGAGCCTCGGCATAGTAATAACTGAGGTGAAAACTGCCCTCACCAATCAGGGTATCGGCTTCGCAGATGCGATTCCCGTCATCGACCGATCCGTGCCGATTCTCGCCTCGAACTCGCTCGTGCTCGTGCGAACGCTCTACCAGGTGGCGATCACGGTTGGCTTCTGGCTGCCCTGGGTGGCCCTCGGGGCGCTCGTCGCGGGTGTGCTGTTCGCGCGCAGGCGCACCCGCGCGCTGAGCTGGGCGGGTGCCAGTGTTGCGGTTTCACTGCTGCTGCTCTCAGCGGGCATCGGCATCGGCAAACTCGTCTTCTTGGGTGCGGTGAGCCCATCGATCATGCCCGCTGCCACGGCCGAAGTGTTGTTCGTGCAGCTCACCGAGCTGATCGCCTCGACGCTGCTCGCGTTGATCACCCTGTTCGTGTTGATCGCCGTGGGCGCCTGGCTCGCGGGCGCATCGCGCCTCGCTGTCGCGACCCGAGGAGCACTCGAGTCTGGCTTTGCGGCGATTCGCCGCGCCGCAGATCGCCGCGGTCTTGGATCCGGCTCCGTGGGTCGCTTCGTTGAACGCTGGCATTCGGCGATCCTCGTGCTGACCGTCGCCGTCGGGGTGGCGATGCTGTTCTTCATTCGACCGATCACGTTCGGGGCAGTCGTTGCCACGCTCGTATGCGTGTTGCTTGTGTTGTGCGTGGCCGAGGTGCTGCGTCGGCCGGCTGATGCGGGCGCGCGAGCAGACGCAGAGGTCGCCGGGATCTAGCCGCGCGACACGTAGAGCGCGTCGAGTGCGACGCGGCCGAGAGCAACGGGCTGATCCTCGCCCCGAGCGTGCACGTCGATCGACTCCGAAAACGGTGCCCCCTCGCGCACCGTGAGATGCGCGCCGAGCACGATACCGCGATCCTCGAAGAACTGCAGTAGAGCCGGGTCGTCGTCACTGATGCGCTCGACGATCACCTCGGTGCCCGCAGCAACCTGCCCGAGGGGAACTGCTGCGGGGGCAACGATTGAGCCATCGGCGAGCGGGATCGGATCACCGTGCGGGTCGCGGGTCGGGCGGCCGAGCAACTCGTCGATGCGTTCGATCATGAAGTCGCTGACGGCGTGCTCAAGGTGCTCTGCCTCGTCGTGCACCTGATCCCAGCCGTAGCCGAGCATCTTCACGAGAAACGTCTCGATGAGGCGGTGTCTGCGCACCATTGCCACAGCGTAGGCGCGGCCTGCCTCGGTCAGCTCAACGGCCCCATAGGGCGTGTGGGTGAGCAAACCCTGCGAGGTGAGCCGGCGCACCGCATCTGACACCGACGAGAGCTTGAGCTCGGTGCGCTCAGCGATGAGCGACGGGGTCACGGGCTGATCAGACCACTCAGAGAGGGTCCATACGGCCTTCAGATAGTTCTGCGTGCTCGTTGACAGATCTGAAACCGACATGCGTCAAGCGTACCGCCGCAGCGCGCCCGCGCCCCTGCGCCACGTGCTTTGAGCGGTCGCGGATCGAAAATACGTATTTTGCCCGGATGTGCGAGAGGGCACTCGATTTTTAGCCTGGCGGTGTTCGATCAAACGGTCCGAAGTTGGGGTCTTCGAGGCGAAACGCGAAAGGGGTCAAGGGGTCAGATCCGCACCATCCGGTGAACGGGCAGGGGTCGAAATCTCTTACTCACACCCGCGCCAGCAGAGGGGCTGACCGGGTCTTTCGAACGGAACAGCTCATGAACTTACATGCGCACGGTCGTCGGGGAACCGAAGAGGTTCTCGGGCGACGCAGGGGGGCGAGGATCGCTGTCGCGCTTCTCGCGACAGCCGCACTGTGTCTGGGGCCGGCGGTTGCCGCCCAGGCAGATGAGGCTACAGACGCCGCGGCTGCGGCAGCACCAGTTGAGGCAGTACAACCAGAGGTAGTGCAGCCAGAGGCGGCAGTACCCGCAGAGGAGCCAAGCGTCGACGCGGCTGCCCAAGACGTCGTAGAAGCCGCACCCGCCGCTGAAGTGCCAGCAGTCGTTGAAGAGGTGGCCCCCGCTGCCTCCGAGACTGATGCGGCACCGGCGAGCGAGCCGGCACCAGACCCCGCCACTGAGTCGGCGGAGGCACCCGAATCAGCGGACACCCCAACCTCCTATGATGTTGGTGCCGACGAGGGAGTTGCTGGGGCGCCTGCCCCAGCAACTCTTCTCGCCCCGAGCGTGCAGAACAAAAACGATGGTGGCAACGGCAACACCGATACGAACGGCCACCAGGGCATCACGATCTGCCACGCGACGAGTTCTGACACGAACCCGTACGTGGTAGAGACTCCTGATGCCGACTCAATGTTCCGCACCAACGGACACACGACGCATACGAAAGCTGGTGGCACCAGGTCTGACATCATTCCAGCATTCTGGTACGTGAAGAACGGCAACAAGCACGAGTACAGCCTCCCCGGAACAGGGGAGTACTACCCGGGCAAGAACCTCGACATGCCAGGGGCGGAATACATGCTTGCGCACGACTGCAATCAGCCGCCGGAGCCCGAGCAGCCCACGATTATCGCAATCTCGGCCTTCGGCTGCCTGCCAGCAGAAGAAGGTGCATCGGTGTTGCTGCAAGCCGTGCTCGGCAACCTCACCGACGGTGAGAGCTATACCGTGACCCTCACTCTGGCGGGGCAGCCTGTCGGTGAGCCCGACGAGTTCACCGCTGACGGCGACTCGGCGCAATGGTCAAGAGCGGTGACGTCCGTCGGCACCTACACGATCACGGTGACCGGCCCGGGCGACCTAAGCGCTTCGACACAGTCGACCGTGCGAGGTTGTGACGTGCCACCCGAGTCGCCGCAGGTTGAGGTGATCACAGGGCCGTGCATCACACCGAGCGATGATGTCGAGGCCGAGATCATGCTCGCCCCATCGACCTCAACCGCTGAGATCTTCGGCACAGGGCTCGAACCGGGTGAAAGCTACTGGGTGAGCGTGACGATGGGTGACTGGACCGTCTTTGAAGATCAGTACGAGGCTGACGAGAACGGGGCGATTTACGTAGAGGTCGATCTCTCTGAGGCCGGCACCTATACGGCTTCGATCTCTGGCCCTGGTGAAGAGGGAACCACTATCTCGCAAGAGTTCGAGATAGTCGAGTGCCCGCCCGTGCCGGTCTACAACCCGATGCTCACCGCATCTACAGTGTGCACGGGAGGCGCGCTGCAGGCGAGCCTCGTGGCGAGCGACCTTGAACCGGGCTCGGAGTACCCGGTGACGGTGAGTGGCCCTGCCGGGTTCGGCTGGAACGATACGCTCACAGCTTCTGAAACGGGGTCGGCGACGGCTACCGTGACGCTGAGTGCGGCCGGAGATTATTCGGCTGAACTTGAAGGAGCTCCTGCAGTCAGTTTCACCGTAGAGAAGACCTGCACCCCTCAGGTCATCACACCTGCGGCGGGACCGGCGCTTCCCAATACCGGTTCGAGCGATGCTCAGCCGCTGCTCTGGGTGGGCGTTCTCGCCATGATCCTTGCAGCCGGTCTGATGCTCGAACCGGTGATGGCCAGGCGTATGAGGCGATAGGTCTCCGCCCGGTCGCTGAGCCCGGGATCTCCGCCGGGGGGTTGGAGGTTCCGGGCTCAGTTATGCCCGTCCGCGGTTGCGGCGGCGCACTGAGCTGTCTGGTTTTCCGCCGAGATACGAGGCAGCAGAGTCAACGACATACCCCTGTCGTAATGCCTGGCGGCCGATCAACATGCGAAACACCATCTCGTCCCGGCTCGTGAGGGTGACCTCGGCAGGAATCGTGCGCCCGCAAAGCTGCACATCCATCAGCACGACCAGACGATCCTGCGAGTGCCCTGAAGAACTTCGAATCGTGCGTCGATCGTGCACGGGACGCTCGACCACGACCTCGTCAAGTTCGCTGTCTTGCCAGGGATGCACTGCGAAACGCACCCAGTCTTCGCCGTCTCGTTTGAACTCTTCGAGCTGGGTCGTGTGCAGGGCAGACGTCTGCGCGCCGGTGTCGATTTTGGCTTTCAGCCACGACACGCCGATCTCAGGCAGGCCGACCCATTCACGCCAGCCCGTGAAGGTGCTTGAATGGTGTGGTTCACTCACGCATCTATCTTGGCAGGTATCCTCGTGAAATTGGCGATTCTCTCGCGCGCCCCGCAGGCATATTCGACACAGCGTCTCAAAGCTGCCGCCGAAGATCGAGGCCACCGTGCCCTCGTGCTCAACACGTTGCGATTTGCCATTGATCTGACTGAGGGTGAACCCGACCTTCGCTATCGCGGCAAGCAACTGAGCGACTACGACGCCGTGCTGCCGAGAATCGGCAACTCGATCACCTACTTCGGCACCGCGGTGGTGCGCCAGTTCGAGCAGATGGACGTCTACACGCCAAACACCGCGAACGGCATCTCAAACTCACGAGATAAGTTGCGCGCGATTCAGATCCTCTCGCGCCACAACATCGACATGCCCGCGACCGCGTTCGTGAGCAACCGCGCCGACGTGCGCCCGGCAATCGAAAGCGTGGGTGGTGCGCCAGTCGTGATCAAGCTGCTCGAGGGCACGCAGGGCATCGGCGTGATCCTCGCCCCGCAAATCAAAGTTGCCGAAGCGATCATCGAAACGCTGCACTCGACCCGGCAAAACGTGCTGATTCAGCGCTTCGTGTCAGAGAGCCGCGGCAAAGACATTCGTGCCCTCGTCGTGGGCGACCGAGTGGTCGCGGCGATGCGACGACAGGCGAGCGGCGACGAGTTTCGCTCGAACGTGCACCGCGGCGGCAGCGTCGAAGCAGTGCAACTGTCGGCCGCATACGAGCAGACCGCGGTGCGCGCTGCGCAGATCATGGGCCTGCGCGTGGCCGGCGTCGACATGCTCGAGGGCGACGAGGGCCCGCTCGTGATGGAGGTCAACTCGTCACCCGGTCTGCAGGGCATCGAGCAGGCGACCGGCCTCGACGTCGCGGGTGCGATCATCGACTACATCGGCAACCAGGTGGCCTTCCCCGAGATCGACGTGCGGCAGCGGCTCAGCGTGTCGACGGGCTACGGTGTCGCCGAACTGGTGATGCACGCGGGTGCCGAGCACGTCGGCAAGAAGCTCGGTGATCTGGGCCTCTGGGATCGCGACATCACCGTGCTGACCCTGCACCGCGGCGTGCAGGTGATTCCGAACCCGCGCAAACACGTGGTGCTCGAGCCCGAAGATCGCCTGCTGTGCTTCGGCAAGCTCGAAGAGATGCGCTCGATGATTCCCGACCGGCCGCGCCGTCGCGCCCGCGTGCGCAAGCTGCCGCAAGAAGCGCGCGATCTCGCCGCCGAGGGGTAGTGTTTCGCAGCCACGCGATCCCTGTCGTGTTCGCGGGTCAGAGAATAGCTCTATAGGCGCAGTTAGCGCGATTTTGTGACCCGCAAACCACAAGTTACGGTGCTGATGGGGCCGACTTACTGCCCAGCGGGTCGTTCGAGCGAGAGTGAGAATTCCACCGTGCCGGTCGGGTCTACAGAGACGAACCCGAGATTTGGCGCGGTCATGCCAAAATCGGCGAAAGTAATCGGAATCTGGCCCGCGATTTCGACGCTGCCGCTATCGCTGCCCTCACTTGCCGCGAGTGCGCGCAACTGCACGGTCACGCTGACGGGTTTCGTGACCCCGGCGAGAGTGAGGTCGCCGCTGAGCGTCTGTTCAGTGACTTCGCCCGAGGCCGGAACCTTCTCAATCGTGAGTGGCGAGGTCAGTGTGAACGTCGCGGTGGGGTGCTCGGATGCGTGCACGACCTCGCCGCGAAAGTAGTCGTCTCGCGAAGGGTTGTCGGTTGCTATCGAAGCAACGTCGACCGTGAAGCTGGCCTGCGTGACTGTTTGCCCCTCGGCGGTGAGCGTGCCGCTGACCTCGTCGGTTCGCCCGGTGACAGTCACATCGGTGCCGTTGAGCACTTCGGCAACGCGATAGCCGGCGTAGGAGTCCTTGCCGACAGTCCAATCTCCAGCGAAGGCTGCCGGGTCGAGTGGGGCACCGCTCGCTGACTGCAGCGTGGTGTCGCTGGCGCTGAGCTTCGGGGCGGTCGCCGCTGGCTCGACGAAATAGTCGCGGTAGATCACCGGGGCGGCGAACGCTGCAACGCCTCCGACGAGGATCACGCCCGCCGCCGTGATGATCAGCGCTTTGGCGCGCTTGCCCATGTTGCCCTCCGAACCCGAGTGAATCGTGATTCAAGGATGGCGTGCGCAGCCATGAAGCAACTGTGAGTGCGCGGGGCAAAGCCTGGGATTCGCGTGTTCGGTGATCGCTATTGCGCGAGGGCTTCGGCGACGCGGCGTGCTTCGCGTAGGCCGCTCTCGATGGCTCCGTCGACGAAGCCGCCCCCGGCCGGCCGCGTGAAGCAAAGCATCGCTTTGCGCGGCCACGCCGCTGAGCGCGCCCTCGCGCTCAGTTTTGGGGCTGGAGGGTTTCGGCGACGCGGCGTGCTTCGCGTNNATGGCTCCGTCGACGAAGCCGCCCCACAGATTTGCATTGTCAGTCGTCGCGAAGTGTAGCACGCCCTGCGGTTGCTGCAATTCGGTGAGGTCGCGGCTGAGCTGGCCAGGGCGGTGCGTCATCCAGGTGTTCTTCGAGAGCGGATCAGCCACCCAGTCGTGGGCGGTCGCATCGACGACCTCGAGCCCCGGGCGAATCGCGTCGACGGCGGCCTGCACCGCACCCAGATCGTGCACGTCGAGGGCCGTGTGGTCGGGGCCGAAACCGACGAGCACCGAGAAATCGTCGTGTACGAACTCGGTCTTGAGCACCGAGAGCGGGTGCTGGGGTGTGGCGTAGCCGAAGAAGCGCGGCAGCGATCCTCGTACCTTGACCCACACCTTTGTGCCCTGCGACGCGACCTTCTCGGCGCTCAATCGCTGCCACACCTCGGGAAGCGGGGGAGTGAACTCGATGCCGTCGATCGCGTTCGCCGGCAGGGTGCAGATGACCGCGCGTGCCCGGACCTGTTCGCCGTCACTCGTGGTGACGACGGCACCGTCGGCGTCTTGCGAGACCGATGCGACGGTGGTGCTCAGACGAATCTGCCCCGGAACGCTCGCCGCGATGAGCCTCGTCCACTCGCTCATGCCGTCGACCACGCGGTAGGTCGCCGAGGCCTCGTGCATGAGCTCCCAGTGCCCGCCGGTCGCAGAGACCCAGCGGTAGGCGCTCGAGATGCCCGTCTGGTCGAGCGGGGCGTTGACGTGCCCGACCCAGACCGACTCGTTCGCACTGCGGGCCTCTTCGCTCATCTCGAGGCTGTCGATGCGCTGCTGGATGGTGATGTGATCGAGATCGGCAATGCCGCCGACGGTCGGCTCGGTGCCGCGCGGCATGACGTCGCGTACGTCGTCGATGATCTGCTGCTGGCCGGGGCTGATGAGGGCCATGAACTCGTCGAGGCTCGCAACCCTCTGCTCGCCGCCGGCACCGAGCCAGCGAGCCTCTTCGGCTGCCGGGCTGCGCACGATCTCGCGGCCATAGCGCGTCATCTCGGCCCAGGTGTGCGGCTGTACCCAGTGCACCCAGGTGCCGCCGAGCTCGAGATCGTGACCGAGCCGGTGGTCTGTCCAGGTGCGCCCGCCGACGCGATCTCGGGCTTCGAGGGTGAGCACCCGGTACCCCGCGTTTCCGAGCTCTCGTGAGGCGACGAGCCCCGCGAAACCGGCGCCCATGACGACGACGTCGACTGTTTCTGTCACGGTAAGTACTCCTGCTATTCGATCGGTTTTCCGGCGGACTCGAGATTCTTATCGGACTCGGCGATGATCGCCCGCTCGGCGGCGACGTCCATATTGCGGCAGAGCAACCAGTAGACGAGCATGCCCACCGGAATGCCCACGAAGAAGGCGATGTCGATGCCGCCCATCGCAGCTGCGATGAAGCCCTGGTAGAACTCGAGATACATGAAGGGCAGCATCACCAAGAAGGTGACGATATAGGCTGTGATGCCGCGCCAGTTCCAGTCGCCGTACATGCCACCCCGTTTGAAGATCTCGGTGATCGAGTAGTGGCCCTTGCGCACGAGGAAGAAGTCGACCAGGTTGATCGAGGTCCAGGGCGCCATGAGATAGGCGAGGATCGCGAGGATCGTGTAGAACGTGGTGAAGAGGAAGTCTTCTGGGAGCAGCACGGCTGCGATGGTTCCCGTGACGCCCACGATCAGGATGGTGATGACGCGAATCGTTCGTGTGGGGCGGATCGACCGAAGGCTGTCGATCGCGGTGATCAGGGTGAGCGAGCCACCGTAGACGCACATCGCCATGAGGCCCAGCAGGCCCGCGCCGCCGATGACGATGATGATGACTCCAAAGCCCGGGAACACGAGATCAGCCGTGTCGCTCAGCGCCTTGGTGATCGACGCTTGGTCGGGCATCAGCGCTGCGCAGATTGCGCCGAGCACCTCGAACGACCACACGCCGAAATACAAACCGAGCGAGGTGTAGGCGATGATGGGCCCGCGTTTCGTGTTCGCCGGCATGTAGCGGGAGTAGTCGGATACGAAGAAGGCCCATGACAACTGATAGGCGGCGCTCGCCGAGACCACCACGAGGAACGAGGCGAGATTGAAGCCCTGCGTGATATCCATCGTCGCGGCTGGAATCTGACCGCCAAAGGCGAGGCCGAATACGTAGACGACGAGGGCCGCCACCAGGCCGAGCGTGACGTATCGCTGCACGATGTGCAGGTAGTGGTAGCCGAAGATTGCGATTGCGATCGCGATGATGCCGAAGATGATCGTCCAGGCTGGAGCCTCGCCCCAGTTCAGCTCTTTTGCCGCGCCACCGAGCATCTGGGTGCCGAGCACGACGTAGCCCCAGTACACGATGATGGCGATGAGCCAGATGTAGAGCGCGCCCAGACGGCCGAACTGCGGGCGCGACTGCACCATCTGGGGCAGGCCGAGGTGTGGCCCCTGCGTCGCGTGAGCCGACACTGCAGCGGTGCCGATCAGGGTGCCGAGCGCGAGCCCGATGATGGTCCAGATGAGGTTGAGGCCAAGATAGATGCCGATGGCGCCGGTGGCGAGGCTCATCAGATGGGCACTGCCACCGAACCAGATGGTCGCCTGGTCGGTGAGGCGGCCCTTGCGTTCGCTGTGCGGAACGTAGTCGATCGACCGAGTCTCGACTCGGGCGAGGATGCCGGTTTCGGTCTTCTCTGTTTGCTGAGACATCAGGCCCCCTACGCGACGTTCAGAACGATGGTCTTCTTCTCGGTGAACGAGAGAAGCGCGTCAGTTGAGAGTTCGCGGCCCACGCCGCTCGACTTCACGCCCCCGAACGGCGCGAGCTGATCCCAGAAGTTGGTCGTCTCGTTGACCAGAACGGTGCCGAACTGCAGCTCGTCGATGAAGCGCCACGAATCGCGAACGCTCTGGGTGAAGACGGCGGCGTTGAGGCCGTATTCGGTGTCGTTCGCGATCTCGATGGCCTCTTCGACGGTCGAGTAGCTCATGACCGCGGCGATCGGACCGAAAGTCTCCTCGCGCGCGGCGAGCATGTCTTTTGTGACACCGGTGACGACGGTCGGCGGGTACACGCGCCCCGCGGGCTCGTGGAACTGGTAGACGGTGGCGCCCTTCGCCACAGCGTCGTCGATGTGCGCCTGCATCTTCTCGACGGCGTGGTCGTGGATGAGCGGGCCCATGTCGGTCGCCTCATCGAGCGGGTCGCCAATACGCAGCTGCTTGACCTTGTCGTTGAGCGCCTCGATGAACTGCGCTTCGACATCGCGATGCACGAGCACTCGCTGGGCCGAGGTGCAGACCTGGCCGGCCATGTAGAAGCAGCCGTTCACCGCCGCGTCTGCGGCGCGGTCGATCTCTGCGTCGCTGTGCACGATGAGCGGGCCCATGCCGCCGAGCTCGAGCAGTAGCCGCTTGAAGCCCGCACGCTCCGTGATGCTGCGGCCGACCGCGGTGCTGCCGGTGAAGAAGATGCCGTTGACATCGTCGTGCTCGACGAGCGCCGAGCCGGCATCAGGGCCGCCGGGCACGTAGTTGAAGACGCCGGGCGGGAAGCCCGCCTCTTCGAAAATGCTCGCGTAGATCGAGGTGCTGCCGGGGCACGCGTCTGACGGCTTCCAGATGACCGTGTTGCCGCTGATCAGCGCGTAGGTGATGCCGATCGCGGGAATGTCTACCGGAAAGTTGAAGGGCGAGATGACGCCGATCACGCCGAGGGGGTAGTGCCGCACAAGGGTGCGCATGTTGTTCGTGCGCGTCTCGGTATCGGGCAGGGTCTGGCCGCGGAAGCGCATCATGTCTTCGGCGGCGCGGCGAAAGTGCAGGGCTCCGTAGAGCTCCATCTCTTCGCGGGCTTCGTGGATGGTCTTGCCCATCTCTTTCGAGATCTCCTGGGCAATCGCCTCGTTTTTGGTCAGGCAGATCTCGAACGCGCGGTAGAAGAGGTCGGCTTTGTCGAGCAGCGGCATGGCCGCCCATGCCTGCTGTGCGGCGCGCGCCGCTTCGACCGCGGCGTCGACATCGGCGCTCGTGCAGCTGGCGCTCGTGCCGAGCTGCGCACCGTCGTACGCGGCGAAGTAGTCGTTCCGGGCTCCGGAACCATCCGTCCACTTGCCATCGATAAATGCCTGGATGTTCAACATGGAACTGGTCTCGCTTTCTGAAACGGCACTGTTGCAGTGTGGCCCTCGGCCGACTCATCAACGATGTCAGTGCAGAGACGAGCTCGCTACCGTGCAAACGTAAGCGGTAATCGCGTTTCCATGTGCATTTGTCTGATTTGAGAAAGGGCGTTGGGCGAGATCAGCGAAGACCCCCTCCACCCTGGTCGTTTCTCGAGAGCACCTGCAGCGCGAGCCAGAAATCGGCGACGGCCGAAGAAGAGGCGAGCTCTCGGTGCGTGAGTTGCTCAATCCTCGCAAGGCGGGCATAGAGCGTCTGTCGGTGAATGCCGAGCCGATCTGCCGTGCGGGCCGGGCCGCGATCCTCTTCGAGGTACACGCGAAGCGTCTGCAACAGCCTCGTTTGACGCTCGCGGTCGCTCTCGATCAGCGGGGCGAGCAGCGACTCTGCCGCCTGACTCGTCTGCTCGCTGTCATTCGACAGAAACGGAGAGATCTCGAGGCAATCTTCGAAACGAACGATTCCGCGTTTGCTGAGAGCCGAGAGTGCGAACCGTGCCTCGCGGAGCGCGCTCGGCGCGTCTGAGAGCGCGGTGAAGGGCGCGCTTGCGCCGATGCGCTCGCCGTCGGTAAGCGTCGCGATCGTGTGCATCAGCTCTGCATCGTCGTGGATCAGCAGCGTGAGCATCATTCTGCGACCGATGTGCAGCAGGCGGGCGCCCGAGCCGAGCAGCATCTCGGCAGTCTCTTCGATGTCCTCCATGCGGTCGACGGGAGGCCAGATGAGCACGCGAAACGGGGCCTCGACGCGGTGTGGGGCGATGAGTTCGCGGGCCGTCTCCTCGGCGATCGCGTGATCGAGCAGGCGAGCGAACAGGGTGGAGCCTCTGGCCAGCTCCTGCCGTTGCGTGGCCGTTGTTGCCGCGAGCAGCGTCGTGACTCCGGCGCTCGCGTATTGCAAGAGCGCGGGATCCACGCGCCGCTCGGAGGTGCGGGTGAACTCGAGCGCGTACCTCGTCGGGGTGATGAGCGGGATCTGGCTCGTGTGTTCGTCGACGACGTGCACGAGCCCCCTCACGGAGCCGGGGTGAGCATTCGGCACGAGCCTGAGCGTGCCGCCGAGCAGCGCGCCGAAACGATCGAGCAGCGGGCCGAGGCTGTGGTCGTGCAGGTGCTCGGTGAGCGACTCGTAGAGCTGCGCCGCGATGGCGATTCGCTGCTGCTGACTCTGCAGGTTCGCGTACGAAACCGCCTGCGCGAGCACGACGAACGGCTTGTGCAGCGCGGTCTCGAGCACCGGAAACCCGAGCTCGTGCGCGCGGGCGAGCATTCCCTGCGTGAGCGGTGGCGCCGACATCTTCTCGCCGATCGAGACAGCCGCGATGCCCGCGGCGTGCGAACGCTCGACGTAGTCGACCTGCTGATCTTCGCCCTCGGGAATGCCGAGACCCGTCGTCATCACCAGCGCGCCGTCACCGAGCCAGTTCCAGGGGTCGGCGAGCTCGCACACATGGGCCCACGTGATCTCGCGCTGCTCGCCGACACCGGGCGTGAGCGAAATCGTTGCGAGCTCGGGGTCGCCGAGCAGCTCAGCAACGGTATAGGTCATTGGCGCTCATACGTTTACTTCAGCACCCGGTAGCCACGGCTCGCGTCGTAGCCGTGAATCTCACGGGTATCGAGCACCGACATGAAGTCGATGACGCCCTCGGTGATCACCTGACCCGGCACAAGCACTGGGAACCCGGGTGGGTAGGGGGTCACGAAGCCGGCGCTCACCACCGTCTCGCCGTTCGCGATGCGCTCGCGCAGTTCTTCGGGTCGCGCGTAGTCGATCGATTCGCGCCGCTGGCCCCTGAAGTAGGCGGTTCGCATGTCGCCGTCGGGCAGTGCGGCATCGCTCGCGTACTCCTCAGAGAACGAGCTGAAGTCTGGCAGCGGTGGCATTGGCACTTCTCCGGGGAGCGTCAGCTCTGGGTCGCGCTGCTCCTGCGCCTCCTCGAACCGCTCGGCCAGCTTCACGAGCACCTCGATGAGATAGGCGACGCCGCTGCGCGAGGTGCCGATGTTCGTCATGAACAGCACCGTGTTGCGGCTGGTCTTGTTCACCTGAATGCCGAAGCGATCCATGAGGTAGTCGTGCTTGAACGTGTCACCGTCGACGCCCGTGCGCGAGATCTCGACGGTGATGCGGCTCGGATCGACGACGAACTCGTCGTGCTCCCACGCCCGCCACATATCGGCGAGACCGCGCCTCAGCGGCATTGCCGCGCCTTCGCCCCGCAGCTGCTCAGGGATCAGGTCGTGCGCGCTGAGCACCCTGAAGAACTTGCGCAGCAGCGAGTGCCGCGCGATCGCCTGTGACAGGCTCGTCGCGAGGTCGAGCTGGCGCTGCACGAGTTCGAAGCCCTCGAGCTCGACCTGGCGGCGGCCGAGGTCGAGCGAGGTCAAGATCTGGTAGTTCGGCGACGTCGAGGTGTGCGTCATGTATGCCTCGTGGAACGGCTCACGAGCGTCACGCACCCAGTCCTGGTCGTAGACGTGAATCATCGATCCCTGGCGCAGCGAGGTCAGCGTCTTGTGGGTTGACTGCGATGCGTACACACGCAGGCGTGCGTTGGGCGAGGGGATCAGTCGTTCGCTCAGCCACACCTCGTCGGGGGCTGGCGTGCCGTCGTCGGCGAAGAGCAGCTTCTGCTGCTCGGCGTATGCGGCTGCGTGGGCAGAGCTTTTCAGGCGCTCCTCGAGATGCTTCGCCGCGGCCATTGCGGTGCGGCGACGTGTCACGGGGTGAAACGCCGCGAACGCGAACCAGGCTTCGTCCCAGAGGAACACGAGGTCGGGCTTGATCGCGAGGCACTCGGCCATGACCCGTTCGACGTCGTAGACGATGCCATCGAAGGTGCAGTTGGTGAGCGTCACCATTCGCACTTCTTCGAGGCGGCCCGCGGCCCGGTAGTCGAGCAGCAGCTGCTTGATGCTCGATAGCGGCACGGCTCCGTAGAAGGCGTAGTCGTTGAGCGGGTAGGCCTCGAGGTAGGCAGGCTTCGCGCCCGTCAGCATGAGCGCGTGGTGATGCGACTTGTGGCAGTTGCGGTCGACGAGCACCACGTCGCCCGGCGAAGTGAGCGCCTGGTGCACGATCTTGTTCGCGGTCGAGGTGCCGTTCGTCACGAAGAACGTTTGCTTCGCGCCGAACGCTCGGGCGGCGAGCTCTTGCGCCTTCTTGAGCGTGTGCACCGGCGCGAGCAACGAATCGAGGCCGCCCGAGGTGGCGCTGGTTTCAGCGAGCAATAGGTTGAGGCCGTAGAAATCGGCGAGGTCCGAGATCCATTTCGACCCGACCACCGACCCGCCGCGCGCGACGGGCAGCGCGTGAAACACCCCGACGGGGCGCCTTGCGTGATCTTGGATCGCCGCGAAGAACGGCGTGTCATACAGGTGCGATACGCGCCGCAGCAGCGAGAGGTGCAGTTCGAGCTGATCCTCGCGCCTGAAGACGCGACGGAACCGACGCGAAAGGGCCCCTGCGAGGTCTTCGATGTTCGCGCCTGCCATGAGGTAGAGGTCGATCTCGGGGCGAATGCTGTGCAGCACGTCTGCGAGGCGCACCACGCGCTGCACCGAAGAGAGCGCGCTCGATGCCGGCGCGGTGGGCACATCGGCCGACTCCCAGACGAGCGCGATCGTGTCGCGCAGATCGCGGCTCAGCGCCTGGGTGCTTCGGCCGCTGAATCCGGGGCGAATGATGCAGGCGAGAATGTTGGGGTTCGTCAGCAGCGCCGCGATCGCATCGTCGGCAGACGGCACGACGACGAAATCGTAGATGAACTGGTCTGCGGGAGCGCGCAGCCGCAGGTTCTCGGCGCGCATCGAATCGCGATCGCCCGCTGTCGTCTCGTCGATGACGAGTACCTCGAAGCGGGGCCTCGGGTCGCTGTCGTCGTGCTGCTCGATACGTTCGGCCTCATCGAGCGTGTCGTCGCGCGGATCATCTGGCACGGTCGAACCGCGCAAGCGCTGCACGACGCGACCGATACGGTCGAGCGCGGCCTGGTAATCGCCCGCCCGCAGCAGCTCTGCGATGCCGCGCACGTACCGCTGCCCGAACCCCGCCCAATACATCTCGATGGTTTCGAGCGCGCGCAGGTTTCGAGCGATCTCGCCGTCTCGAGTGAGGGCGCTCTCGTCGTCGCTGCCCAGCGCGATTCGCTTCACGCCGAAACGCAGGTACTCCCACGCGTCGCTGCGCAACCGCCACGTGCTCGACGGCATTCCCGGGTCGCGTTCGAGCTCGCCTGCTCCCGAAAGGGAAGATGCCGCCTGCGTGCGAATCGCGCCGGCCTGGGCAGCGGACTCTGAGAAAGCGTCGTCGAGAAGCGTCATTGCACGATCCTTTCGCGGGCCGCTTCGATGCGTTGCCCGCAGAGTTGCGAGGTTCTCTCGATCTTACGTGTTGCTAGGTACCGCAACGGGCAAGATCACGCGTGATGACGGGATCGGCGCCCACAAGATTTGCTTATGGGTCGTCGGGGGGTCGATGCGATGCGCCGCGAGGATCGAAGCCGGCCCCCGAGCGCCTAGACTTGGGGCATGGCAAAAGCGCAGGATCGCAAGCACCGCATCGTCGTGCTCGGCGGAGGCCCAGGGGGCTATGAGGCAGCACTCGCGGGTGCGCAGTTGGGTGCAGAGGTTACCCTCATCGAACGGTCCGGGGTTGGCGGTGCAACCGTGCTTACCGACGTCGTGCCGTCGAAGAGCTTGATCGCCACCGCGGGAGGCGTGCAGGCGGTTCGCGACGCGGGTCGTCTCGGCGTGCAGACGTTCGTTCCCGGCGGCGACGGCAAGCCCGTGCGCCCCGAGACCACAGTGAACCTCGCCGCGGTGAACAAGCGACTGCTTGCGATGGCCGGCGCCCAGTCGACCGACATTCTGCACAGCCTCGAAGACGCGGGCGTGCGCGTGGTGCAGGGCCAGGGCCGTCTTGACGGTGTGAACGCGGTCGTGGTTTCGACCGGGCACAGCGGCGACGGCACCGACTTCGACCGCATTGAGGCCGATACGATCATCGTCGCCGTGGGCGCAAGCCCCCGCGAGCTCGACAGTGCGAAGCCCGACGGCGAGCGCATTCTCACCTGGAAGCAGCTCTACAATCTGCAGGCGATTCCCGAGCACCTGGTGGTGGTCGGTTCGGGCGTCACTGGTGCCGAGTTTGCGAATGCGTACCGCACGCTCGGCTCAGAGGTCACGCTCGTGTCGAGCCGCGAACAGGTCTTGCCCGGGGAAGACCCCGATGCGGCAGCGGTGATCGAGCGCGAGTTCGCGAAGCTCGGCATGCACGTCATGTCGAAGTCGCGCGCCACCTCGGTGACTCGCACTGACGAGGGCGTGCTTGTCGAGCTCGAAGACGGCCGCACCATCGAGGGCTCTCACTGCCTCATGGCGGTTGGCTCGATTCCGAATACGGCCGGCATCGGGCTGCGCGACGCGGGCGTCGAGCTCACTGACAGCGGCCACATTCGCGTGAACAAGGTGGCGCGCACTCGAGTGCCGTCGATCTATGCTGCCGGTGACTGCACCGACTTCTTTCCGCTCGCCTCGGTTGCGGCAATGCAGGGCCGCACCGCGATCATGCACGCGCTCGGCGACTTCGTGCGCCCGATCGACCTGCGCAACGTCGCCGCGAACGTGTTCACCTACCCCGAAATCGCAACCGTTGGCTGGAACGAGCGCTCGCTCGCCGACAACAGTGATCTCGCGAAGGCGGTTTCACACACGATCCCGCTCAATACCAACCCTCGCGCGAAGATGATCGGGCTCGCTGAAGGCTTCGTCAAGCTGTTCGCATGGCAGGCGTCGGGCACGGTGATCGGCGGCGTCATTGTGGCGCACCGCGCGAGTGAACTGATCTTTCCGCTTGCGCTCGCCGTCGAGCACCGCCTCACCGTCGATCAGGTGGCGTCGGCGTTCACGGTGTACCCGTCGATGACCAACGCCATCACTGACGCTGCGCGTGCCATGCACCGGGGCGCGCAGTGAGCACTGCGACCCGAGCCTCGCTGGGGCGCCGGGCGTTCGGCAGCCTCATGGTAGCCGCGCTGGCCGGCGTGCTCGCAGCTTGCGCACCGCAGAAAAAGCCTGCGACCGTGCTTTCTGCTGCCGGAGTGCAAGCCGATGTGACTGTCGCTGTCATTGACAATAAGTTCGAGCCGGCAAACGTCGAGGTGAAGCCTGGGCAGGCCGTGCGCTGGGTGTTCTCGGGTGTAATGGAGCACGACGTGGTCGCCGAAGACGGCAGTTTCGTGAGCGAGCTGCAGACGAGCGGCGAATACGTGCACGTCTTCGAGAAAGCCGGCGACTACCCCTACGACTGCTCGGTGCACCCCGAGATGACGGGCGTCGTCTCCGTTCGCTGAGCTTTCGCAGCACCTCAGTCGTTCGGCGCCGCGAGGCGCACCGAGCGCAGGCGTTCCTCGGGCGTAGGAGCCGGGTGCACCGTGATCAGCTCGTCGGCGTCGGCGTGCTTCGCAAACGCCGCGAGCTCCTCGCGCACTCGCACGGGCCCGCCGATCGCGGTGTAGCGCAGCATCTCCCGAATCTGCTCGCCAGCGGGGGTGTCGTAGAGCGCTCCGGCCTCGTCGGCAGTGAGCTCGTGCTCGCGGCCGCGCGACAGAAAGCGCCGCACGCGGTCGAGCTCCGCGCGGGCGAACAGCGCCTCTGCGGCGTCATCAGTCGAGGCGGCCACCACGTTGACAGCTGCTATCACGTAGGGGGTCGGGTGATCCTCGCTCGGCCGATAGTGTGCTCGGTAGTACGCAACAGCCTCTGTCAGCAGCTGCGGCGCGAAGTGCGAGGCGAACGCGTATGGCAACCCCAGCTGTGCCGCAAGGCTCGAGCCGAACATGCTCGAGCCCAGCACATACAGCGGTACCCGGGTGCCGCGACCCGGGTACGCGTTGACGGCCGTGCGCGGCAGCGAGTCGCCGAACAGCTGCTGCAACTCGATGATGTCGCTCGGAAACGCGTCGCTCGCCGAGAGGTCGCGACGCAGCGCCCGAAACGTCGCCATATCGCTGCCAGGCGCCCGGCCGAGCCCGAGATCAATGCGCCCCGGGTGCAGCTCGGCCAGCGTGCCGAACTGCTCGGCAATCACGAGTGGCGAGTGATTGGGGAGCATGATGCCGCCCGCGCCCAGCCGAATGGTCTGCGTGTGCGCCGCCACGTGCGCGATCAACACCGCGGTGGCGCTCGATGCGATCGACGGCATGTTGTGGTGCTCGGCGTACCAGACGCGCTGATAGCCGCCGGTCTCGGCCGCCCGCGCAAGGTCGACTGAGTGCGCGAGCGCGTCGCCGATACCCCCGTTCGATTCGACGGTTGCGAGATCGAGCAGAGAGATCGGCACAGAGGTCATGCCTGGTGCAACGCCAGGGTCGGCGTCGCTATTCCGAACTATTCGGCGCTCGGTGCGACGACCGAGAGCAGCACGTGCCCCGATGCAACCGTCTGCCCGATGGGCGCGTCGACGCCGGTCACGATACCCGCGTGTGGCGCTTGAATCGACTGCTCCATCTTCATGGCCTCGAGCACCACGAGTTGGTCGCCTGTCTCGACTTGCTGCCCCTCTTCGACGGCTACCTTGATGACAGTGGCCTGCATCGGTGCGGTCACTGCATCGCCACTCGCGCCGGTCACCGAGGCGCCGCGCGCGCGCTTCGGCGCGGGGCCTCGGGTCACGTCTTGATCGGCGAGCGGCATCAGGTTGGCGGGCATGGTCACTTCGATGCGTCGGCCCGCGACCTCGACCGCGACGGTTTGACGACGAGGATCGCCAGCAATCGGTGCGACCTCACCCTCCCATGGCTCGATGTCGTTGTTGAACTCGGTCTCGATCCACAGTGTGTACACGCCGAAGTTGCCGTCTTCGGCCGTGAACGCGGGATCGCGCACGATCTTGCGGTGGAACGGCAGCACGGTCGGCAGGCCCTGCACCTCGAACTCGTCGAGGGCGCGCCTGGCGCGCTGCAGCGCCTCCTCGCGCGTCGCGCCGGTGACGATCAGTTTGCCGAGCATCGAGTCGAACGAGCCCGACACCACGTCGCCAGAGCCAACGCCGGTGTCGACACGCACGCCAGGGCCGCTGGCGGCCTTGAACAGCGTGACCGGCCCGGGGGCAGGCAGGAAGCCGTTGCCGGGATCCTCGCCATTCAAACGGAACTCGAAGGAGTGGCCGTGGGCTACCGGGTCGTCGTACTCGATCACGCCGCCCTCGGCGATGCGAAACTGCTCGCGAACGAGATCGATGCCGGTGACCTCTTCGCTGACGGGGTGCTCGACCTGCAGGCGGGTGTTGACCTCGAGAAACGAGACGGTGCCGTCTCGAGCGACCAGGAACTCGCAGGTGCCGGCACCGACGTAGCCGACCTCTTTGAGGATGGCCTTCGAAGCGCGGTAGAGCTCGGCGTTCTGCTCGTCGCTGAGAAACGGCGCGGGGGCCTCTTCGACGAGCTTCTGGTGGCGACGCTGCAGCGAGCAGTCGCGGGTCGACACGACCACGACATTGCCGTGACTGTCGGCGAGGCACTGGGTCTCGACGTGGCGGGGCTTCTCGAGGTACTTCTCGACGAAGCACTCGCCGCGGCCGAACGCCGTGACGGCCTCGCGGGTCGCGGACTCGAACAGCTGGGGGATCTCTTCGATGGTGCGCGCGACCTTCAGGCCGCGACCGCCGCCGCCGTACGCCGCCTTGATCGCGACGGGCACGCCGTATTCCTTGGCGAACTCGACGATCTCGTCGGCGTCCTTGGCGGGGTCCTTCGTGCCGGGCACGAGGGGCGCGTTGGCGCGCGTGGCGATGTGCCGCGCCTTGACCTTGTCACCGAGGGCGTCGATCGCCTCGGGCGACGGCCCGATCCAGATGAGACCGGCGTCGAGCACCGCCTGGGCGAAGCTGGCGTTCTCGGCGAGGAAGCCGTAGCCGGGGTGGACGGCGTCGGCCCCGGACTGCTTGGCGACGTCGAGGAGCTTTTCCTGCACGAGATAGCTTTCGCCGGGCGTGGAGCCGCCCAGTCCGTATGCCTCGTCGGCCACCTTCACATGCAGCGCGTCACGGTCGGGGTCGGCGTAGACCGCGACCGAAGCGATGCCGGAGTCCTTGCAAGCACGGGCGATGCGGACGGCGATCTCGCCGCGGTTCGCGATCAAGACTTTGGAGATGGCCATGGCCCGGAGCCTAGTAGCCCGTCCGGGGCGAATGGCCGTTCGCGGCCGGGCCATCTGCCCGTGACCTGCCCCACGCCACTTGGTCGTCGCCCTGCGCATCGCGGTCTACTTCGCGGTGCCCGTCGAGGTGGTCTTCTCAACGGAGCCCTTCCCGCTCCTCGGCAGCGGCCGCGCGGGCTGACGCCAACTTCCCGGGCTGCCGGGCGCCACCACTGTTCGGCTCTCAATCGGACGTCCAACTTCTCCCGCGAGAATCCTCACGCCGAGCCCCGCCACGACGATCAATCCGATGGACACGGATGTCCCCGCGCCAGGGCTGGCGCGGCAGTCGCAAGGAGTGGCGCATGAGAATCGGGACCGACGGCGACCTGTCGCGCCGGATCGAACACTGGCACGCGCAGGTTCACGACATGCAGACGTCGGCGGCCCGGCTCGCCTCCGGGCTGCGAATCAACGCCG
>DDEV01000069.1 GCA_002336855.1 Leucobacter sp. UBA1945 | reverse complement strand
ACGCGATCGCCGAGGTGCAGCTCATCGAGCAGCTCTCTCACCGAGCCGCCCCTCGTCGCGAACGCCTCGGCCCCGATGTCAATGTGCAGGTCGCCCAGCTCGGCGCGCCGCAGCCGCCCGCCCGCAACCGCTTGCGCCTCGATCACGGTGACCCGCACGCCGGCGCGGGCGAGATCCCGCGCAACAACGAGCCCCGAGATTCCGGCGCCGACTACGACCGCACTGCCCCGATACTGTCCCGGCCCAGTAGCCGTGAAGCTATCGCTCGCCATGCGCAAGCTCGACGATCCTCGTCAGCACCCCGGGGTCGGCATCCGGCGGCACACCGTGGCCCAGATTGAGCACATGGCCCGGGGCCCGCTCGCCACGTCGCAGCACGTCGCGCAGGTGGGCTTCGAGCACCACCGGCGGGGCGCTCAGGTATGCGGGGTCGAGGTTGCCCTGCAGCGGTGTGGTGTCACCCAAGCGCTGGCTCGCCTCGTCGAGCGGCATGCGCCAGTCGACCCCGATCGCGCTCGTGCGAAGGCTCGCGAACTGTTCGAGCAGGTGCCCAGCGCCCACCGCGAAGTGAATTGTGGGAACGGCTGGGTGATCCTCGCCCTGAATCATCGCGAGCGTTCGCCGAGATGCCGGCGCGACGTGATCTCGATAGTCGGCGGGGCTGAGCGACCCGGCCCAGGAGTCGAACAGCTGCACCGCACTCGCCCCGGCCAAGACCTGCGCCTCGAGAAATGCGCCGCTGAGCTCGGCGACCCAGTCGAGCAGTGCTGTCCAGGCCTCGGGGTCGGCGTGCATCAGCGCCCGGGCGCGCATGTGGTCGCGCGATGGGCCGCCCTCGACGAGGTAGGCCGCGAGCGTGAAGGGGGCGCCGGCGAAGCCGATCAGCGGGGTCGAGCCGAGCGCATCGACGGTGCGACGCACGGCCTCACGAATCGGTTCGAGGTTCTCGCGAAGTCGCTCGACCGGGTACGTGGCGCGGTGGCGATCGATCTCTGCACGGGTGCGCAGCGGCGTCGCAAACACCGGCCCGCGGCCCGAAACCAGATCGACGTCGACCCCGGCCAGCATGAGCGGCACCACGATGTCGCTGAAGAATATCGCCGCGTCGACACCGTGCCTGCGCACTGGCTGCAGCGTGATCTCGCTCGCGAGTTCGGGATTCACACAGGCCTCGAGCATACGGTGGTGAGCGCGAATACTGCGGTACTCGGGTAGTGAGCGCCCGGCCTGCCGCATGAACCAGACCGGAACCCGTTCGGGGCGTTCACCGCGCAGGGCTCGGATCAGCGGGGACGCGGAGGTCTCGCCCGAAAGCAGGGGGTGCGAAGCTGGGAGTGTATTCATCAGATGAGATGCTAGCTTATAGATCTGATGTGAAACATCTGCTTTACTCAACTTCGCCTGAGACTCCCCGTCAGAGGGCCCTCGATTTCCCCAGAAGGTGCCGCAAGATTCGTTATGCTGCTCTGCCTCTCCTTTGATCACCGAACGGCACCGTTCTCGCTGCTCGAACTGCTCTCCCGTCACGAATCAGACATCGCCGAGTCGAACTCTGACGCAGGCTTGGCCCGAGGCGCTGTGTTGCTTTCAACCTGCAACCGCTTCGAGGCCTACCTCGACGTGCCGGGCACCGGGGCGACGGCGGGTGCGTCCGCGGGCTCCGACATCGAAAGTGCCGCAGAAGCTGCAATGGCGAGGATCGCCGAGACTGTGAACATCGCGCCCGAGACGCTCGCCGATCACGCGCGGGTGTTCTCGGGGCAACTCGCAGCCGAGCACCTCATCGGCGTCGCGTCGGGCCTCCACTCCGCCGCGAAGGGCGAAGAGGAGATCGCAGGCCAGGTGCGACGCGCGCACTCAGCCGCGCAGCGAGCGGGGACCCTGACGCACCCACTCGAGCAACTCTTTCAGGCTGCGACACGCACCTCGCGCGCGGTGAAGAACCGCACTGGCCTGCAATCTGCCGGCAGGTCGCTCGTCGACCTCTCCCTGCGCATGGCAGAGAGCCGAGTCACTGACTGGAGCACCGCTCGAGTGCTGCTCATCGGTACCGGCACGTATGCGGGGGCCACCGTCGCGGCGCTACGGGCCAGGGGTGCGCTGGGCATCGAGGTGTTCTCACCTTCGGGTCGGGCTGCCTCATTCTGCGAACGCCGCGACCTCACCTCCGTGGCAACGGAGGGCCTCGCGTCAGCGCTCAGCCGAGCACAGCTCGTTATCGCGTGCAGCCGGGTAGAGCACCCGGCGCTCACCCTCGACGAACTGCGCACCGCACCGGCCGAGCACGAACGGCTACTGATCGACCTCGGCATGCCCCGCAACATCGATCCGGGCATCACCGCCGCGCCGGGCGTGACCCTGCTCGACCTGCAGACGATCACGGCGCACGCCTCAGTCTCAGAACTGGGCGCCGAGGCCGAGGCCCTACAGATCGTTCGAGAGGCGGCCGCCGAGTTCGCGGCCGCGCAGGCAGAACGAGACGCGCTTCCGAGCCTGCTGAGCTTTCGCACCCACGTGCTCTCGATCTTGGAAGACGAACTCTGCAGAGTGCGTCGACTGCACCCTGAGGGGCGCGGCGCCGATGCGCAGCTGGGCGAGGAGTCGTTGCGCCGACTGACCGGGCGTCTGCTGCACGAACCGATGACCCGCATTCGATCACTCGCGAGGGCGGGAAAGACCGG
Source organism: Leucobacter sp. UBA1945 (assembly GCA_002336855.1). Taxonomy (GTDB): domain Bacteria; phylum Actinomycetota; class Actinomycetes; order Actinomycetales; family Microbacteriaceae; genus Leucobacter. Next base: position 4,848 of record DDEV01000069.1, on the reverse strand, counting down.
CGAAGCGACCGAGGCGCTCAACGCGCTCTTCGGCCTCGACGTCGACTCGGCAGAAACCCGCGATGCTGACGCCCCCGAACCTCGCCGAGACTCACCGGCTCAGGGCCGGTAGTAGACCGCCACCCGCTTTCCGCCGTGCTCGAGCACCTCGACCGGAGTCTTGAACACCAGCTCGAGCACCTCGGGCGTGATGATCTCTTCGGGGGTGCCTGACGCGATCACCCTCCCGTCGGCGAGCGCGACGATGCGATCCGCGTAGGCGGCCGCAAAGTTCACGTCGTGGATCACGAGCACAATCGTCTTGCCGAGCGCGTCAGCAGCCGCGCGCACCTGCCCCATCATGCCGACCGCATGGCGCATGTCTAGGCCGGTCAACGGCTCGTCGAGCAGCACGTAGTCGGTGTCTTGGGCGAGCACCATCGCCACGAAGGCGCGCTGCCGCTGGCCTCCCGAGAGCTCGTCGATGAACCGATTCTCAAACCCCGACAGGTCGAGAAATGCGATGGCGGCATGAATCGCGCGCCGATCCGCCTGCGTGAGCCGTCCCGCAGAATGCGGAAACCGGCCGAACGTGACGAGCTGCTCCACGGTGAGTCGCGCCATGAAGTGATTCTCCTGGCGCAGAATCGAGACGACCTTCGCGAGCTCCCTCGACTTCGCGAGGCGTACGTCGAGGCCACCGACCTCTACCCTGCCGCTATCGGCCTCGAGCAGTCTCCCGATGATCGTAAGCATGGTCGACTTGCCCGCCCCGTTCGCCCCGATGAGGGCGGTCACGCCGCCGGGCTCGATGGCGAGGTCGATCGGGCCGAGCACGTGACGGCCGGCATAGTGTTTCTCAACGCCTCTCAGCTCGATTCCACGCGAGGCGCGCGCACCCGTCTGACTCATCGGAGCCCCTTTCTCAACAGCACGATCAGGAACAGCGTTCCGCCGACGAACTCGATGATCACGGTTACGAGCCCCGCAGCAGAGAAGAGATGCCGCAGCACGAACGTCGCGGCGAGCAGGGTAACGAGACCGATGCCGATCGCGAGCGGCAGCACATCGGCGTGGCGATCCCCCGGCGCAAACTGATACGCAAGAGTTGCGACCAGAAAGCCGTAGAACGTCATCGGGCCCACCATGGTCGCCGAGACAGACACCAGCACGGCAACAAGCACGAGAGAGACCACCACCTCCCGGCGATATCGCAGGCCGAGCCCCACCGAGACGTCTCGCCCGAGTGCGAGCACGTCGTAGCTGCGCCTGCGAGACCACACGTAGACGAGAATGCCCGCCACGATCAGCCCCGCGATCGGCAGATAGGCGGGGTCTGCCTTGCTGATGCTGCCGAACAGCCTGGCGCTCAGCACGTCGAATTCGCTCGGCGTCAGCATGCGCTGCAAGAAACTCGCGGTCGATGCGAACGCGATGCCGAGCACCACGCCGACGAGCAGCATCAGGTGCAGGTTCGCTCTTCGCCCAGAGAAGAGCCAGCCGTAGAGCAGCGTCGCGAACACGATCATCAGCGCACTCTGCGCCACGATCTTCGGTATGCCCTCCATGCCCGTCGACGACACCCCGAACAGAAAGACGAGCGCGGTCTGGCTGAGCACGTACAGCGCGTCGAATCCGAGAATCGACGGCGTCAGAATTCGGTTCGCGGTGATCGTATGAAACAGTACGGTGGCGACTGCCTGCGCCACCGCGACGAGCAGTATCGTGCCGAGCGACACGAGTCGCGACTGCACGATGATCCAGAACGCACCCGTGCCCGGCGGGGCTGGGTTTGCATACACGAGGATCGCGACGGCGAGCGCCGTCGCAGCCGCGAGTGTCACCGCAACGGGAACCATCCTGCGCCATCGCCCGCTTGCAACCGGGGGCGCGGGCGGAAGCGTGCCGACGCTCGAGAGCTGCGCGATCCCGCTCACAGCGCCCCAGCTTTCGCCTGCCGCAGCAGCAGCGCGACAAACACTACCGAGCCCACTGCTCCGAGCACCAGCGAGACGGGCACCTCGAACGGCATATTGACGGTTCGACCGATGATGTCGCAGAGCGTCACGAGCGCTGTGCCGCCAAGCACGACCCAGGGAAGATTGCTGCGCACATCATCACCGCGGATCATCGAAACGATGTTGGGCACGACGAGCCCCAGCAGTGGCAGAAACCCGACCACGACCGTGGTCACACCCGCCGCGACCGCGACGAGCGCGGTACCTGCGACCAGAATCGCCTCGTAGCGAACGCCGACGCCGGTCGCGAGATCCTTGCCGAGCCCGGCGACCGTGATGCGATCTGCCATCAGAAACACGAGCAGCGTCACGACGGCGACGACCCACAGCACCTCGTAGCGCCCCCGCACGATCTCGCCGAAGCTCCCGAGAAACCAGGTGCCAAGCATCTGCAGCAGATTGAACTGTGCGGCGAGAAAGGTGGTGAGCGCGCTCACTACGGCCCCCAACATGATGCCGATCAGTGGCACCACGAGAGTCGTGCGAATCACCACGCGGCGCAGTATGCCCATGAACACCATCGCGCCCACGAAGGCGAAAACGCTCGAGATGACCATCTTGCCGACGAGGCCGATGCCTGGCAGCAGCAGCGCGGTGAGCAGCAGCCCGAGCGCCGCCCATTCAGTGGTGCCCGAGGTGGTGGCATCGACGAACCTGTTCTGCGTGAGCACCTGCATGACCAAGCCGCTCGTTGCGATCGCCGCACCTGCGAGTACGAGGGCAAGCGTGCGCGGCACCCGAGTGATCCAAAACATCTCGGAGCCGAACTCGTCGCCGAGAATGTCGAAGGCTCCGATCGAGAGCGAGATGCCGAGCAGGATCAGCACTGCCGCGATGGCGGCGGGCAGCGCCCAGGGGCGCCCACGTCTTCGTGCGGGCACCCCTGGGGTGTCGGTGGTCAACGCTTGGCTCATGCCTTGGTGAACGCAGCCTCGATCTGACCGAACAGCGCGGTGTAGGCCTGGATGCCCTCGGTCAGGTAGAAGTTCGGGTCGAGGATCACGATCTGGTCGCTCTGTACTGCCTGCACGTTCTGCAGCGCCTCAGAATTGGTGATCAGCTCGTTCGCCGGAAGGGATCCGGCCTCGCGATCCTCTGGCACGAAGGCCGCGTCACGATCGAGCGCGAAGATCCATGCGGGGTTCGACTGCGCAATCGCCTCGACACCGATGTCGTTACCCTTGTGGTCATCGTCACCCTCTGCGTCGAGTGCCGGCACAAGACCGAGAGCGGGGTACACGGGCCCGAGTGACCGGCCGACCACCGGCGCGAGGTAGCCGATCGTGCCGCCCGAAGTGTTCACTGCCATGACGGTGTCGGTTCCGTTGTATGCCTTCTTGGCGCCAGAGATCGCCTCGTCGAGGTCTGCGTTCACCGCTGCTGCGGCTGCTTCGCGATCAAAGATCTGGCCGAGAATCTCGGTCTGTCGCTGCAGCTCCGAGAAGAGCTCTTCGTCGTCGCGCGGGTTGATCTCGATGACCACGGCGTCGGGGTTCTGCGCCTTGAGGTCGTCGTAGTAGTCGCCGAAGCGGTAGCCTCCGATGATCAGGTCAGGCTGCGCCCCAACGATCACCTCGAGATTGGGCTCCCGGTGGTTGCCGACGTCGAGCACCTCTTCGTCGTCGGTGTACTCGGGCCATGCCGACCCCATCACTCCCTTTGGTGCCGCCACGAGCTCGACGTCCCAGTCGCTCAGCGTGTCGAGCACGGTGTTGTCGAGCGCCACGACGCGCGCCGGGTTCACGGGCACCTCGACCTCTCCGTGGTTGTCGGTGATGGTCACTGTGTTCGCAGCGGGAGCCTTCTCTTGCTCTGCAGGAGCGGCCGTTGAGCATGCGGAGAGCGTGAGGGCCGCCGCAAGCAGCAGCGACGCCGCGCTTGCGATTCGGGTGGTACGGAGGGACACGTCGGATCTTCTTTCGTCTCAGTTCACATACAAAAGGCCGCGCAGAACACTGGGTTTGCAGCATCGGCGCGGCCCTGTTCGGAGGAGGTCGAACAAAGGTGAGCCTAACCTAACATTCATCCGATGTACAAGGTCTGATGAAGTTTCCGTGGTGAGATCGTCGTGATTTCTTGCGCGCGAACTCACTGCGGCGGGCATGGATACGCGCAGGCATGTGCGCGCATTCGCACTCAGAAACGCGGAGTGAGCCCAAGGGGCAGCACGTGCGCCGACGCGACTGCACTCATCGTTGAAGTGCGGCGTTACAGCGCGCGGCCGTAGACCTTCACCGCGTACCACACGCCAGGCGGGTACGGAAAGTTCTCTTCGATCTCGGAGAGCCGCTCGAAGCCCATGCTCTCGTAGAGGCGCACCGCCAGATCCATGTCGGCACCCGTGTGCAGCACGAGCCGCGAAGCGCCCCGCTCGCGCGCGAGGCCTGCACAGTGTTCGACGAGCGCTCTGCCGATTCCTCGTCCGCGCGCAGCCGGCGTGGTCGCGAGCAGGCGAAAGTCCATGTCGCTCAGCAGCGAGAAGTCGCTGAGCCGCTCGCCGGGCAGCGGGGTGGATACCGTGCCGAGCAGCTCATCAGTCTCAGCATCGACCGCGACCCACACCTGCTGCGTGCGCACACGCTCGGCGACCCGGCCGAGCTCCTTCAGGTAGTTGCCGTTGATCTCGTAGCTCGAGGTATATGCCTCGACAGTGAGCGCGCTGACCGCCGCGATCTCGGTGTCGCGAATCGGGCGGATCTTGAGGCTTAGGCCCCCGCTCACCTTCCCAGCACGCTGAAGTCGGGTTGTCCGTTTGCACCGGCGGGCAACGGGCGCCCGTCGGGATAGGTCGGCCACGGCAGCAGCGGCTGGCCGCCCTGCTGCGCAGGAGCCGGTGCGCGAGCAACCTGCG
>DDEV01000133.1:950-11184 GCA_002336855.1 Leucobacter sp. UBA1945 | reverse complement strand
ACGAGCACGCAAGCGCGAAGCACCGCTCGTGCGGCCTCGGTGCGGGCGCCGCGGCCGGGGCCGAGAGCCTCGAGCATCTCGCGCGACTCTTTCAGCCGGCCCGTGGCAAGCAGCACGGTCGCCCGCAGAATGCTGGCTTGGGGTTCAAGCAGGTCTTCGCGGTAGGCGACGCTGACTGCACCGGCCTGATCACCAAGGCTCAAGAGCCGCAGGCAGTCCTCGGTCGCGGTGTAGCACTTGAAGGCGAGCCTGCGCCCCTCAGGCATTTCGTACGACTCGACGAGATGCGCGGTCGAGCCGTAGGGCTCGTTCGCGTGCTGGGCGAGCTCGGCGATCGCGTACACCGACTGCTGCCGCTGCAACATGCCGACAAACCACTCGTCGTAGTCGTTCAGCACCTCGATGCCACGCGCACACTCGAGGCCCGAGAACACGAGCGAGCGGTACGAGTGCACCTCGTTCTTGTTGATGATCAGGTGACGCTCGGGGTGATCGGCGCGCACCGCATCGAGAAAGTACTGCGCCAAGTCGCTGCGGTACCGCAAGAAGGGTGAGCCGTAGCATCGCGGCAGCACTTCTTGTCGGCTCGGGATCGCACCCACCTCGAAGAGCGCAAGCGCTGCGGTGAGGGTCGCCTCGGCGACCGAGCGCCGCTCTGCCTCGGTTTCTTCGGAATCGTCAAGCATCAGCTCGGCGGCCTGATGGAGCACCTGCTCTGCCTGCTCATACGCAAGTTTCGCGAGCCCCTTACGCGCGAGCACGGCGGCGCGAACCGAGAGCGCGATCAACCCCGCGGCTCCCCCACGCGCTCCGAGAATGGCAAGGTTCTCGATGCACTGGCGAAGCTCGGCCGGCGTTGCCCTCGGGTCGAGCAGCATCTGCATGACCCGAATCATCGGGTAGGCAGCAAGCTCGGTGGGGGCGATCCCGAACACTTCGCGCGCGGTCTCGGGCGAGAGCGTCTCATAGACGGTCAAGAAGCGGGTGCGCAGCATCGCTTCGGCTCTCGCGAGGTCGCCCGCGAGAAACCACTGCTCGAACGCGCCGCCGGCGTAGTTGCGGCGGTACAGCTTCGTGGCGAGCTCGCGGCGCTCGGCGATGCGGCCGGAGCTCAGCTCTTTTGCCGCGAGCATGAAGTCTTCTGACCAGGTGTACTCACCCGGTCGTATGCGCCGCCGCCCGTCGAGTGCGGGCGAGGCTGCGAGCGCACGAATCGTTTCGGCCGACACCTCGGGAAAGCACTCCGAGATGTGCAGGTACGAGAACCTCGGCATGAGCGAGAAGGTGTTGTACATCGCAGAGAGGCCCTGCGCATTCATCGAGCTCAGGTGCGCCCGCAGTATTCCGGTGTAGAGCAGGTTCATGACCTGGCACAGCTGATACTCGGGCCACTCGTCAGAGCGCGAAAGCCGGTCGATCGCAAGTCCCACGCCGAGCGGAATGCCCCGCGTGGTGTCGAAGAGGCGCTTCACGAGCTTGGGGTCTACGAGCGAAGCCGCGGCCTGCTGCTGTGCAGCGACGGCAGCGCAGAGCTGGGTCGTTTCTTCTTCGCTGAAAAGCAGCTCGGTCGCGGCCACTCTCGTGAACTGGGTCACCCCTCGCTGCGCGAGCGAAGCACTCGGCGAGAGCGGGTCGATGCTTGTTGTGATGACGCGCAGATCTGGCACCGCAAGCAGCAGTTCGTCGAGCAACCGCATGCACGCTGCGCTGAGGCTCGTGTCGTAGTCGTCGATGAGCAGTGTGGCGTACCCCGACTGGCTCCGCGCGGCCTGCGCACGCAACCACCTTGCGATCGGTCGCAGATCGCGCGATCGCTCGTAGCGTGAGAAAGCCAGCGCTTCGAGGCGCTGACTGGTGTTCCAGATCGCGTGAAACCACTCCTGCTTGCCGAGCAGCTCATCTGCCACCTGACCGAGCAGCGTCGTGCGCCCCATGCCAGGTGCGCCGTCGATCGCGATCCAACGCCCCTCTGATTCGAGCACTCGACGAGCAAGCCTGCCCCGCACGAGCTCTGGTTGCGGTTCAGTCGATGAAAAGTGCTGTTGCCATACGCGCTCGGGCGCGCGAGAGATCGTCAACCCGACGACGGCGCTCGCTTGCGTTTCCCCTACATACATCCCAGTCCCCCAACCAGATGCGTTCGCTGCCGCAGAATCTGAGCAATTGCCACATTGCTATTGCCAGAACGGCCTGAGGCAAATATAGGGCATAGTTGGGCGGTCGTGCGAAACATTCTGCACGCTACCGCGCTCTTGCTCGGGTTGGGGACGAGCAACAAATGTCAGCTTATGTGCAATTCGCCTAGAAAACGCAAGGAATTCCCGCGCACCCTGCGTGAGATTGATGGGTGAGATGGTTACTGGTTCAGGGGCCCGCCCGAAATTTCACGACACGCCGAAATAGCGTAATTGAAAGGAACGCGGGATCAGCTTCGCTACGGCGACTGTCTCTCGCTACGGGGGAACTAAGACGGGAAGCACATGCTTGAAACCTCACACGGAGTCGCCGAGGGCTGGTACGCCGATCCTGGCGGGCGCCTGCTGATGCGCTACTGGAACGGCAGCGACTGGACGCTCGAAACCAGGGGCAACGACGCCTGGGCGGCACCCGACGAGCAGCAACTCTCGCAGCCGGCCGTGGGCCGCCCCGGGACGGGATGGGCCGGAGTGGCGTTCGCCCTGCACTCGGCGCTGCTCAGCAAGCAGCCCGCGACTGTCACGATCACGCTGCCCACGCAGTCGGTGATCACCGTGAACACTTTCAACCACACGTACACGTGGGATGGCGAGACCGCACAGCTGCCCCCGCTCATCTCTCAGGCGTCGATCACCTTCGCCCCTGGCAACATCTCTGAGGGCCAGCAGGGGCGCAGCCTCGATGGGTTGCTCTGGCGCATCAGCGCGAAGGCGTTTCCTGATCGCCTCGCGCCGTGGCTGCAGTCAGACGATCTCTACCGCATGCAGCGCTGGCCGAACCTCACCACGATCAACCCCGAGCTCGACGACATGCGCCAGGCGGCAATGCTCGCGAACGGCATGTTCACCGTAGATGAGCTCGCGGGCTTCTCAGACCGTTCATTTGGCGCCACCAGGGCCCTTATCAACGCGCTGAGCCTCATGAACACGCTGAAGGTCGCCACTCCTCGCGACACCGGCGTGTTCTCGCAGCAGCAGGGCTTCGGCGCCCCGCAGTCCTTCGGCGGGCAGCCTGCCTTCGCGGGCACTCCTCAGCCGAGCTTTGGCCAGCAGTCCGCACAGCCGGGTGCGCCCGCCGAGCAGTACGCCCAGGCGGCCCAGAAGCCCGGCCTGTTTCAGCGGCTGCGCGCAAGATTGGGGCTGTAGGCACCATGGCCGAACACGTGATCCTGTTTGCCGGGCCCATGGGAGCTGGCAAGACGACGGCGATTCGCTCGCTAAGCGACATCGAGGTGGTATCGACCGAGGCCGCGAACACCGACCGCTCGATCGCAGACAAAGACACCACTACCGTCGCGCTCGATTATGGCGAGATCGGCGTGAACGCCGGTGAGAAGATTCGCCTCTATGGCGTGCCCGGCCAGCGCCGCTTCGACTTCATGTGGTCGATCTTGAAAGACCGCGCGATGGGCTTGCTGCTGTTGGTGAACGCTGACGCACCCGATGTCGCGGCGAGCGTGCGCGAGCATCTCGACGCGTTCGGCGGCATCGTCGACCGCGGCGGAGTGGTGATCGGCCTCACCCGAAGCGACGTGCACGGCCCCGGCGGGGTCGCGATCGCACGCGATGCGGCTGCCTCTGTGTTTCCTGACCGAGCGACCCCGGTGTTCGAGGTCGATGCTCGAAGCGCCGAGCAGATGCAGGTGATGCTGATGACGCTCATCGCCGACGTTGAAACTCGCGAAATGATGAAGGGACTCCGATGAACTACCGAGACGAGCCGCTGCCCGAGAACCAGCACCCAGTATTCATCGAGGAGTGCACGCGAGCGCTCGAGAGCCTGCGCACCCAGTGCCGCTCGTTCAGAAGCGCCGCATTCGCAACCGATGACGGCTTCGAGATCTCGCGACTGCCAGCTACCGAAGAGCAGGATCAGCGCCTCGCGAGCATGGCGAGTTCGCTGCAGGCGCTCACCGAGGCGGTTGCAAATGATCGCGCCATCGGCTCGACCCAGTACTCGCTCGTCGAAGCCGAGAGCGGCCGCGTGCTGCTGCGCCGCGTACCCGGCCACAAGATCATGCTGCTCGCGGTGTTCGGCGACGAAGAACTCGCCGGCCAGGCCGTGTCGATCTCGCGCACGGTGCTCGAGGATCTCAGCTTTCAGCTGCCTCGCACCACGGCGTCGTTCGCCCGCTAACCAACCACCACCCACAAACACGTACCTACCCAGTACACAACGAACGAATACAGGAGACATTCATGTCAAGCATCAACGAAGTTCTTGCTCAACTCGTCGGCGAGGTCGACGGCGCGATGGTCGCCCTGCTCGGCGACAGCGATTCGGGCATGCTGCTCGCCTCGGCGGGCACCGGTCTCGACGTCGAAGTTGCCGCCGCAGGCACCACTGAGTTCATGCGCGCAAAACTCAATACGATGCGCGCGCTGAAGCTCGACGGCGAGCTCGAAGACATTCTGGTGACGCTGAGCAACCAGTACCACGTCATTCGCCCGCTGGCATCGAACAACAGCGTCTTCATCTACCTTGCGCTGGATCGCGCGAAGTCGAACCTGGCGATGGCCCGCCTCGCGGTCAAGTCGGCAGAAAGCAAGATCTCGCTGTAAGCAAGCATCGAACGCTCGGGCAAGGGGCGTGCTCGTTTCCTCACTTCTACGAACGAAACGCGCACGCCCCGCTCGTTCCCGGGTGATCCAACGAGTCTGCAGGTCAGAGACTCGCCTCGGGAGTTGTGAAGGGAGCAGAAATGAGAATCGCAGAGAGCCTCGTGGCCAGCGGCGTCGTGGGGGCAGAGCAGATGCGCGACTTGACCACGCAGTTCGGCACTGGCGCGCAGCTGCGCGCCAGGATCCTCGCAGAGGGAATCGCTGACGACGCAACGATCGCGCAGTCGCTCGCGCAACTCGCCTCGGTGCCGTTCATCGACCTGAAACAGGAGCCGCTCGACGCCGAGGTGATCGGCATGATTCCGGCGGTGCTGTGTCGCCGCTACCAGTTGCTACCAATTCGCCGCACCAGGCGCCACCTGCTCGTTGGCATGCTTGATCCGAGCGATCTGAACGCGATCGACGACATCACGACCGCGACCGGGCTGTCAATTCAGCCGGCCGCGGTCGCAACTGACGCCCTCGAACTCGCATTCACTCGTTTTCTGCGCTCTGACGGCGAACTCAGCGAACTCAAGGGGCAGATGCTCGACGAGAGCGGTGTCACCGAAGCCGAGCTGCACGACGATCTCGAGACCGCGAGCGACGACGACGCTCCCGTGGTGCGCTTCGTGAGCCTACTCATCTCCCAGGCGATCGACGACCGTGCGAGCGACATTCACATCGAGCCCGGCGAGAAGAGCCTCATCGTGCGCTACCGGATCGACGGCGTGCTGAAAGAAACCCAGCGCGCGAGCCGCGCGATTCAAGACGGCGTCATTTCGCGCCTCAAAATCATGGCCGCGGTCGACATCGCCGAACGCCGCAAGCCTCAAGACGGCCGCATTTCGGTGCAGCACAACGGCAAGAAGGTGGATCTGCGCCTCGCCACCCTGCCGACTGTGTGGGGCGAGAAGATCGTGATGCGTATTCTCGCAAACTCCACACAGAACCTGTCGCTGAAAGACCTTGCGTTCTCGTCGAAGAACCAGGAGCTCTTTCGGCAGGCGATCTCGAAGCCGTACGGCATGGTGCTTGTGACCGGCCCCACCGGCTCGGGCAAATCGACAACCCTCTACACTGCGCTCAGCGAGATTGCCACCCCCCAGGTGAACGCGATCACCGTCGAAGACCCCGTTGAGTTTCGACTCGCCGGCATCAACCAGGTGCAGGTGAACCATAAGGCCGGCCTCAACTTTCACACCGCACTCAGGTCGATTCTGCGCTCCGACCCCGACATCGTGATGGTCGGCGAGATTCGAGACGAAGAGACCGCGAACATGTCGATCGAGGCTGCGCTCACGGGCCACATGGTGCTGTCGACGCTGCACACGAACGACGCCCCGAGTGCGCTCACCCGCTTCATCAACATGGGGTGCGAACCGTTCTTGGTGGGCACCGCGATCAACGCGGTTGTCGCGCAACGTCTCGCCCGACGCCTCTGCAGCATCTGCAAGGTGGCCTACCACGAAGACCCGCAGAAGCTCGCGGCGCTCGGCATTCCGGTGCCGCAGGGCATGCAGCTCACCTTCTACAAGCCGGGCGGCTGCCAGGAGTGCTCGAACACCGGCTACCGCAGCCGCGTCGCACTGCACGAGGTCATGAACATGTCTGATGAACTCGAGCACTTGGTCACGGGTAGTGCGACCGGTTCAGATCTTCGCGAGGCGGCGCTTCGAGGCGGCATGGTCACGCTGCGCCAAGACGGTTTCTTGAAGGCCGCGCAGGGCATCACCACGATCGAAGAAGTGCTGCGCGTTTCTGCGTAGCGAGGCCTCCCCACTCCCCCATATCCCCCTTCGAAAGGTACCCAGTGAACACCACCGTGTCGCCACTTCGCGAGTCAGCTCGCACCGTTCAGCTCAGCTCGTTTCAGCCCGACGAACTGTTCTTCTCGATCACCGATGACAAGGGCGTGATCGCCCACGCAAACTCGGTGTTCACCAGGCTCTCGGGTTACACCTTCGACGAGATGAAGGGCCAGCCGCACAACATCGTTCGCGACCCGGCCATGCCGCGCGGCGCGTTTCGCCTCATCTGGGACGAGCTGCAGGCAGGGCGCCCCGTCGCAAGCTACGTGGCGAACCTGTCGAGCGACGACGAACGCTACGAGGTGTTCGCAGTGATGCTGCCGACTGAGAACGGCCACATCTCTATGCGTGTTCGCCCCGAGACTGGCGGCATGCGCGACAAGATCTTCGAGATCTTCGACCGCACCCGCGAGTTCGAGGCGACGGTCGAAGGCGGTGCGCGGCAACAGGCCGACGCTGGTGCCGAATTCTTGCGCACCGAACTTGCCGCTATCGGGTTCGCCGACATGGGCACGCTGACACGCGCACTTTTGCCACGCGAGGTGGCCGCGATGATCGAGTCGGTCGACGAGCTCGAGCAGACGGCGAGCCGCGTGCCGCTCGAGATTCTGCCGGGCAAGATTCGTATGCTCGGCCGGCTGCTGCTGAACCCGCTGCACTCGCTCGAGCGCGTCGAAGAGGTCAGCCGCGGGCTGCACGAGCAGGTCACGAGCGGTAAGGTGCGTTCGGCCGCGATTCCCGCCCTCGCGACCATCGTGAAAGAGGCGACCGAGGCGATCGCGTGGGGTGGCGCCGACCAGGCGGGCCTCGGCAAGGATCTCACCGAGGCCGCGCAGGAGGCGCTCGAGCGCCTCGGCGGCGCCGGCATGGAGTTCAAGCGCGCGGTCGAGGCGGCTGTCTCGCTGCACGAGATGGTCGAGGCACTCGAGCAGAACATCGGCATCTTTGCGCTGCAGAACCAGATGATCGGTCGCTTCGCGCTCGAGTTGCTGGGCGGCGAGGCAGCCGAGCCTCCCGGGCAGTCGATGCGCCTGCTGCACCACGCACTCGACACGCACTTTCAGAGCATGCTCGACGCGATCGATGCGGTCAACGAGCTCGCCCAATCGGCGCCCGAGCGCTTCGCCGCGGTGCTGCGCCATCTCGACGGGCTGAGCCGACCGCTGCAGGCCTGGGGCGACCTTGCCGCCAAGGCGCTTGCCGCGCAGGGTGCAGAAGCGTCACCCGAGCTCGTGGCGAAGGTGCAGGCCGTGCGCGGGGCCGTGCACGAAGGTTTTGCGCCCTCTCCCGAGATTCTCGGCTACATCGACGAGCTCAAGAACGTGAACGTGACGGTTGAGGATCTGCCGATGCGCGCCACGATCAAGTTCATCGGGATGGTTACGGCCGAGATCGAGTAGCAGCGGCTCACACGAAGTGGGTGGCAACCAGAGCTGATCTGGTTGCCACCCTCTTTGCATGTCAGGCCCGGCTGCGTCTATCTGGTTGGTGAGCCTTGGTTGTTGCGCTACTGGTTGGCGATCTCACCGTAGATCGTGAAGATCGGCAGGTAGAGCGAAACGACCATGCCGCCGATGATGATGCCGATGCCGACGATCAGAATCGGCTCGATCGAGCTCGTGAGCTGCTCGGTCGCGGTCGCCACCTCGTCGTCGTAGAAGTCGGCGATGCTCTCGAGCATATCGGGCAGCGTGCCCGACTCTTCGCCGACGCGGGCCATCTGCACGACGATCGACGGAAAGACGCCTGAGTCTTCGAGCGGTTGCGAGAACGACTTGCCCTGCTTCACCGAGTCTTGCACGGCCTTGACGGCCTGCTCGATCTTCCAGTTGTTCGACGCCTCGCCGACGATGTCGAGCGCCTGCACGAGCGGCACGCCCGCCTTCAGCATCATCGCGAGCCCGCGCCCGAACCGCGCGACGGCGACTTTGGTTGTCAACTTGCCGAACACCGGCAGCTTCAGCTTGAGCGGGTCGACCACGCGTCGCACCCGCTCGGTGTGCTTATTCGTGCGCCACCAGAGAGCACCGCCGATAATGAGCACTGCGAGCAGCGGCAGCACCCAGACCATGTTGTCTGAGAGCGTCACGAGAATCTGCGTGGGCAGCGGCAGCGCTGATCCCATACCGTCGAACATCTTCGCGAAGATCGGCACGATGAAGGTGACCATGCCGAGCGAGCCGAGCAGCGCGATCACAAGCACGATCACGGGGTAGGTGGTCGCGGCCTTGATCTTATTGGTGCGCTCGGCCTCGATCTTGTAGGTTTCTGCCGCGCTCGCCATCGACTGCGAGAGAAAGCCGCCCATTTCGCCGACGCGCACGAGGCTCACCATGAGTGGCGGAAACACCTTTGGGTGTTTGCCCATCGAGTTCGAGAGTGTCTGCCCCTGCTCGATGTCGGTCTTCACCTGCCCGAGCGCGGCCTTCAGCTTCTTATCTTCAGCCTGGTCTTCGAGCACCACAAGCGAGCGCAAGAGCGGCAGGCCGGCGTTCAAGAGGCCTGCCATCTGCTTCGCGAAGACGGCGAGCACGTCGGTCTTCACCGGCTTTTCGAGGCCCGGAATGCGAATCTCGGTGTTCAAGCCAGTCTTCGAGACCGGCTTGACATCGAGCGGCATCAGCCCGCGGGCGCGCAGCTGCGCCACGACCGCGTCCTTGCTCGGGGCATCGACCTTGCCGCTGGTCACCTTGCCGCTGGCGTCAGTGGCCTGAAACGTGAACTGTTCGACGGCCATCAGTTGTTCCACCCGCCATTTGACTGCTGCATGCCCATGCCACCCATCCAGGTGTCTTCGACGAGGCCAGAGCGCACGTTCATGCCCTCGGCGATCGACTTCGGGTCGTAGGCGCGCGATTGCGCGAGTTCAAGGCTGATCTCGCCCTTCTGCACGAGTCGCTTCAGGTCTTGGTCGAGGGTGTGCATGCCAAGCTCGCCGCCCGCCTGCATCATCGAATAGATCTGGCTCACCTCGCCCTCGCGAATGAGGTTCGCGATGGCTGGGGTGTTGACGAGCACCTCGGTGCCGATGACGCGACCGTGGCCGATGGCCTTCGGCAGCAGCGTCTGCGTGATGATGCCCTGCAGCGCGTCGCCGAGCTGCGTGCGCACCTGTGCCTGCTGCGCTGGCGGGAAGGCGTCGACCACGCGGTTGATCGACTTGGCAGCCGACTGGGTGTGCAGTGTCGAGAGCACGAGGTGGCCAGTCTCTGCCGCGGTGAGCGCCGTCGAGATCGACTCGGGGTCACGAAGCTCGCCGATCAGAATGATGTCGGGGTCTTGTCGCAGCACGCGACGCATTGCCTCGGCGAACGAGCGGGTATCGCTGCCGATCTCGCGCTGGTGAATGAGCGCTTTCTTGCTGGTGTGCCGAAACTCGACCGGGTCTTCGATCGTCACGACGTGCGACGGAAGCTTTCGGTTCACCAGGTCGATCATCGCCGCGAGCGTGGTCGACTTGCCCGATCCTGTGGGGCCTGTGACCAGCACGAGGCCGCGCGGCCTCGTCACGAGATCTGCGGCGATGGTGGGCACGCCGAGCTCTTCGAGGGGCTTGGTCTCGTCGGGAATGAAACGCATGGCGACGGCGAGCGCACCGAGCTGCCGAAACACGTTCACACGAAAGCG
>DDEV01000133.1:0-833 GCA_002336855.1 Leucobacter sp. UBA1945 | reverse complement strand
CGATCAGCACGAGGTCGCCGTCGACGCGCATCTGGGGTGGGAGACACTGCGTCAGGTGCACGTCTGAAGCACGCGAATTGCGGGCGATCTCGAGTAGCTGACGAATACCCACGGCCCATGCTGAAGCGGGTGCCGCAGCGGCGGCCTGAACCGGGTTCGCCGTAGGGGCAGGAGCCGCCTCGTATGCGCCGGGCATCGCTGACGTCACGGCGGTCGGAGGGATCGCTTCGGCCTCGGTCACCCACGCCGCCGGCTGCTGCACGGCGGGCAGCGACGTCGGCTCTGCTGCGGCAGCTTCTCGCAGCTCGCGCCTCGACAGGCCAAGGCTCGCCTCGCGCTGGTCATCTTCGGCGTCGAGCTCGTCAAACCAGTTGCCGCCGCTCATTTGTTGTCTCCGTTCTCGTAGAAGAAGGCAAGCATCTTTACCTTGAGCGTGCCCTCCCAGCTCGTCACGGTGTGCGCGCTTCCCTTCTCTGCGATTGCAGAGGTCACGAGCAACGAACGAGAACCTGCGCGCAGTTGGTCGAGAAAGTTCGCTGCCATTGCGGTGTTCTCGACGCTCAGGGTGAGCTCGATCTCGATCTGTTGCTCTGGCCCTGCGTCGGCCGTGCCTGCATCGGCGGGTGTTNNGGCGGGAGCCGCGGGCGCGGCGCCGTCCTCGGTCGCCGCGGTGCGCGGAGCGAAGGCGGTGGGTTCGCCAAAGGTGCTGGCATCGATGAAGGCCCCCGTCGCGGCGCTCGCGTCGGCGATCGCCTGCAGCACGGTGTCTGCCTGCACGTTATCTGGCACCTCTTTGCGTAGCTCGGCGACGCTCTTCTCGATCTCCGCTTTGC
>DDEV01000048.1:30605-34977 GCA_002336855.1 Leucobacter sp. UBA1945 | reverse complement strand
CGGGCCGCCGACGAGCGACGTCAGCATGCCGATCGGCAGGTCGGCCATCGGTACGAGGGTGCGCGCGCCGAGGTCTGCGAGCGTCAGTAGCAGCGCGCCGCCGAGCGCGCTCGCGGTGACGAGCGGCAGGTGCGCGGGGCCGAGGATCATGCGCATGAGGTGCGGAATCACGAGACCCACGAAAGCGATGATGCCCGCGAAGGCAACCGACGCGCCGACCAGCAGGGCGACGAGCACGATGACGCCGATGCGCAGCGCCTCGACGTTGACCCCGAGGTGGCGGGCATTGCGCTCACCGAGCGCGAGCAGGTCGAGCTTGCGGGCGACCAGGTAGGCGATGATCATGCCGATCGCGAGCACTGGCGCGACGATCGCGACCTGGCTCCACCGCGATCCCGCGAGGCTGCCGAGCTGCCAGAACACGATCTGCTCGCGCGACTGAGTGTCTCCCAAGAACGTGAGCAGTGCTATTGCCGCGCCAGCGATCGCGTTGATTGCAATGCCGGTGAGCACGAGCGTGACCACCTCGGTGCGGCCGTCGGCGCGGCTCATGAAATAGACGAGCAGCGTCGCGACGAGGCCCGCAGCGAAGGCGAGCACGGCGGTGGTCCACTGCCCGAAAAGGGTGAGGCCGAATACGATCGAGAGGCCGGCGCCGACCGCGGCGCCCGACGAGATGCCGATGACGCCGGGCTCGGCGAGCGGGTTGCCGAAGATCGCCTGCATGAGCAGACCTGAGATCGCGAGGCCGGCACCCACGAGCGCGGCCATCGCTACGCGCGGAAAGCGGATCGCCCAAAGCGTCTGATCGCCCGCCGGGTGCGAGGGCAGCGGCAGCCACTCGACGCCAACCTTGTGCAGCAGCGAACCCAGCACCTCTTGCGGGGCGATCGCGAGCTGACCGGTGCCAGCCGACGCCAAGAGTGCAAACGCGAGCGCGAGCGAGAGGGCGATGAAGAGCACACCCTTTGTCGTGCGCAGCGATGACGGAGTCGAGGCTGAGTTTTTCATGTTGTTCCGAGGATCTATCCTATCGCTTCGGCTACGCTTAGTAACATCTGATGAAAGGTGTTCATGTTGCGAACCCATGCGCCGCGCCGCCGTATTGCGCTTGTCGCCTCGGTGGTGACCCTTGCAGCCATGCTGCTCACCGGTTGCCAGACGGCCGGCCCCGATGCGAGTGCGAATGCTACGACTCAGGCTGATCTGCCCCCGCTCTCGACACTGACCCCCATCGCCGACCCAACGTCGTGGGAGGGGCCGAGCACTGCGGTAATTGGTGGCCCGAGCATAGGTGCGGTGGCAGACAAGCCCAAGCAGCAGCTGCCGGTGACTGTCACCTCGCACGATGTGACGGGCGACCGCGAGGTGCAGGTCACCGACACGTCGCGCCTGCTCGCGCTGTCGATCACGGGCACCATCGCCGAGCTCGTCGATTCTTTCGGGCTCGCCGACAACCTTGTCGGTCGCGATATCTCAACTCAGATTGCAGGCCACGAGGATCTCCCGGTCATCACCAAAGAGGGCCATTCGATCGATGCTGAAGGTGTGCTCGCGCTGAGCCCGACCCTGATCATCACCGATGGTTCGATCGGTCCGACCGACGTGGTGCTGCAGCTGCGCGACGCGGGCATTCAGGTGGTCACGGTGTCGCGCGCGGTCGACCCCGAGAGCACGTACGAGCTCACCCGCGAGGTCGCGACGGCCCTCGGGGTGGCCCCGCTCGCTGACACGCTCAACGAGCAGCTCAAGCAGGCCATCGCGACGAAAGAGGCCGAGATCGCAAAGCTCATGCCCAGCGACGCCGCGCTCAGGCCGCGGGTTGCGTTTCTCTACGTTCGCGGGAGCGCTGGCGTGTATTACCTGTTCGGCGAAGGCAGCGGGATCGACTCAACGATCAAGTCGCTCGGCGCCATCGATGTGGCCGAAGAGATTGGGTGGGTCGGTGAGAAGCCGCTGACCGACGAAGCGCTCGTGTCGCTGAACCCCGACATCATTCTCGTGATGACGAAGGGGCTCGAGAGCACGGGCGGCGTCGACGGGCTGATCGAGGCTCAGCCGAGCATTGCCCTGACGAACGCTGGCAAGCACCGCCGCATTATCGATGTCGAAGACACGCTGATCTTTGCGGGGGGCACCCGCATTCCAGACGTGCTCGATGGTCTCGCCCGTGCTGTGTATGCACCAAACTCGCTATAAGCGACGCGAAGCGTCGCTGCGGTTTGGTGCTGGCTTACAAGCCAGCCGACGCGCGCCGCGCGGAGGGGATTCGCTGTAGGCGACGCGAAGCGTCGCTGCGCTATCACTTCTCTCGCCCGCTCTTTCGCTAGCGGGGCGGGGGCCGTGCTCAGCTTTGCGCGTGTACTCTTAGGTGCACACAAAATGTAGGCGCGGTATGCGTCGCGAATCATTCATCTCTATTGCGAGGAGGGCGCGTGGCCGAGGGGCACGAGACACGGGCTGCGGCGCGTCGGGCGCGCGCGATGGCTCAGCCGCAGCGCACTTCGCCCCCTTCTGACCGCTTTGACGATGTCGCGAGGAGCGGCCGTGTCGGCGCGCACCGCGTCATCGGTAAGCCCCGCCGCTTTTGGATCTACTTGGTCAGCGCACTGGTCGCAACCGCGATTCTCACCGGTGCCGGCGTGATCGCGTTGCAGGTGACGGGCGCGAACCTGCAGAACATGGGTGGCTCCGACACCCCGACGGAGCCCACGAAGAAGCCGGTTACGGTGAAGCCGGCGCTCGATCCCACTGCTCCGGTCGTCGTGCTCAACGGCACGGGCATGGACGGCTTCGAGTCGATTGTCGACGGCGCCATCACGCAGAACGGCTGGGGCCAGATTCTCTTCTCGGCTCCCGCAGCCTCGAGCGACGTGCAAATCTCTGCCGTGTTTTACTCGACGCCCGAAGATGAAGCTGCAGCCCTCGGGCTCGCGAAGGAGCTCGGCGGGGTCTCGACCTTCCAGAGCTCCGACTACGACGAGTACGGCGCGCGGTTGATCGTGCTGCTCGGTGCGGACTACGCCGGCCCCGGAAGCGATCAGCTCGTGGTGCCCGAGCCAGCTGCCCAGTAGCCCGCCGGCGCTCACGCGCTTCTGGCGATCCTCGCCCCTGAAAATACCCTGCCGTGTTCGCCGCGAGCGAGCGTCATTTCTTGCACTCTCAGGGTGCGAGTGCCAAGATTGAATTAGCAGTCTGGAAACCTGAGTGCTAACAACTCATGCGAGGTGCTGCGACACTGCGGCACCGCCAAACCAACTATGTCCCGGGAGGACGCACACATGGCAAAGATCATTGCGTTTGACGAGGAAGCACGTCGCGGACTTGAGCGCGGCCTGAACATTCTCGCTGACACCGTCAAGGTGACGCTCGGCCCGCGCGGCCGCAACGTCGTGCTCGAGAAGAAGTGGGGTGCTCCCACGATCACCAACGACGGCGTGTCGATCGCCAAGGAGATCGAGCTCGAGGATCCCTACGAGAAGATCGGTGCTGAGCTCGTCAAGGAGGTCGCAAAGAAGACCGACGACGTCGCAGGTGACGGCACCACCACCGCAACCGTGCTCGCTCAGGCACTCGTGCGCGAGGGTCTGCGCAACGTGACCGCCGGCGCTGATCCGATCGCCATCAAGAAGGGCATCGAGAAGGCTGTTGCAGCCGTCAGCGCACAGCTGCTCGAGAACGCCAAGGAGATCGAGACCACCGACGAGATCGCCGCTACCGCTTCGATTTCGGCAGCTGACGAGCAGATCGGCCAGCTCATCGCCGAGGCAATCGACAAGGTCGGCAAGGAGGGCGTCGTCACTGTCGAGGAGTCGAACACCTTCGGCACCGAGCTCGAGCTGACCGAGGGCATGCGCTTCGACAAGGGCTACCTGTCGGCATACTTCGTCACCGACGCAGACCGCCAGGAGGCAGTCTTCGAGGATCCCTACATTCTCATCGTCAACAGCAAGGTCTCGAACATCAAGGATCTGCTGCCCGTCGTTGACCCCGTAATCCAGTCGGGCAAGCAGCTGCTCATCATCGCTGAAGACGTCGAGGGCGAAGCGCTCGCTACCCTCGTGCTCAACAAGATCCGCGGCATCTTCAAGTCGGCAGCCGTCAAGGCTCCTGGCTTCGGCGATCGTCGCAAGGCAATGCTGCAGGACATCGCTATCCTCACCGGTGGCACCGTCATCAGCGAAGAGGTCGGTCTCAAGCTCGAGAACGCAACCCTCGACATGCTCGGTACCGCACGCAAGGTCATCATCACCAAGGATGAGACCACCATCGTGCAGGGTGCAGGCGAAGAAGAGGCAATCGCGGGTCGCGTGACCCAGATTCGCCGCGAGATCGAGAACACCGACAGCGACTACGACCGCGAGAAGCTGCA
>DDEV01000048.1:0-30555 GCA_002336855.1 Leucobacter sp. UBA1945 | reverse complement strand
CGCTCGAGCTCTCGGGTGACGAGGCTGTCGGCGCGAAGATCGTGCAGGCTGCTATCGAGGCGCCGCTGCGCCAGATCGCCCTGAACGCAGGCCTCGAGCCCGGCGTCGTCGCAGATCGCGTGGCAAGCCTGCCCAACGGTCACGGCCTGAACGCCGCAACCGGCGAGTACGGTGACCTGGTCGCACAGGGCATCCTCGACCCGGCAAAGGTGACCCGTTCGGCTCTGCAGAACGCTGCATCGATCGCCGGCCTGTTCCTCACCACCGAGGCTGTCGTCGCCGATAAGCCGGAGCCCGCTGCGGCTCCGATGGGCGACCCGACCGGTGGCATGGACTTCTAAGTCTCGGCTTATCGCTAGGCGGGGTCGCACCTTCGGGTGCGGCCCCGCCTTTTGCGTGTGGGAGCAGGGCGAAACATCTGGGCAGTAGGTGTTGCCTGCCGACGGTCGAGGCAACACCTACTGCCCACCTGCTTAAGACAGGGCGAGCCGCGGGATGCGAGCGGGGGACGGGGAGCGAGCCCTACCTGAGCCGCCGCATCGGCACCGTGTCTTCGGCCGCATCGACCGGGGCGAGCGGCAAAGACACCCTAAACGTCGCCCCGCCACCGGGCGTCTCGTGCACGCTCACCGTGCCGCCGTGCGCCGCGATGATCGACTTCACGATCGAGAGCCCGAGGCCCGAGCCGCCGGTTTCTCGGTTGCGCGACGTGTCGGCGCGCCAGAAGCGGTCGAAGATCTTCGCGCGAAACTGTTCGGGAATGCCCTCGCCGTGGTCGACGATCTCGAACGTCGCCGAGCCGACCGAAGCGTCTGAGCTCACCCGAATCTCGATCGGGCTGCCCTCGGGGCTGTAGCGCAGCGCGTTGCCGATCAGGTTCGTGATGACTTGCCGAACCTTGTGCTCGTCGCCGATCACGATGGGAGACGCCGCATCCTCAAAGGCCGTCACCTCGCGATCGGGCGCCTGCGCGTGGGTGTCGAGAGCCGCGTCAGAGGCTATCTTGTTGAGTTCGAGCGGTGTCGCATCGAGCGGTCGCTTTTCGTCGAGCCTGGCAAGCGCGAGCAGATCATCGACGAGCGAGCCCATGCGAATGGCCTCTTTCTCGATGCGCTCCATCGCCTGATCGAGCTGTTCACCCTCGGTGAGCCAGCCATGGCGGTACATCTCGGCGTAGCCGCGCACCGACACGAGCGGCGTGCGCAGCTCGTGACCCGCGTCGCTGATGAAGCGCCGCATTTGCTCGATGGTGTGCTGTCGCTCTTCGAACGACGTGTCTATTCGGTCGAGCATCACGTTGAGTGATTGCCCCAGGTGCCCGACCTCTGTGTGGGGGCTCGCGACGAGAATGCGCTTCGAGTAGTCGCCGCGTGAGATTTCGAGCGCGGTCTGTTCGACCTCGGCGAGGGGCGCGAAGGTGTTCGTGACGAGGATCCGCGTGAGCGCCGCGCCCAACAGCAGCACGGCGATGCCGAACCCCGAGAACACCAGCGCAAAGGCCGCCATGGTGCGATTGACTTCTGCCGTCGACGAAGCGATGAGCAGCGTGAATGCAGGGGTACCGCTCTGAGACGAATTGATCGGCCCGACGACGGTGTGCCACTCGAGCGCATCCTTGCCCTGAATGGTGAACACCTGGTTGGGGTGTTGCGCTGCGTACTCGGGCAGGATTGTCGGCAATGACGGGGAAAGCTCGCCCTCGCGCCCCTGCGCGTTGTCGCAGAGAATCTCACCGCTGCCGTCGAGCACGGCGACGTAGAATTTCGGGCTCGCATTCTGCACGTCTTCGCAGCGTAGATCCTTGGTGTCAGCGCTTGCGCTCAGCACGAACTTCGGGTTGCTGAGCACCTGCTGCAACTCTTTCTCTTGCGTTGCGATGAGCTGCGGTCGCAGAAACGACTGGGTGCCGATGCCCGCGACGATGAGGCCGAGCGACAGGATGAACACCGTCACTCCGGTGATCTTCGCCCGCAGGGTGATGTCGTTCCAGCGGGCACCGAAGCGGCCCCGGGGCGGGGTGCCCTCGGGGCCGGCAACGGTAGCCTGGTCTGCGGCCATCGGCTTATGAGCCAACGGCTTACTTCGCGTCGGTCTTGAGCATGTAGCCGAAGCCGCGCTTCGTCTGAATCAGCGACTCGCCGGTGAGCGGGTCGAGCTTGCGGCGTAGGTATGAGATGTACGATTCGACGATGCCGGCGTCGCCGTTGAAGTCGTACTCCCACACATGGTCGAGAATCTGCGCCTTCGACAGCACGCGGTTCGCGTTCTGCATCAGGTAGCGCAGCAGCTTGAATTCTGTCGGGCTGAGCTCGATCGGGCTGCCGGCGACGCGTACCTCGTGCGTGTCCTGGTCGAGCACGATTGGGCCGGTTTCAAGAACGGCCTCTTCGTCTTCTTGAATAGTGCGACGAAGAATGGCTTTGATCCTCGCAATAATCTCGTCGAGACTGAACGGCTTCGTGACGTAATCGTCGCCGCCGACCGTGAGCCCCATCACCTTGTCTTCGGTGTCGTCTTTCGCGGTCAGAAAGAGAATGGGGGCGGTGAAGCCGTGCGAGCGCAGGCGCTTCGTCACGCTGAAGCCGTTCATGTCGGGCAGCATGACGTCGAGAATGATGAGATCTGGCTCTTCTTCGAGAACAGCCGAGATGGTTTGCGCGCCGTTGCCGACCGCGCGCACTCCGAAGCCAGCGAAGCGCAGGCTGGTGCTGAGCAGCTCGCGAATGCTCGGTTCGTCGTCGACGATGAGAATGCGAGGTCCCTTGTGCTGAGTGTTCATGTTCTCAGTCTCTGAAAGTTTGCTATGAGCTGGCTGAATGTCACGAAAGGTGCTCTCGCCCGCGCGAGAACCAGCGGCGCAGCTCTTCGCGCCCGTCGATACCGAGTTTCGTGTAGACGTGCGTGAGGTGCGTTTCGACCGTTCTCACCGAAAGCTGCAAGCGCTCGGCGATGTACCGCGACGAATAACCGAGCGCGGTGAACAGAGCGATCTCGCGCTCGCGGCCGGTGAGCTGCGAGACGGGGGGCAGCGGCATCCAGATGCCGAGTTCAGAGAGTAGGCGTTCGTCCGCGTCTGCGTCGCTGCCTTCGGCCCGCATGAGCGATCGAATATGGGCGAGGATCGCCGGGCCCACCGGCTGGTCGACCAGTGGCGCAAGCTCCTCTGCCCTGGCGAGCAGAATCGGGTCATGACGAGCGGTTTGGTGCGCGATGAGGTCGAGCACTTTGAGTTCGACCAGGGGCAGGTTCTCGTTTCGAGCCCACTCGGCGTGGGTGCGCGCGTGGGTGAGCAGGTCGGGGTCGCGCAGCCACTGCCTGGCTCGCAGGGTGAGATTGCCGACGAAGCCGCGTAGCGCGGTCGAAAGGCCCGGGTGCTCGAACATCTCGCTGAGGTGCAGCGCCGCGCGAGCGCGGTCGTCTTCGCCGAGGGCCGCGAGCGCGAGCGCGGCTGCGGCGTGCACGAAAGGTGTGATGCCGAACGGGTCATTGAGTTTGGTAGTGGCGAGGAGCTGCTCTGCGAGCTCGGCCGCGTCGTTCCAGCGCGCTTCTTGCAGACTGAACAGAATGATGCCGAGCTCGATGAGCCCGGTCTGGTTCTGCACGGCGTGCAGGTCTGCGCGAGTGGGTGCTGCGACCTGCTCGAGTGTGTGCCTGGCCGAGATAGTGGTGCCGCGTGCCCAGTGGGCGATGAAGAGGGCGAAGCCTTCGAGGTCTCCCGAGACGGTGGGCGAGATCTCGTGCAGCAAGACGAGTTTGCGCGTGGTTTCTGCGAGCGCGATGGCCTCGCGAAACTGTCCCATCTGCACGCGTATGAGGGCCTCGAAGGTGCGAGCCGGGGCAGAGAGCCACTCGGCATTGAGGTCACGCTCGCCTTCGGCCCGCGCGCTTGCGACGAGCCCGTCGCGAAGCCGCCCGTTGAGAGTGAGCACCCGCATGCGACAAGCCTGCGTGAGGGGCTGGGCGTCGAAGCCCTGCGCGGCCCAGCGCCGCTCCCAGATGTCGAAGGCCCGCATCGCGAGGTCGGGGTTGCCCGCATATTTTGGTGCAAAGCAAACGGAGGTGGCGGCGAGCGCGAACTGCGTTTCGAACGAGAGCGCGTCGAGGGTGTGCTGGTCTGCGAGCAGCGTGGTCAGCGCCAGCACGGCCTCGTCGAGCGCATCAGGCGCGTTCAAGAAGTGGGCGAGATCGCAGGCCCTGAGTATCGCCTCTGCTGCGCGCTGCGGGTCTTCGTGGGCCATCGCGGCGAGCGCAAGGCGCAGCGTGTAGTGCAGCTCTCCGGAGTGGCCGGCCGCGCGCATTGCTTGCCATAACCAGTCTGCGGGCAGCTCGCGGCCGGCGGCCATGCCGAAGTGCACCAGCCTCCTTCGGCTCGCGGGGGTGAGAGCCGCGTCGTCTGAGAGAAGCGCGTTGAAGCAGAGTGTCGCCAGGCTGTTGCGTCTCATAGGCGACAAGTGTTCGCGGATCGCCGCGCCGAGCACCGGGAGTCGCGTGACGATCGCGGTGACTCCTGATACGTCGGTTCGCACGACCAGCAGCTGCTTGTTGAGCAGAGCTGTGACTGTATCGGTGTCGAGCAGCTGCAGCAGCGCGGCCTCGTGCAACGGTTCTGCGAACGTCACCAGCTCGATGGTGTCTCGCTCGAGCGCGCTCAGCCCTTCGAGTTGCGCCACGAAATCAGCTGGGGGCTGATCTTCTCTCGGAGTGATCCAGGCCATGCGCCTTGCGCGATGGATCGCACCGCGACGATCGGCGGCGAGCGCGAGTGTTGCGAGGGCGTGCGGGTTGCCGAGGGTGGCGGCGTACCAGTCATCGAGCGCCTGCCGTGCGAAGTGATCGACCCCGAACAGGCGAGAGAGAAAGGCATCGCTCTCGTCGATCGTGAACGGTTCGACCGCGTGCAGGGTGACCCCGGGATCGCGGGCGAGGCGATCGGCGGCGCCGACCACTTGATGCGCCGTGCCGATGAACCGCAGCTGCCTCGCTCGAACGAGGTGTTCGAAGAACGCGGCCTCGTCGCCGTGGTAGGTGTCGAGGCCTAGTGCGACGAGCACGATCTCATGCGCCGGAAACCTGGCGTTCAGGGCGCGTACTACGAGATCGCTCGTTTCACGCGGAGTGGTGGCTGCGGTGACCTGGCAGAGCTGCAGGAGCTCGGCGAGCTGCTGCACGAGCACCTGTTGCACCGGCCGAGCTGACCCAGCGGCGAACGCGTGGGCAGCCCGCTGAGCGAGGTGCGACTTGCCGCAGCCCGGTTCGCCCGTCAGCACGAGGCTCGCGCCTTCGGCGCTGAGTGCGTCGGCGAGACGGCGAACGCGCGCGTCGGAGACAGCAAGAAAGGCGCTGCCCGGTTCGGGCACAGCACTTTCTTGCACGCCAATAGCAATGCGTTTTTTGAGGTTCATCGAACCCCCCAATTTCTAGCTCCCGCTTGAGATCCTCTCTCGTTTCGGGCTCATGCACAAGAAAAAGAATCGCGATTCACAGCTTCGCGGGGACCTGGTCGACTCTCAAAGTTACGTAATTGTCCCCGATGCTCGGGGTGGTGTTCGGCTCCTAGCCTTGCGGCAGGCACAAAGGGGCGCCGTTGCCGAAGCAGAGTTGCTGCTTCGCTACCGGGGGATTTTCGGTATCGGGGGTTGGTCCGATCGGTTCTGGCGCGAGCGGAATCGAGGATGTCATGAAGCGGTCACACATCGGGACTGGGATCTGGGGGAGCTCAGCGAGTGGTGGAGGGCACCGGGCGACGGGACCCGCCGCGCGGCATGGGATGCCGGGAGCTCGGAGGGGCCGTCACTCACGCGTGTGGGTGGCGGCCTTTTCCGTTGTCTCGTTGCTATTGCTCGGAGCTAGCCCTGCGCTTGCCCTTGGCGAGGATCCGGTTGCCACGAGTGTCGAAACTGTGACACCGGAGGCAGGCACTGCTGAGGTGGTGAGTGAGGCTCCTGCGGAGAGCTCATCGCCCGCACCGGTTGTAGAGGAACCCCCTATGCCTCCAACCGAGACGCCTGCCCCGGTGCCACCTACGAGCGAGGAGCCGCCGGTGACCACGGCGCCGGATGCGGAGGCCGTCGATGCGGATTCGACTCAATCCGATGAGGGTGCTTCGGCAGCTGCCACAGTTGTGACCACTCCCGAAGCGGCGCAGCAGGCCGCCGCGAGCGACTCCTCGGCATCTCCCTCGTTAAGCTGGGCCGCCGTCAGCAGTAGCGGAGAGGTGTTGCAGCTGGGCGACATCGTGTTCTCGGTGCAGGGTCCACGTGACGCCACCGACCCTTCGGATGACGTGCTCTGGGCGGATGCGCCGGTCTCCACGGTGCATGACAACACCGGCCAGGGTGACTACGCCGGCTCCGACCTCGATGCGCGAGCGGGATACTTCAGGCTCACCCGGCTGTTTGACGACGCTGATCCCGGATCAGTGCACGACGTGGCGGCTGGTGAGAACTACCGTTTGCGGCCCGTGGCGGCTAAGGGGTTCTTGACTGGCAGCGACTCGAGTTGGGTGTTGTTGGGAAGCGGAACCAGTGCGGAGTCACCTGCGGCAACGTTAGTGCTTCGCCCTGACGACGCAGGAACCCCCATCTCTCAGACCTCACCCGCCATGGCTGCAAAGACTGTCAGCGTGTTCGCTGTTCCACCGGGTGGCGCCAACACGGGCAGTTACAACACCACTGGCGACGATACGAACCCTTCTACTTGGTCGGGCTCGCACACCCAGGTGACCCCCCAGCAGTCGCAGCTGCTCTCGTTCACTTCAGAAGTTGTCGGCACGGGAAGCGATGCCGTGCTTGAAGCCTCATGGGTTCGCCCTTCAACCACTGGCACCTTCGGCTGGTCGGTCGAATACACGAACGCGCCGGAGCGGTGGGGCGGATCACCGCTGGTTCCGAGGCCGGACCGCAGCCTCGGCGGGCAGGTCATCTTCATCGACAGTGGGACAACGACGGCTGCGGTTTGCGTCTACGGAGGTACATCCGGCAATGCCTACCCATCGGCCTGGAATTCACCGGGTTGCACCCCACTCAACTACGCGCAGACCGTGACGTTCACGAATTCCGGTGGTAACCAGACCGTGTCGATCAGTGTGCCGCTCTCAGACGGGGCATTCGGTAGCGACGGTTGCCCGCCCTTGATCGGAGAAACGGGATACGTTCGATCCTGGACCGGCACGGCGCGCAACCTGAAGAACTGGGTCGCTCCGGTTGAACAGGATAACTCCGGTGTCTCGACATGCCCCGGACTCACTTTGACGAAGCAACTCGACCAGCAGTTCGACCTTGGTGCAGGCAAGAAAGTTCCCGCAGACTGGGTCGTGACTGCCACACCACAGCCCGCGATCCCGGGCCAGAGCCCGATCTCTGGCAACGGTACTGTCGCGAGCACCTCGCTGAAGCCCGGCACCTATCTGCTGAGCGAATCTGCGAACCCGGCAGGCTACGTGCTCAAGACCAATTGGGTGTGCGAATCGGCAGAGGGGAATGAGGGCACACCCTGGACATTCGACTCGGCTACCTCGAAACTGACGATCCACGAGAAAAACCGTGTGAGCTGCACGATCGTCAACGCCGATCTGCCGGGCACCGCGAAGTGGAGCAAGGTCGATGACCAGACTCCGGCTCACAAGATCGGTGGCAGCGCATGGAGCCTGCTCGGCCCGATGGGCGCCAACTCATCAACGGTGTCGGTCACAGACAACACTGGTCAAGCAGGCTACACGGGTCTCGACCTCAACCCCGCTGCGGGTGAGCTTGAACTCGGAAATCTGAAGTGGGGCGACTACGCCCTCACTGAAACGAGCGCACCGGTCGGGTATTCCCTCGTGACGCTGACACCCGCCATTTACTTCACCGTCAGCGCGGGCGTCGGAGTGCTGAGCTATGTCCGATCCACTCCGGTGGTAAACCCCAGAATCCTCGGCGAGGCGGCTTGGAGCAAGACCGATGATCAGCTCCCCGCGCACGCACTCGCGGGGAGTGTCTGGACGGTATCTGCTCCCGGACTCCCGCTCGACGGCGAAGAGGTTACCGATTGCGTGGCAGGTTCTGTCGCGGAATGTCTCGGCCTCGACAAGAATCCTGCTGCTGGCGAGTTCCTGTTGCAGAGCCTGCAATGGGGTGGCTACACCCTGACTGAGACGGAAGCGCCTGAGGGTTATGCGCTTGGCGATCAACCTCCCTCGTTCTTCTTCACGATCGACTCGACTCACCTGAGCTATGCGCACGGAGCTCCCATCGCGAACTCTCGGATCCTCGGGGAGGCATCTTGGCAGAAGGTCGATGCAGACAACGGCGAGCATCTTGCCGGATCGGAATGGTCGTTGGTCGGGCCCGCTGGTCCGACCTCGGACTCCGTGACGGTCACCGACAACACCGGGCAGCTCGGATACGTTGGCGTGGACACCGATCCGGTCGCGGGTGAGTTCGAGATCGCGAATCTCGGCTGGGGCAGCTACACGTTGACCGAGACGAAAGCCCCGGCGGGATATTACCTGAGCGATTCGCCTCCCTCGTTCACCTTCACGATTGACGCAGAGCACCTGGTGTTCGCTCCCGACAACCCTGTCGAGAACCAGAAGATGCAGGTTCCTGGCGTACCGATTACGGGCGGATTGGGCTCCGATGCCTTCACGATCGCCGGAAGTGCGTTCCTGCTCGTGGCACTCGTACTACTCGGTATGGCTCGTCGTCGGCGATTCGCGCTCTAACCCAGTGCCCGGCGCGAAGGGGCGTTGGGTCTTTCGAAGAATGACGGTCGATGTAGGCATCGGCCAAAAGATGAGAGGCAGTAGTCAAATGAGAAACCGTAGCAAGATGGCGAGCCGAGTGCTCGTCGGCCTCGCGGTCGTCGCGTTCGGAACGCTCGGGATCGCGAGTGCGGCAAGTGCCGCTGGTGCGCCGGGGCAGCCGGACGGGCAAAGCACAGGATCGCTCACGATCCACAAGTACGTGGGAGTCGATGACGACTTCACAGGTGACGGTTCGCCTGTAACTATCGAAGGAAAATCGCCACTTGCGGGGGTGACGTTTACTGCCTACCCGATCACGAGCAGGGATCTCAATGACCAGGCCGACTGGGCCGGTCTGACCGATTTGGTGCCGGTCTGTGATCCGACTCCTGGTGTCGCGGGCGAAACCCTCGGTTCCGGCACCGATATCGGCCCAACGAATCCGAGCGGTACTGCCAGCTCCAATCTCGCGGTCGGCGCCTACCTCGTATGCGAAACAGACGCGCCGGCGAACGTCACACAGCGTTCGGCTCCGTTCATCGTCACGGTTCCGATGAACAACGGTGAGGCCGGCTGGCGTTACGATGTGCACGCCTACCCGAAGAATCTGCTCGAAGAGGGGGAGGCCGAAAAAGCTGTCGACGACTCGACCGCCGTCATCGAGGGCGACGAGGTTTCGTGGACGGTCTCTTCCAAGTATCAGAACGCGCCAGTGGCATCGTTCGTGATGACAGATGTGCTCGATCCGCGCCTGGAGTATGTGGCTGGATCAATGGTAGTGACCGCCACCATGCCCGACAGCACCACCCAGAGCGTCACCGGCCTGTTCACGACCACTCTCGACCCGGGTACCAACACACTGACCGCGTCCGCAAATGATCCTGCGGGCCTTGCCGCGCTCAACGAACTGCCCGCGGGGTACATGCTGACCTTCGCATTTGACACGAAAGTGCTTGCGACCGGGATCATCGAAAACATGGCAACAGTCGGCGGCACTGACACCAACGTGGTCGACACCCGTTGGGGCGACATCGAGGTGACAAAAACAGATGCCGACAACGGGGCGATGCTTGATGGCGCCGAGTTCGCGATCTACGCGGGAGCCTGCCCGGTGGCAGATGACGCCACCGTCCTCGAGACGATCACCACCGATAACGGCATCGCGACGAGCAGTGCCCTCAAAGAGGGGGCCTACTGCCTGGTAGAGACGAAGGCTCCGGCCGGCTATGTCGATCCCACATTCACTGAGACCGTGAATGTGGTGGCAGGAGAGGAAGACTCGACGACCGAAGTTGAGGTAGAGAACGCAAAGCAGGAGGTTCCGGGCCTGCCCATCACTGGTTCGAACGGAATGACGGCCATGATGCTTGGCGGTGGTGCGCTCGTCGTGCTCGGCGGGGTGATTGCCGGGGCCGCAGCGCGCAAGAGCCGGGCATCGCGTTAGCTGGTCGCCGGTGAACGGCTGAGCGGCTGAGCGGCTGAGATGAGGTTCTGGTGGCGGCACGCGGCGTGACGCCACCAGAACCATCTCCGGACTCAAGAGGAGAGGGCGATGACCCTGATCGAGACACCGAAGCGCCGCCCCGCGCATCGCGCTCAGGGGTGGCGACTGAAAGGTCTTCCGCTCGCGGCAATGCTGCTGTTGGTGGTTGGTGCCATAGTGTTTCTCTACCCTCAGGCAGCTGCCTGGACGAATCAAAAGAATCAGGCCGCGGCGCTCGCGGCCACCTCGAAGATTCACGAGGGCGGTGGCCAGCGCGAGCGTGCGGCGCAGCTCGAGGCGGCGCACGCATACAACGATGCGCTCGCAAGCGGTGCGCTGCTGAAGGCGAACTCGAATGTGCCGACCGGTGACGGTGCCGGTGCTGGCCAATTCGACTACGGATCGATGCTCGCCTCTCCAGACGGCGTTATGGCGCGGATCAGGTACGAGCGTGCAGAGATCGATCTTCCGGTCTACCACGGCACAAGCGACTCGACCCTCTTGCGCGGCATCGGGCATCTGCAGGGCACCTCATTGCCTGTCGGCGGCATCGGCACCCGGGCGGTGCTCACCGGCCACCGCGGCCTTGCTGATGCCACGATGTTCACTCACCTCGATCGGGCCCAGCTAGGGGATCAGTTCACCCTGGAGGTTCTGGGGGAGGCGCTCGTCTATCGGGTCGTGGACATTCAGATCATCGAGCCCGAAGACACCGAGGCACTTCTTCCAGACCCGGACCGAGACATGGTCACGCTTGTGACCTGCACCCCACTTGGGGTCAACACTCAGCGCATCCTCGTGACGGGAGAGCGGGTCACTCCCACGCCTGCTGCCGCGGTCGCTGAAGTCGGCGCGCCCTCAGATCTGCCCGGATTTCCCTGGTGGGCCGTGGCTCTCGGCGCGGTGCTCAGCATCGCGACCGGATACGTGTGGTGGGGCGGCTACCCATCGCGTTCTCGCTGAGCAGAGGCGGGTCTGAAGTACTTGCAGCTCGGCGATAACCAAGCTCCGAGCACGCAGAACAGTTGACATTTCGACGCAGAACAAGTTAGTGTACTTTCTTGTATACAAGTTCGGATACAAGGCGAGCGTCGGTGACTTCCGTGCCGACCGCATCGGACGAAGGAGTCACGTGAGTACTGAAACGAGTTCTAGCGCCGTCACCGGTGCGAATTATCTGCGCGGGGTCGTGTCGCGTGAACTGACCGCGGCTCTCGGCCGAGAACACGTCTCGGAGCGGGACGCTGATCGCCAGGCAGCGGCCGCCGACTGGTCGTGGCAGTCGAAGTTCATGGCGTACAAAGACCTTGAGCAGCCGGCCCCCGACTTCGTCGTGCACCCGGCGAACACCGCCGAGGTTGCGCGGGTTGTCGAGATCGCCTCGGACTTCGGCATCGCTGTGATCCCGCGCGGTGGCGGCACCGGCACGCAGGGGGGCACGCTCGCACCGTACGGTGGCATCGCTCTCGATCTGAGCCGCATGGACCAAATCATCGAGATCGACGAAGAGAGTCTCGTGGTCACCTGCGAGGCCGGCATCGACGGCCCGACGCTCGAGGCCGCGCTGAACGAGCGCGGCTTCACGCTCGCACACTACCCGGGTTCGTACAATATGGGCGCGTCGATCGGCGGGTTCATTGCGGCGCGAGGATCCGGCGTTGTTTCGACGAAGTACGGCAAGGCCGAGAATCAGGTGTTGCAGGTCGAGGCCGTGCTGCCGCCCGGTAAGGTGCTCGAGACGCTGCGCGTGCCGAGTCACGCCGCGGGCCCCGATCTGCTGCAGGTGCTCGTCGGCTCCGAGGGCACCCTCGGCGTGATCACCCGCGCGACGCTGCGCATCGATCCGCTCCCCGAACGCCGCGAGTTTCTCTCATTCAGCTTCGACGATATCTTCGCTGGAATCGAGGCAGGCCGGCGCATCATGACGAACCGCCTGCGCCCCGCCACCATTCGCCTCTACGACGAGGCCGACTCGGTAAAGCTGCAGGAGTGGGTGGGCACGCCCTTCCGCGGCACCCTCATGGTCATCATGTGCGACGGCGCCCCCGAACTTGTCGACTATGAGACCGCAGCGATCACCGAGCTCGCGCTCGCCGCAGGCGGCACGAGCCAGGGCTCAGAGGTCGGCCGCATCTGGTGGGAAGGCAAGTACGAGCCCTACGCCAAGGGCAAGCTGCCGCAGCCGCCACTGATGTACGGCACCTTCGATCAGGTCGCGAGGTTCAAAGATCTTCCCGCTATCTACCGGGCGAAGAAGCAGGTGGTAGAGCAGGAGTTTGCCGAGTATGGCGCCCGCTACACCGCCCACCTCTCGCACTGGTACGACTGGGGCTCGATGCTCTACGACCGGTTCTACATCGACAACCCGCCGGAGGATCCAGCGGAGGCGATGGAGCTGCACGATCGGCTGTGGGACGCCGGCATTCTCGCGGGCATGCAGCACGGCGCGGTGCTCAACGATCATCACGGCGTCGGCATCAAGCTCGGTCGATTCATGCGCCCGCAGCTCGGCGTCGGATTCGACTACCTGAAATCGCTGAAGAGCGCGTGGGATCCGGAAGGAATCATGAATCCCGGCAAACTGGGTTTTGGCCCACCGAAAACGCCGCGACTGTAACCCACGATCGGGGGTTCTGGCACGCGCGGCGGCATGCTTCGCGGTTCGAGGATCCCTGCAGAAATGACAGACCTCAATACAACCGAAGAACACAACTACTCAAAGGAGAGTGCGATGCATCTTTCTATGCACAACTGGATGCGACAGGAGCCGATCGAGACCACGATCGCGCGTCTTGCCAAGTACGGGTACAAGTCGATCGAGATTTCGGGTGAGCCCGAGAAATACGACGCGAAGCACGTGCGAGGCCTGCTCGACCACTACGGGCTGAACTGCTGGGGCTCGGTGACGCTGATGCTCGACAAGCGAAACATGCAGTCGTCGGACGAGGCTGTTCGCGCATCGAGCGTGCAGTACGTCAAGGACTGCATTCAGCTGGTGCACGACCTTGACGGGCAGATTCTTACGCTCGTGCCCGGCACCGTCGGCAAGATCGTCCCCGACTCGACCCCCGAGAACGAGTGGAAATGGCTCGTTGAGGGTGTGCAAGAGATCTACGAGGTCGCTGAGGCGAAAGGCGTGCGCGTTGGTATCGAGCCGCTCAATCGCTTTGAGTCGTATCTGATCACCCGCGCCGATCAGGCGCTCGCGCTCTGCGATGAGGTCGGGCCGAACCTCGGCGTCGTGCTCGACGCGTTCCACATCAACATCGAAGAGCAGGACCTCTATGAGGCGATTCGTAAGGTTGGTAACTCCGGCAAGCTCGTCGACGTGCACGTGGCTGACAATAACCGCATGCCTTGCGGATACGGATCGTACGACTGGGCGAAGTTCGTCGGAGTGCTGCAAGAGGTCGGTTACGACGGTGCGCTCACTGCTGAGTTCGTGGCACCCGTCGACCGCACCCCCGCGAACAAATACCCGAACGCGCTCGAGACGAACCTCGATAATCTCGAGATCGACGAAGAACAGCTGAAGTTCATCATCGATCACGGGTCTTCGATTCTCACCGAGGAGTACTACGACTGGCTGGTCGGTGAGAACGCCAAGACGCTGCTGCCGCTGATCAACGACGTGTTCTAGCAGCGCCGTCTTTTCGCAAAGGAGCCGCACCGATATGCCAAAGATCGTCATCGTCGCCACCCTCGATACGAAGGGGCCAGAGGTCGCGTACCTGCGCGACCGGCTCATCGAACTGGGGCTTGAGGCGTTGGTGGTCGACGTTGGCATCATCGGTGAGCCCGTGGGCATCGTGCCTGATGTCTCGCACGCGGCACTCGCTGAGCGCGGCGGCATGACCCTCGCCGAGCTGCAGGGGGTCGGCAGTCGCGGCCAGGCGGTCGAACTGATGCGCGACTTCGTGGTGGGTTACGTGCGCGAGCGTTACGAAGCCGGTGAGGTCGCGGGCGGCATCTCGCTCGGCGGTGTCGGCTCGGTGATGGGTGCCGCGGCGATTCAGGAGCTCCCCATCGGGGTGCCGAAGATCGTCGTGGCCCCCACCGCCAGCGGGCACCACGAGTTCGGCCCGTACGTCGGCCTCAAAGACGTGTTTGTCGTGCACTCGGTCGTCGACATTCTCGGGCTGAACCCGGTGCTCACAACAGTGCTCGACAACGTCGCCGCGGCGATGCGCGGCATGATCGATCGGGGCAGTCGCCTGCCGCAACCGACACCGGCCGGGCGCAGTATCGCGGCGACGATGCTCGGCAACACCACCACAGCGGTCGGCGCCGCGCGGGACCTGCTGGGGCGCAGCGGCTACGAAACGGTGGTGTTTCACTCGAACGGTGTCGGCGGGCCGGCGATGGAAGAACTGATCGCGCAGGGACAGTTCGCCGGGGTGCTCGACTACACGACGAACGAGATCTATGACCCGATGGTTGGCGGTATTCACGACGGTGGATCAGATCGGCTAACCGTGGCGAGTAAGCTCGGTGTGCCGCAGGTGCTTGTGCCTGGCTGCATCGACTTCTCAGTCTGGGCGCCGACGAGCATTCCGGACCACATGCGTGACCGACCGAGGTACGAGCACAACCCCGAGTACACCTTGATTCGAGCTACGCACGAAGAGAAGGCGGCGCTCGGCAGGCTCTTTGCCGAACGCCTGGGCGTGCCGCAGGGGCCTGCGCACATCATCGTGCCCACGCAGGGCCTTTCGTTGCCCGCCGTACCCGGCGGTGTCTTTTGGGATCCTGAGGGTGACGCACGCTTTCTCAAGGAGCTACGTAAGCATCTCCCTTCGCAAATCAGCATTGAAACCGTCGATCT
Organism: Leucobacter sp. UBA1945; assembly: GCA_002336855.1. Classification (GTDB taxonomy): domain Bacteria; phylum Actinomycetota; class Actinomycetes; order Actinomycetales; family Microbacteriaceae; genus Leucobacter. The sequence continues at coordinate 15,522 of DDEV01000048.1, read as the reverse complement.
ACACATCAACGATCCGAGACTCGGCGAGCTGGCCGCTGAGCGGCTGCTCGCACTGATTGAGCCCGCCGACTAACCACGGATCCTCTTCTTCTCATTCAACAAACAAGTACTCAAGGAGCCACTATGCCAATCGTTCGATCTGAATCTTCGGGGCAGGAGCGCGAGGTGCGCCATCTGACCACCGGAGACGAAGAGTTTCGCTCGAAGTTCGTCTCGTGGAACATGGCGTACCTCTCGTACGTCGACATCAACGAGTATCTGAAGACCAAAGACACCATCATCGTGCCGATGGCCTCGACCGAGCAGCACGGGCCGCACCTGCCCCTCTACACCGACACGATCACTGCCGTCGAGATTTCGGAGCGTATCTCTGAAGCAATCGGTGTGCTGCACACGCCGCCGATCTGGGCTGGCTACTCGCCCCAGCACATGTATGGCGTCGGGCAGGGTCGCGGCACGATCACGCTTCGCGCGCAGACGCTGCTCGATCTCATGTACGACGTCGCGCGCTCGCTGATTCATCACGGCTTCAACCGCATTATCTTCATTAACGGCCACGGTTCGAACGTGAAGGTGGTTGACCCGGTGCTGCGCCGACTGCGGTACGAGACCGGTGCAATCATCTCGTTTGTGAAGCCGTTCATGGAGCGGTACGAGGGTATTTTGAAGGGCCTCATGGAGAATCCGCCTGAGGAGACCCCGGGCTGGCACTCGAGCGAGCTAGAGACTTCGCAAGACATGGCCTGGCGAGAAGAGCTCGTGCGAATGGAGCGCGCGGTCGATACTCGAGCGCACACCCCCGAGTTTCTGCCCGACGCCTTCAAGAAGAATGACGGCATGCCTGACACGGAGTTCGAGGGGTACCAGTACTTCACCTTTCCGATGGATCACCATGAGTTCGTCGAGAACGGCATCATCGGTAACCCAATGCGTGCCACAAAAGAGAAGGGGCTCGAAGCCTTCACCAGATATTCGGAGCACTGCGCAAGAGGCATTCTGGAGATCATGCAGGTGCCGGTTGAGGTGCACGATCGTGAGTTCGTCGGTCGCACGATGTAGCCCATTGGGGTGCGCCGTTTCGTCGGCGGCGCACCCTGCGGGATACAATGCGGTGTCAATCAATTCGGAGGTGTAGCGCATGAATGCCACGGCCGACAGTCTGCTGCTCGTGCAGGGCGCGTACGACTACCTGGTTGACGAGATCACCTCGTCGCGAATTCGCACGGGTGCCCGGCTCTCTGAGAACCGCATCGCCTCGGATCTCGGCATCTCGCGCACCCCGGTGCGTGAGGCACTGCAACGCCTTGAGCAGGAAGGCCTCGTGCGGCGCGGCAGCAATGCGCGCTTCACCGTGGCCCAGCCCACCATTCAAGAAGCCGAGGAGGCCTGCGATCTGCTGGTGCTGCTCGATACCTACCTTGCGAGGCGCGCCTCTGAACGCATGACCGATGCGCAGAAGACCGAACTGCTTGGTCTTGTGCAGACCATGACCGAGGCTGCCGAGGCGGGCGACCGGGATGCCTGGGCTCAGTCGGATATCTTGTTCCATCGGCTTTTGAACAGCATCGCCGATAACGCGTTGGTGTCTGCGACCGTGAAAGAGACGAGGCGGCGGGTGCAGCGATTCTGGCTGCAAGCTCCGTCGATGGAGGGGCGCCTGCTTGCCTGCTCGCACGAGCATCTCGACATGGCGCAGGCGATGATCGACCGAGACGACGAGGCGATCGGGAGAGCTGTCGAGGTGCATGTCTTGCATATGCGCGAGCGAGTGGTTGAACTGCTACGTGTGACGAGCGTGCTCTTCGGTTGAGCACCTGCGCCCTCGGCTGAGGGGCGTGTAGGTCGCGGATGCATGCTGCCCAGCGGGCATGCCTGAGCTGATTTCTGGGCTTGGGGTCGCGATCAGTGAGCCCGAATCGTTATCTATTAGCGTTGCAAGTATTTGGCGCTGAACCTATTGTATGAATAGTTGTATACAAGTTCGGATACATGATAGTGTCCAATTTGTAGTCAAGAATGCACACGAGGTGGTGGAGCAATATGGCGCAGGTGCTTGTGATCGCCCTGAATGGGCTAACACTCGCTGCGGTGTACTTTCTTGTGGCCAGCGGGCTCACATTGATCTTCGGATTAATGCGCGTGATCACTATGGCGCACGGGACGAGCTTCCTGCTTGGCGGGTACATCGGATACGTCGTTGCTCGTGAGAGCGGCAACTGGTTTCTGGGTGCGGCCGCGGCTGCCGTCGGAGTCGGAGTGCTCGGGCTGCTGATTCACCAGTTACTGATCCGTCGCTTCCAAGACGACGACATGCGGGTCGCGCTGGTGACACTCGGTGTTTCGCTCATCGGCACTGACCTGATGCTTGCCGCTTTCGGTGGAACAGCGACTCAGGTGCCCGTCGATGCCGATCTCCAGGTGGCCACCGTGCAGCTTCCGTTTGTCGGCCCCTACCCGCTGCTGCGTCTGCTGGTGCTCGGCGTGGCGATTGCGATCGGAGTGATGTTGGCGCTCGGCATCTCGCGCACCCGCTTCGGCGCGGTCGTGCGAGCCGGCGTGGACGACGCGCAGATGACAGCCGCAACCGGCGTCAACGTGCCATTGGTGTTTGCCGTGATCTTTGCACTCGGATCGGCGCTCGCAGGCCTTGCCGGAGTAGTTGGCGGCACGCTCTTCCCTCTGATGCCGGGCCAAGATGGCACCTATTTACTGTTCTCTCTCGTAGTGGTCATTGTCGGCGGGATGGGGTCGATCCCGGGAGCCGCAATTGGATCCGCGCTTGTAGGACTAGTTTCTCAGTTCACCCTCGTGTACGCGCCCACCTACTCACTCGTCTGCACGTTCGCGCTGATGGTCGTCGTGCTCGCGATCAGGCCGCAAGGAATCATGGGGCGCAAATCATGACCGAACCTCAGTTCACCGGATCAATGTTTCGTCAGCCACGTACCGGCTTTGCGAAGTGGGGGCCCATTGTGTTCGGCACGATCGTGCTGATCGTCGCTCTCAGCTTTCCGTTCATCGTGGATCGCCCCAGGTTCTGGCTGCCCAACATCGGCATTCGCTCGCTTTGGCTTGGAATCATCGCGATGAGCCTCGTCTTCTTGAACCGATACGTTGGCTTGCTCTCTCTCTCGCAGGTGGCAATTGCGGGCGTCTCGGCCTACGGCGTGGGGTTCGTAGTCGTCAAGTTGGAACTTCCCTTTCTCGTTGGGGCGTTAGTGGGCATCATCGTAGGCACGCTTGTCGCGGTGATGGTCGGACTCATCGCTGCGCGCACCAAGGCGATCTACTTCTTGATGATTACACTCGCCATCGGCCAGGTCTTCTATTCTTGGGCCTCGCAGTCGATCGAGGTCACTAATGCTCGACGCGGTCTGGCCCCGATCGACCGCCCGGAGTTTGGGTTTGTCGACCTCACAAACATTCAGAATTTTTACTACTTCGCATTGATCCTCGCCATCGTGTGCTACCTGCTCTGCAGGTACATGGCCTCTTCAACCTTTGGGCTCACCCTGCAAGGCATTCGGGACGCGCCCGATCGCATGAGGGCGCTCGGGTACAACGTCTTCGCGTACCGAATCGCTGCCATGGCATTTGCCGGGTTCGTCGCCTCGGTGGGTGGGGTGTTGCTCGTGCTTGACCGCAACCAGGTCGACCCGAACGTGGTGAGCCTGAACTCCACGCTCGACGTGCTGGTTGTCGCGGTCATCGGTGGGATCGGCTCGCTCGGAGGGGTCTTCGCGGGCGCGGTCGTGCTCACGCTGCTCTCGAACTTTTCTCAGAACTTCACCGACCGGTACATGACGCTTACCGGATTGGTGTTCATCCTCGTCCTGCTATTTGCGCCAACCGGATTGGCTGGCGTGTCTCAGCAGGTACGTCGACTGATGCAACGACGGCGCAGAGCGCTGCCGGAGCAAGAGTCACTTTCGCGCCCTCCGGTTGAGAAACCTGAGGCACACACAGAAGGGAATCAGCAATGAAGCTGAAGAAGAAAGGGCTCCTCTCCGGCATTGCCGCAGGAGCTGCAGTGCTCATGCTTGCCAGCTGCTCCGGTGGCGGTGCAGCAGAAGGCGGTGGTGGCAGCGGTGACACGATCAAGATCGGCGTGCTCGCAACTGACACCGGCAACCTTGCATTCGGCATGGACGAGGCCAAGGCCGCGATCGGTGTCGCAATGGAAAAGCGTGGCGGAACAGCCGAAGGCGGTGAAGTAGCAGGCAAGAAGATCGAGTTCGTGTATGCGGGCACCGACGGCACGACTGCTTCTGCGCAGACTCAAGTGAAGAAGCTCGTAGAGAACGACGGAGTCGACATCGTCTACGGGCCAAGCTCGGGTGACGAAGGCGAGACCGTCGTGCAGTATGCCAAGGGCGTGCCAGAGGTGACCTTTGTCAACGGTGCAGCGAGCCCGGTCGGGATGACTCTCGAGGGGGTGGAGAACTTCTATCGCTTCATGGGTGACTCGGTGCAATGGATGGCGGGGGTCGGCGACTACGCCTACAACGATAAGGGGTACAAGAAGATGTATCTGCTTGCCGAGGACTACTCGTTCCCGTATGACAACGCCGGCGGCTTCTTCAGTGAGTTTTGTGCTGCAGGCGGGGAGATCGTAGGTGCTTCGTGGGTACCTGTTGGCAACACCGACTACGCGACGATCATCTCGCAGATTCCGGCCGACGCCGATGCCATTTACGTGGGACTCGGCGGCGCAGACGCAGCGAGCTTCCTCTCGCAAGCGGTATCGGGAGGCGTTGACAAACCTCTTGTCGGTGGCACTATTGCAATCGACACCACGGCGCTGTCGGGTGATGCCAATATCGCGTCGGCAGCTGTCGGTATGATCTCGGGCGGTCCGGTGCCGGGTGCAGGCTACGACAACCCGGCTTGGGATGAATTTGCTGCCGCATATGCCACCCAGCCGAACGCGTTCCCGTCTCCATCGATCTTTGCGATCCTCGGATACAACGCGTTCGAATCACTGCTGCTCGGCATCGAAACGGCCAAGGGGGATCTGAGTGACGACCAGGCCGCGTTGCGTGAGGCGCTCTCGACCCTCGAATGGGAGAGTCCAACCGGCCCGCTGAAGCTCGATGAGAACCGCCAGGCAATCGTCGACAACTTCATGAACGAGGTGGTCGAATCTGATGGAGCGCTCGTGCTCAATACCCTCAGCGCAGCTAGCGATGTGCGTCAGGGAACCACCGTTTACGACCGGTTCAGCACCTGCGGCGAACTGTAGACAGTGCATACGGGGGTGTGGGTTCGTGCCGCCCGCGAGCTCACAACCCCTTTCGCACCCACCGCCTGAACTTTGCAGAGTAGGAGCCCACAATGACCGTGCAAGAAGCAGCACTCGTCGTCGACAACGTGTCGAAACATTTCGGCGGGTTGAAAGCAATGCGTCATGTGAGCGTGACCCTCGGCGTTGGGGAGCGGGTGAGTGTTATCGGCACGAACGGAGCAGGCAAGTCGACCCTGTTCAACTGCATCGCGGGGGCGGTCCCCGTGACCTCAGGCAAGATCACGCTGTTTGGTGAGGACATTACGAAGATGCGCGCGGCCCGTCGAGCGCAGCGTGGTCTCGCTCGTACCTTTCAGACCTCCCAGCTCTTCGAACAGCTGACGGCTGCCGAGAATCTGTTTATTGCGCTCGGCGGCGTGCGTATGAGAGGCGCATATCTGCTGCCCAGCAGGTCCCGCACCGAGCGTTGGCGAGCCGCCGCACAACTGCTCGATCAGGTGGGCCTCGATGGTCGCGGCTCGCAGCTCGTGGCCGACCTCTCCCATGGTGAGCAGCGCCAGCTCGAGATTGGAATGGCGCTCGCGCTGAACCCAAAGGTTTTGATGCTTGACGAGCCCGCCGCGGGGTTTTCACCGAGCGAACGATCGCACCTCGTCGCGCTGCTGCAGAACCTGCCCGAGACAGTGAGCCTGCTGCTGATCGAGCACGACATGGATATCGCTCTCGCGGCTGCCAGTCGGGTGATTGTGATGCACGACGGCGAAAAGCTGCTCGAAGGTACTCCCGAAGAGATTCGGGCCTCAGAACTGGTTCGTGAGATCTATCTCGGAGGGAAGGCGAAAGATGCCGCATAACGAAGCGAGCGAGGCAGTATTCGAGGTCAAGGATCTCAACGTTGGCTACGGTCATGTGCACGTGCTGCAAGATGTATCTTTCTCAATGGGCAACGAACCTCTTGGGATGGTCGGGCGAAACGGGATGGGCAAATCAACCCTCACCAACGCAATCGCCGGGTTCTTGCCGGTGCGAAGCGGCAGGATCGTCTTCGAGGGGCGCGACCTCGTCGGAAAGAAACCCAACATGGTCAACCGTGCCGGTATCGCCTATGTGCCGCAGGGAAGACGCATCTTTCCGTCGCTCACTGTGCACGAGCACCTCACGATGGTTGGTAGCGCGAAGGGCGCCCGCTGGGATGTGCCGGGGGTCTACGATCTGTTTCCGCGGCTCGCCGAGCGGCGTAAGAATGGTGGCGCCGAACTCTCGGGTGGGGAGCAACAGATGCTCGCTATCGCGAGGGCGATGCTCACGAACCCAAGGCTCATCGTGATGGACGAGCCCAGCGAGGGGCTTGCACCCGCCGTCGTTGATCACTTAGCAACCGTGTTTCGTCAGCTTGTCGACGAGGGTCAGGCGGTGCTGCTGATCGAGCAGAACCTGCACTTTGCGACCAGACTGTGCGAGCGGATCCTCGTGATGGTGAACGGCTCGATCGCCGCTGACCTGCCTGCCTCGCAACTTGCCGGTGACGTCGAGCTGCAGAATCGGTATCTCGGGGTGGTGTGAACCCGTCAGCTCGCACGTCGTGTGGCCGGCAGCAGGCCGGTCACGGCGGGGTGGTGCGCGCCTAAAGCTCGGCCGCGTCCAAGATCGTGTAAGCGTATCCCTGCTCGGCCAAGAAGCGCTGGCGGTTCTGGGCGAAATCTTGATCTACCGTGTCGCGAGTGACGAGCGTGTAGAACGAGGCAGTGAGCCCGTCTCCCTTCGGCCGAAGCAGGCGGCCGAGGCGCTGGGCCTCTTCTTGTCGTGAGCCGAACGAACCCGAGATCTGGATCGCGACCGATGCGTCTGGCAGGTCGACTGAGAAGTTCGCCACTTTCGACACGACGAGTAGCTTGATCTCGCCGCTGCGAAACGCCCCGAACAGCCGTTCGCGCTCGTCTACGGGAGTCTGGCCGGTAATCAGATCGGCCTGCAGCGCTTCGGCGAAGTCTTCGAGCTGGTCGATGTACTGGCCGATCACGAGGACGCTCTCGCCGGGGTGCTTCTCGATGATGCGCCGAGCCACCTGTTGTTTCGTCGACGCCGAGGCGGCGAGCCGGTAGCGGTCTTGATCCTCTGCCACCGAATACTCGAAGCGCTCGCTCTCTGGCAGATCGACGCGAATCTCGAAGCACGCGGCCGGCGCGATGAAGCCCTGCGCCTCGATGTCCTTCCACGGGGCGTCGTAGCGCTTCGGGCCGATCAGGCTGAACACGTCGCCCTCGCGGCCGTCTTCGCGCACGAGCGTCGCGGTCAAGCCGATGCGGCGGCGCGCCTGCAGCTCGGCGGTCAGCTTGAACACGGGGGCTGGCAGCAGGTGCACCTCGTCATAGACGATGAGGCCCCAGTCCTCGACGTTGAGCAGGGAAAGGTGCGAGTACTCGCCCCGGCGCTTGCTCGTCAAGATCTGGTAGGTCGCGATCGTGACCGGCTTCACCTCTTTCACCTGGCCCGAGTACTCGCCGATGTCGTCGGGTTCGAGGGTGGTGCGTTTCAGCAGTTCGTCGCGCCACTGGCGGGCCGAGACAGCATTGGTGACGAGGATCAGGGTCTTCGCCCCGACCGCAGCCATCGCCCCGGCACCCACGATGGTCTTGCCTGCGCCACACGGCAGCACGACCACGCCAGAGCCGCCGGCGGCGAACGCGTCGACGGCCTTCTGCTGATAGTCGCGCATGTGCCAGTCGCCCTGCGCGAGCTCGATGTCGTAGGGCTCGCCAGGGGTGTAGCCAGCGAGGTCTTCGGCGGGCCAGCCGCGAGCGACGAGCTGCTGCTTCAGTTCGCCACGCGCCCAGGGCTCGACCGGAAACGTGAACTCGTCGATCTTGTTGCCGAGCAGCGGGGCGATCTTCTTCGCGCTCGAAACCTCGCGCAGAATCGCGGCGTCGTCGCTCTTGAGCACAAGCTGCCACTCGTCGAGGCGCTCGGGTTGGTGTTCGGCCTGACCTGCGTCACCGGTGGTGCCGTTGTGGTCACCGCCGCCGACCCGCTCGATCGTGAGGCGCCCGTAGCGGCGCATGGTCTCACCGATCTCGCTCGACACCTGCGACGGCACCGGAAACTTCGCGTAGCGGTCGAGGGTTGCGACGATCTCTTCGGCGGTGTGCCCGGCGGCGCGGGCGTTCCACAGACCGAGGCGGGTCACCCGGTAGGTGTGAATGTGCTCGGGAGCGCGCTCGAGTTCGGCGAAGACCGCGAGCGCGTGGCGCGCGTCTTCAGCGTCGGGGTGCGCGACCTCGAGCAGTACGGTGTGGTCGCTCTGCACGATGAGGGGGCCAAGAGTCATAACGAACCATTCTACCGCGCTGGCTGGAGCCGCTGTTGCGAGGTCGCGTGCGTCGGTGCGCGACCTCGAGGCCGGGCAGACGCAAATGGGCCCTCGTTACGGGGGCAACCTCAGGCCGCGATGCTCGCCACCGCGGTGATGGCACTCACGGGCAGCGTGCGCTCGACGCCGGCCTGCTGGTCGGTAGCGCGCAGTCGCCCGCCCTTCAGCGACACCGGCAGCAGCGTGAACTCGCGCTCGTCTTTGCCCGCAACGGCGGTGACCCGCACCGGGCTGCGGTCGCGAATCGCCAGCTCGAGTCTGCGCGTGAGGTCGCCCTCACCGCCCTCGTCGCTGACCGCCGACACGACGCGCTCGATCATTGCGCGCAGTTCGTCTTCGTGCGAAGGGGCCTGCTTCAGCGTGATCGGCGAGGCCTGCAGCGCCGCCTCTCTGCGTTGCTTCAGTCGTGCCTCGTGCGCCTCAGCGTCCCAACCGTGCAGCTCGATCGCGCTCGCGGTGCCCTCGAAGCCGGCTCCGTAGCCGTTCGCTTTGCGGTCGAGGTCGCGCAGCAGGTAGTCGAGCGGCTGCGGAATGCCGGTGAGCGAGAGCCTCTCGAGGGCCGACCGCACCTCGCCCGTGCCCGATCCCGCGCGCTGCACCGCTCTCGTGAGCTTCTCGGTGCTCACCCGCAACGAAGCCGCCGGACCGAGCTGCTCGGTTTCGGAGATCGCGTTCAGCACGGCCTCGTCTTCTGGGGGAAGCGGGCCTGGCACGATGATGCTGAGGTCGGGTTGCAGGTAGACGCCGGGCACATTGCCGGGAATATCGCGCTCGGCGATGGCGACGACGGCCCCCTCGTCGCCGCGCAACAGGGCTTCTGCGACCGGGGTGAGGTGGCCGTGCAGCGTGAGGCCGAGATCTTCGGCAGCATCGGTCACTGCGATCAGCGACTCGAGCTCCGCTTCGGGCAGCAGCGGGTAGTCGTGCGGCAGCGCCTCTGCGACCGCGCGCAGATTGCCCCTGGTTTCGGCGAGCCCTCGCAGCAGGCGGGCGTCGAAGCGTGCGCCGGCTGCGCGTGCGAGCTCGATCCAACGCTCTGCGTAGCTGTGCTGCATGAGCCAGCGCTGCGTGGCGGGCTCGGCGATCCCCAGCTGTTCTGCGCCCGTGTGGTCGAAGTGCGCGCGCAACAACTCGGCCCCGCGCATCACGTCGAGCAGCCGCGACGCTTGCACGGGCGAGCAGTGCGCGGCCTCGGCGAGCTCGCGCACCGCGACCACCGCGGGCTTGCCCTTGCGGCCGAGACGCACCGGGTGGGCAGCGATGGTGTGCAGGAGCTTGGCGGTTCGTCGCACCGAGGTCAGCGCTGCGGCGAACCAGCCCGTGAGGTCGTCGGGTGCCGAATCGGAGCCTGTGGTGCGTGAGGGATGCGCCTCGAAGGCTTCGCCGGGCAGCGCCTCGGTCACCTCGGGCAGCGCGGTGGGCCTGCCCTCGGCATCGGTTCCGACAAGGCCGAGCGAGATAAGAGATGCGAGGATCGCCGGGTCTGCTGCCTCTCCGATCGAGAGGGCCCGCAGCGCCTCGAGCGCCTCACGGTGCGCCGACTGCAGGGCGCGTGAGATCGAATCGGCGCGCAGCAATTCCACGGCGAGGCCGAGCGGCTCGTGCACGCTCGCAGGTGAGATCACGCGCCGAGCGGCAACAAGCTCTGCGAGGGCTTGCTGATCCATCGCCGCGATTGACGAAGCGAGCGCGAGGGTGCCGGCCACGCGACTACTTCTCTCTGCCCCTGCGGCTGAAATTGATGACGAGCAGCGCGATCAGCAGCAGAAATCCGACGGGCAGCCCGATGTAGGCGATCACGGTGACGAACTGCCAGAGCCCACCGGCAAGCGCTTCGCGGCCCGCAACCATCGCGACCACCAAGGTGGTGAGGTACGAGGCGACGGCGACGGCGATGATCGTCACCGAGGTGTAGGCGAGCGCCTTCTCAAGGACTGAGTTCTTTTGCTGGGCAGACATCCTCTCTATTCTACGCCCGATGCGGGGGCTATGCGCTGGGTGGCTGCGTTGCTCGAGTTTCGAGGGAAGCGTTACCGAGTCGGTGCCGCGGCGAACTTGACAAGGTATGGGCGCGAGGAGGAATGTTGGCTTGCGACCTCGATGTAGAGGTCGTGGTGTTCGCGCGAGTGACGAGGTCGAGTCTTTCAAGAGGCTTGAAATCGAGCCCCGTGAGCGCAAGATTTGGTCGTAACGAAATCGCGACCGAATCGTGATGAAGAGAATGCAAAAAACACCTTGGTGCAATGTAATATTGCACTGATTGCGGGGTGATCCGTTCGGCCCTCGCATCGATTGATCCAACGAAGCATCATCGGAAGGACCCCAGATGTTCTCAAGTACCACGCGCATGAAGCGCACTCTCGCGCTCGGCGCACTCGCCGCGTCGGCGGCGCTCGTGCTCTCGGCCTGCTCGGGCGGGCTTGCAAGCGGCGGCGAAACCGACTCGGGCGATGGCCCCATCAAGCTCGGCATGCTCGCACCGTTCTCGGGCTCAGAAGCCGCATTCGGCGACTACATGAAGTTCGGTGCGCAGCTCGCGATTGACGAGGTCAATGCCGACGGCGGCGTTGCCGGGCGCGACCTCGAGCTCGTCACTGAAGACGACGCTTGCGACGCGACCGCTTCGGTTGCCGCAGCGCAGAAGCTCGTCACCGCCGGTGTCAAGGGCTCGGTGGGTGGCTACTGCTCGGGCGCCACGCTGCCCACGCTGCCGATCTTCGCTGACGCGGGCATTCCCATGGTGATCCCAGCTGCGAACTCGAATGAGCTCGTCGGTCAGGGCGCATTCATGATCAACGGCACCGGCACCCAGCAGGCTGAGGCTGCCGTGACCTGGATCAACAAGGAAGGCGCGAAGAACGTCGTCATCATCGATGACAACGAGGCCTACCCGAAGGATCTCGCAGACTCGATCGAGAAGCAAGCCACCGGCCTGACCGTGGCACGCGAACACGTCAACCCCGACGAGAAAGACTTCTCGGCAGCGGTCAACAGCGTGCTCGGCAAGAGCCCTGACTTCGTGGTTTGGACCGGCTACTACCAGGCCGGCGGCCTGCTCATCAAGCAGCTGCGTGCAGCCGGCTACGCTGGCCCGATCCTCGTCGGCGACGGCTCGGTCGACGCACAGCTCTCGGCGATCGCCGGCGCAGATGCAATGACCGGCGTGGTCGGCACCTTCACTCGCACCCCCGACATGCTCGAGAACGGTGCTCAGTGGATTGAGGACTACAAGAAGGTTTCGGGCGGCAAGGATCCCGGCCCCTACTCGATCCAGACCTACGAGGCAGTCAAGACCATCGCAGAGGCGATGAACGTTGCCGAGGGCACCGACTACGACAAGGTCGTTGCGGGGCTCAAGGGCCTGAAGGACTTCCCCCTTCTGACCGGCAACCTGACCTTTGCAGATGACGGCTCGCGCCAGGGCGGCGGCTTCGTCATCGTTGAGCCCACCGGTGACGGCGGCGCCTTCGTGCTGAAGGACGAGCTCAAGGGTTAATCGCAGCGAACGGGGTTTTCAGCGTGCGGCAGTGCGCCGCGCTGAAAACCCCGTTTGCCCTACCCCGCGTCTGAGAAAGGCACCGCATGTTCCAACTCATTTGGGACGGGCTCTTCGTCGGCTCGTTCTACGCTCTTGTCGCCCTCGGCTACAGCATGGTGTACGGCATCATCAAACTGCTGAACTTTGCCCACGGCGACCTCTATATGCTCGGCTCGTTTATCGCCTTCGTGGTGATCGGCGGGTTCACGGGCCTCATGGGCATCGGATCGATCCCGATCCTTTTGCTCGTACTGCTTATTTCGATGCTGGCGACCGGCGGTATCGGCGTGCTCATTGAGCGAGTGGCGTACCGGCCGCTGCGAAACAGCCCGCGGCTCTCTGCCCTGATCACCGCAGTCGGCGTCTCGTTCACGATCGAGTACGCAGTGCGGCAGATCTTCGGCGCAGAACCCAAGGTGTTCCCGCTGCAGCTCTCGGGTCAGCCGATGCAAGTGCTCGGCGCGCGCATCACGATGCCGCAGCTTATCTTGATGGCGGTCGCCGCTGTGCTGATGGTACTGCTGCAGCGCTACGTCATGCACTCGCGCGAGGGGCGCGCGATGCGCGCCATCGCGCTCGACCAGAACGCGTCGTTGCTGATGGGCGTCAACGTGAACAAGGTGATCTCGAGAACCTTCTTCATCGGTTCGGCGCTCGCGGGTGCAGCGGGTGTCATGGCGGCCGCCTACTACGGCACCATCGACTTTCTCATGGGATTCGTGATCGGCCTCAAGGCGTTCACCGCCGCCGTGATCGGCGGCATCGGCAACCTCTACGGCGCGATGGTAGGCGGCATTGTGCTCGGCCTGCTCGAGTCGTTCGGCACCAGCTGGTTCGGCGGCGAGTGGCGCGACGTCTTCGCGTTCGGCTTCCTGATTCTGTTCCTCGTATTCAAGCCCACCGGTCTGCTCGGTGAGCGAGTCGTAGAGAGGGTGTAGTCATGGCGAAGTCAACGTTCAACTTGCCGGCTCCGGCCCCGACCATCACCAGGCCACCTGCGGTATCTGGCCTGCTCGCCCCGACGCGCTTCATGCGCCTCGTGGCGCTTGTGCTCTTCATCGTCGCCGCGGTGCTGCCGTTCATCAGTGCGAGTCCATATCTCATCTCGATTCTGACCTCGGCGATGATCTACATCGTGCTGGCGATGGGGCTCAACGTGGTGGTCGGCTATGCGGGCCTGCTTGACCTGGGGTTCATCGCCTTCATGGCGGTCGGCGCCTACACGAGCGGCATTCTGACGACGCAGTTCGGTTGGAGCATGTTCGAGTCGATCCCGGTGGTGGTGCTCGCGTGCATCGCCGCAGGTCTCATTATCGGCGGCCCGACGCTGCGCCTGCGCAGTGACTACCTCGCAATCGTGACGCTCGGCTTCGGCGAGATCATTCGCATCACCGCGAAGAACCTGCAGATCACGGGCGGCGCAACCGGTATTCACGGTATTCCCACCTGGTCGTTCTTCGGCTGGTCGTTCAAAGACGGGCTCGAGCTCGGCGGCATCACGTTCAACTCGAAGATTCTCTTCTACTATTTCGTGCTGTTCGTCGGCATCGGTCTTGCGGTGGTCGCGGTTTCGCGCCTCGGCAAGGGCAAGCTCGGCCGCGCGTGGAAGTCGGTGCGCGACGACGAAGACGTCAGCGAGGCGATGGGCATCAACGGATACAAGACCAAGCTGATGGCTTACATCATCGGCGCGGTCTGGGGCGGCTTCGCGGGCACGCTGATGGCCGCGCACCTCTCGGCGATCTCACCCAATAGCTTCGAGTTCTTGTACTCGGCACTCGTGCTCATGGCCGTCGTGCTCGGCGGCATGGGGTCGACCCCGGGCGTCATCATCGGCGCGCTGTTCGTGTCGCTGGCACCGGAGTTCTTGCGTGACTTCAGCGAGTGGCGCTACCTGCTCTTCGGTGTGCTGCTCGTGGTCGTCATGATCTTCAGGCCGAAGGGAATCTGGCCGGCAACCGCCGTTCTTCCGTTCTTGAAGAAACGCAATATCGAAGAGGTGCCGCCTACCGAAGCAGTGACCGTGGTCGGCGAGCTCGACGATGAGTTCGGTGACGAACTCGACGGCAAGCGCAACGCGAATGAGGAGGGCACGCGATGAGTGACGTCAGCACAAGCGCAGACGCTGGATCGGCCGCGGTCGATTCCGTGGCAGAGCCCGCAGGGGCAAGCCAGTTCGCGGGTGCGCCGATCCTTGAAGTAAAGGATCTGGCGGTCTCGTTCGGTGGCATCAAAGCCGTCAACGGACTGACCTTCTCGGTGCACGAGGGCGAGATCGTTTCGGTCATCGGCCCGAACGGCGCCGGCAAGACCAGCGCGTTCAACTGCATCTCGGGCTTCTACCGCCCGAATCAGGGCTCGGTGGTCTTCGACGGTTCGCCGATCACGCGAAACAAACCCTCGCGCATCACGCAGCTCGGCATGGCGCGCACGTTTCAGAACGTGCGTCTCTTCAAAGAGATGACCGTGCTCGAGAACGTCAAGACGGGCATGCACACGAGGCTGAAGCAGAACGTCTTCGACGCGATGCTGCACACGCCGCGGTACCGCCGCAGCGAGGCGCAGTGCACCGAAGATGCGCGCGGCTGGCTCGACTTCGTCGGCTTCAGGGCCGACGACGAGCTGCTCGTGACGCAGCTGCCCTATGGCGAGCAGCGCCGCGTCGAGATCGCCAGGGCGCTCGCGACCCAGCCGAAGCTGCTGCTTCTCGATGAGCCCGCCGCAGGTCTCAACCACAACGAGAAGCAAGAGCTCATGGAGCTGATTCGCAAGATTCGAAACCTCGGTGTCGGCATCGTGCTCATCGAGCACGACATGGGCCTCGTCATGGAGATCTCGGAGCGCATCGTGGTGCTGAACTACGGCAAAGAGATCGCCGACGGCACCCCCGAGCAGATCAAGAACGACCCCGCGGTGATCGCGGCCTACCTTGGGGAGGACGAAGATGAGTAACCTCGTGCTCGAAAACGTCGAGCTCTACTACAACCGCGTGCACGCGCTTCGTTCGCTGTCGTTCGAGGTGCGCGAGGGCGAGATCGTGGCGCTGCTCGGCAACAACGGCGCGGGCAAGACGTCGACGCTGTCGATGATCTCGGGTCTCGTGCGCTCGAAGAGCGGCAGCGTGAAGTGGGGCGAGCATGATCTCGCGAAGATGCAGCCGTGGGACATCGTGGGGGCGGGCCTTCTGCACATTCCCGAGGGTCGCAAGATCTTCTCGACCATGACCGTGCACGAGAACCTGTTGCTCGGCGGGTACCTCGTCAAAGATCAGAAGCTCGTGCAAGAGCGCGCCGACTACGCCTACGAGCTGATGCCGCGCCTGCTCGAGCGCCGCACGCAGCAGGGCGGCACGCTCTCGGGCGGCGAGCAGCA
>DDEV01000012.1 GCA_002336855.1 Leucobacter sp. UBA1945 | reverse complement strand
CTTGATACCAGAATGTTGAACTTGCTCGGGCTGCTCGCGATTGTCACGGTGCAAGTTCAACATTCTGGTATCAAGTTTCATGCCGTCGCCTCCTCGGTTGCGGGTGTTGTGGGTGCGGGCTGATTCTCGCCGCTTACCGTGCTGTCTGTGCCTTCTGCCTCCTCAGGCGCGGCCGCTGCCGGCTCTTCTGCCGGCGGAGCTGGCGTCGCCTTGGCAGGCGTGTTCTGTTTTGTGGGGTCAAGATACACGGTCTGATCGAATTGCACCGTGATGGTGTGCGCATAGATGCTGAGCGTCTGGTCGTACCGGCTCTCTACGATAGTCGCGGCGAGCACGCCATCAACCGAGGTGGCGTCGCGCAGGTACGGAATCGCCGAGGCAAATGATCCGCAAATCGTAAATACCCCCGAAAGCCCCACCTGCGTCTCGGGCTCGCCGCTCGGTGCCGCACCGCCGGTCAGGTCGAATGAGCACAGCCATGCCCCCTCAGGAAACTTCGCGAGGAGCTTTTGCACGCTCTCGTTCCAGCCGATATCTGTTGCAAGCGCATTTTTCTCGAACGCGCCGAGACTCGATTCCGTCTGCACGAGTTTCTGAGTCTCTGCTTTCGCACCGATCTGCGCGAGCAGGCTAGTGCCCTCGGCTTGCGTCGCGGCGAGCCGCAGCGTGGTAACGGCCTGCCAGGCAAACATACCGAACACCCCAACGGCGACAACAACTACCGCAGCGGCAACGCGTACCCCCCAGCTCTTGATCACCCCGCTCTGCGCACGTTTTGCAACAACTTCGCGCGGCAACAGGTTCACTCGAGGCACACCACCGGCCTCGATCTTCGGTGCGGTGCCGCCCTTTTGCAAATACTTCGGTAGCAGTTCCATTAGCGAGCTCCCGTCATCGCGAGGCCGACCGGTGTAAGGAGTTCGAGATCCTCTTGCCCGTGCCGAGATTTCACACCGTCTTGCCGGGTGAGGTGATGCCCCCCCACGAGGTTGACGGGCAGGCCGAGGCGCTGCTTAAACCCGGGGTAGACACCGTGAATGCCGGCTCCGGCACCTGTAAGCAGCACCCGCGTGATGCCCTGACCGCCCGAGCGCTCGACGTGAAAGCGCAGCGTGTTGGTGATCTGCATCACGAGATCGTCAATCTTCTCAGACGTCATGACCTCGGGCGGATTCTCAGCATAGAAGCGGGCGAGCCTTTGCTCTTCGCTCTCGCCTTCGAACGAGGGCGGGGGCAACTGGCTCGGGTCGGGTTCTCCCGCGGCCCCGGCAAGCTCGAGCGGCATGATGCGCACGAAGCGTGGTACCCCCTGCTCGGCGACGACGACGTAGCTTGTGTGCACACCGAGATGCACCACGGCGATCAGCTCAGAAGAGTCGGTGAGCATTGCGATCGAACGCAGCAGACCAAACGGCGAGAGGTCGACCTGTTCGACGTGCAGCTTCGCCTGGGTCACAGTGTTGACAAGCTCTTGCACGGTCTCGGCGACCGCAGCGACGAGCAGGCCGGTCAGCTGCTCGCCCTCTTGTGCAATCGGGTAAAAATCGATCACTGCCTGATCTGCGGGCACCGGCAGCAGATCGGCGACCTGAAACGGCAACGCCTGGCGCAGCATGTCGGGCGCCATCGCCTGGGTGCGATAGTCGCGCACGAGCACGCGTCGGCTCACGATGCCGAGAACCACGCGCTTACTCTTGAAACCGGCCTTCTTCCAAAGCTCCTGCAGCGCCGCGACCACGGCAGCGCGATCGAGCACCTCGGAGTCTTTGGCAGCGCCCCTAGGCAGACGAACGACGCCGTGCGCCAGAATCTTCGGCGTCTTGCCCACCTGCACCTCGGCGGCGCGCACCTCTTCTTCGGTGATCTCAAGACCCACCACACTATTCGCCATGCCTTGGGGCTCCTTTCTGACGACGTGACCGCTGTAGCGGCGCTGTGTGCATTACTGTCGGCGGTGTCATGACGCGAACACCATGCCGAGATACCAGTCGGCGAGCGGTGCTCCCGCAAACACCGCGAACCAGGCTCCGAGGATCATCCATGGCCCGAACGGGATGCGACTCTTGCGTCCGCCTCGCCCGGCGAGCATAAGCGCGACTCCGTAGGCTCCCCCGAACACGAAGGCCGCGAACGCGCCGACAATCAGCGGCCCCCAACCGAACCACCCGAGCATCAGGCCGATCACCGCGGCGAGCTTCACGTCGCCGAGCCCCATACCGCCTGGCCAGAAGAACCACAGGGCCGCGTAGAACAGGGTGAGCGCAAGCGATCCGGTACCCGCGCGGGCGAGCGGCAACCACAGCGAGCCGTCTTGAGCGAGCGCGGCGACGGCCACCAGCAACACCAGCAGTACTGCGAGCGAGGGCAGCACGATGGCGTTAGGTAGCCGAAATGTGTCGAGATCGATCAGCGCAAGTGCGATCGACACGGCTGCCATGTAGAGCAGCGCGGTGAGCTGCAGCATACCCGAGGCCACGCCGTGCCCGCTCTGCGCTGCGCTCGCGAGCCACCACCATGCGATGATGGCAAAGGCGATTCCAGTGCCGAACTCGACGAGCGGGTAGCGTGCCGAAATGCGCGTCCGGCACTTGGCGCAGCGGCCCCGAAGCGCGATCCAACTCAGCACCGGCACGTTGTGCCACGGCTTGATAGCGGCATCGCACCGTGGGCAGCGGCTGGCTGGTAACAGCGACTTACCCGCGGGCACCCGGTAAATCACCACGTTCAAGAACGAGCCGATGAGCAGGCCGAAAATGCCGGCGACTGTAACGGAATACGCGAGCCATGGTGCCACGATCATGACACTGGCACATCTTGGCTCGATTGCAGCACGAACGAGCCAACTTTCGGGGTGCCGTCTCCGGACGTGGCTCCCCCGCCAGCGGAGTTCATGCCAGGCAGCGTGATATCGTCCGGCACGAAGTTCAAGCCACCACCGTAACTCCAGTATTGCCCGTATACCTGACCGTTGAAGGTCGAGTTTCCGTGCACCGCAATCCGGCACGGAGTGTAGGCCATGGCCTTGATCGCGGTCGTCGTGCCAACATGGTTCAGATTCAGGTCACCCAATGGCGAAACACAACTCGGGGCCTTATCTGCCGGGTTCGGATCCTCGGTCACGAACCACACCGACGGTTTCTTCGACATTCCCGGGGCGGCATCCCAGGTTGACGAGGTGGTATCCATCTTCCTCGCGAGAATCAGCAGGTCATGCGGCAGTTTTATTGCAGGACGGGTGCCCGCATTCGTTGAGAGCTCAGAGCAAGCGCGACCATCGAGCACCGTGTTCATGGTGATTGCGTTCACATCGGTCCATCCGGTCTGCGGCCAGGAGTTGTAGTATCCGCAAGAACGTGGGTGAGTATTCGGCAAGCTCTGGTCGAGCGTAATCACGTTGTTAAATCCTGGCCAGTCACCCGGTTTGTACTGAAACTCAAACCACGGCGGAAGTTTTGGCAGGGTAGGTTCCGGCACCGACTCGACCTTGTTCAGGACTCCGTAGCTGCCGCCTGAAGTGGTGGCGTTTGCGCCTGCAGGGATCGTGAGCGATCCAACGATCCGGGTCGCTCGAACTTGCACGTTGCCCCCCGCTACTACTGAGCCAGAGACTTTCCGGTTCGACCAGGAGAAGTCAATCGGCCCCTTTGTGTGAACGTTGCCGTCAACGACTCCGTATACGACGTTTTTGCCCGTACCACCAGTCGTAATATTGCCGAAGATGCGTGCGTCTGCCTGGTTTCCAGTAATGACACCGTTCACCGAGACCAGGTCTCCGTGCACTTGGCAGCCGGCGCCGTTGATCTCAATGTCGCCCTTCGCGATGATGTTGCCCCAGACCTCGCCCTGACATCTAAAACCTGCGTTGGGTAGCACGAGCGTGATCGGGTGTTCCGGAGTGCCGGGGTGCACTTCTGCGGTGAAGACAACGACTGCATTGCCGTAGAAGTTCATATCGCCATAGCCCGGGAGAGGTGGTTCCGCCTCGTAACTGAACACTGATTGTTTCTTCGCATTAGCTCCGCCAACGCTCACGCTTGCCTCGAGCACCGCCGTGCCGACGGTGCCCGACACGCTGCAGGTCAGTGTCCAGGTGACCTCTGGCGTAGAGGCTACTGGGCCATTGTGCACCTGCCCCTTTAGGGGCTCCGTTGTACTACATGGCTGTCTGCCGGTCATCAAGTCGACTGTCTTTGTGGCGATCGCACCATCAACTTCTGCTTGAGCGGCGCTGCGATTCCTCGTGTCAGTCACAGTCACCGCGGTGTTCATAGCGATTGCGGAAATCGCAAGACCGCCGGCTGTCAGCACGAGCATCACGATGAGCACCGTAACCATTGTGGAGCCCGCGTCGTGGCGCAGTCGCGCAGCGATGCTAAGCCGCGATAACCCCCGGGCCCTCTTCTTTTTCAGCATGCCGGACCTCCAAGGGTGCTCTTCGTGCCGGGGTACCCGCCGTCGCGAATCGTGACCTCGATGTCGCCGGGTTTAATGTTCAAGAAATAGCTCACTGCCTGACCGTCTTTGGTGAAGCCCACAGCCCCCTCGCCATTCGCAGGGGCGACCAGGTTTTCTGCGAGGTTTGTCCAACTGCCATCGAAGGTTGGAGTGGCGGCCCCCGCCTGGTACCAAAGGGCGCTGCCTGATATCTTCCACGCTCGACACTCGTAGGCGGTGCCAGCGTCGTTTATCACCCTCATATCGAGCCGAGTGTTTGACTCTGAGACCCGAGCTGTCGTGGCGTTGCGCATCGACTCATTGAGATATGCAGAGACAGCATTCAACTGCGCAGTCGCAGCGTTGCGAGAGGTCTGTTGCATCTGTGCGCTGAGTCCCTGACCGAAGATGAGGGCAATCAGACCAAGCAATAGCGCCGACACCGACATCGCTACTATGAGTTCGACGAGGGACATACCCAAGTCTCGCTGAGGAACATGCGATCCAAGAACATCGCTGCGTCCTAGGCAGTGGTTTCTTGAGTGTTGCGTACTCACTGAGTCACCCGAACGCTTGTGTTCGCCAAGGCAACCACGGTTTCGCCTCTATTTGTAACGGTGACTTGGACCGGTACCGTCGCAGGAAACGCCGTTGGGCAGGCCCCGGCCACCGTGGTGACGGTCAGATCACCGACCGTTTCTTTGAGAGGCGCAGCTGCGGTTGGCAGGGCGCTGCAATCTCGGGTCTGGCCAACGGGGCGCGAGGTTTCAACCTGCACTGTCTGGTCAGTCGGGTAATAGCGTTGGATCGCAGAGAGCTTTTGCTGCACAGCTGCTTTGCCCCGCACGCTCTCGCTGTTGCTCACTGTGAGCTGGGTGCCGCTGATCAGCAAAGGTAAGACGCCGAGTGCGATCACGGCAAACAGCAGCATCGCCACAACAATCTCGACCAGGCTGAAGCCCTGTTCCATCGGTCTCTCAGCGTCGAAGGATCTAGTGCCATTCGCCGGCATTTCTTCCTCCCTACTGTGGTTTAGATCAAGACCTGGTCTTACGTCACAGACAACCCGGGCCAGACTCAGCCTTGTACCCGCTTGAGATATGGGTTACCTCGACACAAACTCTGTCAGGTGTTGTGGGAACACCGCCCACCCAGATTGCGGTGAATTTTGTGTCCACGACAGGATTGCTACCAAGAGCATGCTCGTTTGCAAGATCCGCGACGGCCGCAGTGGCCGCGGTTGCCGCAATGGCACTAGTCGCGTTCTCTTCTGATTTGGACTGAATACCGCTGAAGATAGGAACTGCAATAGCAGCGAGGACTCCCAAGATCACTACCACGACAATGAGTTCTACCAGCGAGAACCCCTCGTCTTGGTTCAAAAGCTCATGGCCGTGCTCTTTGGTCATCTTCCCTCGTCCAAACGATAGTCCTAGGAATGTGATGGCCCCGGCGATTGCTCGATACACGAATTCATCGCTGCATCCTTCGCCGAGGCCCGGCAGCATTAGCTACCTAATCAACTGTTTGTCTAGGCGCAGCCGGGGCCTGACTTGTATTCCACACTGTTTACAGTGGTTGAGGCACAGACCGTGTCAACCTGGTCGGCCGTGCCGGAAACGACAATCGTAAATTGGTCTGTGGTTACAGGCGTGGTCGGAGCGCTGCCCATTGCAACCTCTGCAGTGCCCTGAGCCGCCGCATTTGCAACAGCTGCCTTAGCAGCGTTCTCCTCCGCTTTTGCCTGAATCCCATTGAAGATCGGGATTGCGACCGCGGCGAGGATGCCGAGGATCACGACGACGACGATGAGCTCGACGAGCGAGAAGCCCGCCTCACCGTTTTCCTTACGAGCCTTTGCGGCTTCGAGGTACTGCTTGATAGTACGCATATTGTTCCCCCAATTGGTGATGATTCTCAAGTTGAGAAGTCGAAGTGCGTGTCCAGTGCCAGGCCGGGCGGCCCCGAAACCACGCAAGATGATTCCGCTTCCTGCTCACGTAATTAGGACGGTACCTGAACGAATACCCCGAATCTCGACAGTGCGGTCTCTGCAGGCCGCACTCACCCATCAAGATCATCCACCTCGTCCAGGCACCTGTTCGGGCGATATCGAATAGGTAACAAAAGCGTCCCGGCGGTTCGCTCGACAAGCATTTGCGTTGCTCGCATTTGGGAGTTCTCGTCAGGCAACAGTTGACGGGCCAGAGCCCAATTGTTCGTGCGCATGATGGGGCCTCGTGCATCGGGCAGCTTTGAGGCGTGTAAGCACGCCAAGAGAGCGTTACGACCACTACTTAATTGCACAGCGCAATCGCTCACCAAGCGCTCATCAAGCGACGCACAGAAGTTCGTACCATTGCCGCAAATGTGGTCGACCTTACCGTGAGGTTTGGCCGCAAAGCGACCAAGACCATTACTCGTTCGGTCCAGCCAGACGCCGCAAACTACCTGGTCACCTCAGTGCCGATGCCCCGCGCGGTGAATATCTCAAGCAGCACCGAATGCGGCTCGCGCCCGTCAATAATGGCCGCCTTCTGTACCCCGCTGCTCACCGCGTCGAGACAGGCGCGCATCTTCGGAATCATGCCCGACTCAAGCCCGGGCAGCAGTGCCTCGAGCTCGTCTGCGGTGATGCTCGACACGAGAGAATCGCGGTCGGGCCAGTTCGAGTAGAGCCCCGCGACATCGGTCAGAATCACGAGCTTCTCGGCGCCGAGAGCGGTTGCCAGCGCACCCGCTGCCGCATCGGCGTTGATATTGAGTGACTCGCCCGGGCGATCCTTGTCGGGCGCAATACCCGCGATCACCGGAATCAAGCCGGCCTCGAGCAACGCGAGCACCGGCTCAGTGCGCACCCCGATCACGTCGCCGACCTGCCCGAGGTCGACCGGCTCACCATCGACCTCGATCGGGTCACGGCGGCGGCCGATGAAAAGCCCGGCGTCTTCGCCCGTGGTGCCCGCGGCAAACGGGCCGTGGGCGTTAATCTGTTCGACGAGCTCGGGGTTCACCTTGCCAGTGAGCACCATGCGCACCACGTCCATCGCCTCGGGCGTCGTCACCCGGTAGCCGCCCCGAAACTCGCTCTGAATGTCGAGTCGGCGCAGCATGTCGCTGATCTGTGGGCCGCCGCCGTGCACCACGACCG
>DDEV01000108.1 GCA_002336855.1 Leucobacter sp. UBA1945 | reverse complement strand
AAAGCGCCGCCGCCCCGCCCCTGTCGCGTTGCGCTAATCTGATGACACTATGACCGAAGGCTTCGAGCGCTACCCGTTCCCGCAACGGCACGCGTCGCAGGCGGCCAAGGGTGGGGCCACCAAAGGTGGTGCAATCACGATGGCTGTGGTGTTCGGGGCAGTCGGCGTCACGACCATCGTGCAGCACCTCGCCAAAGGCGAGCTGCTGTTCTCGTTTCTTGCGTTCAATGTGCTCGGAGTCTTGCTGCTGCTGGCGTTCGGGGTTGTCCCCGAACGCGATCCTCGGCGAAGCTTTCGCTACATCAATGCCACCGTTCTGACCCGAGCCGAACGGCCCACGGCCGACTCGTGGGTGCACTTGGCGGCCACCCGAGCTGGCAGGCTACCGCTGCTGCTCGGCTTCGTCTGGGGAACGCTGGTGTTGGTCGGCGCGGCCGTCTTCGGCGTGCTGCAACTGATCGGGATCGTGCCGTTGCAAAACGAGGGATCGGGCTTCGGTGGAGTCGTGATCGGCACGGTGTTGCTGGTGCTGTTCGGCGCGCTGTGCACGTGGCTCTCAGTGCTGCTCGTCGGCCGAAGAGTGCGAAACGGCAGCTTTGGCACGCGGCCAAGTGGCGTGGCTCTCGGGCAGTCGGGCATCGCCGTGCGCATGCCCGGAATCGACGTCGAGATTCCTTGGGACCGGATCGTTTCGATCGAGCCGCAGGTGGCGACCGCAGGCAATACCCGAAGCCCGGTCACGTGGATCAAGTTGCAGCTCGACCGAGGATCAGGCTTCGCCGGTGACGTGCAGATGCTTGCGGCTACTGGCTACAAGGTGCCGAGCGACGCGCTCTACACTGCGCTGCGCTGGTATCGTGCGCACCCAGGGGCGAGATGGGAACTGGGACGCATTGAAGGCCAGCGGCGCCTTGAAGGGTGGCGGCTCGACGCCCTCGCAGGCTAACCAGTCTCGCGGCGACTGCGCTCGCCGCCGAATGTCACACGGGGCAAGTAGCATTGATGCGTGGCTACCGCACTGTATCGCCGTTACCGGCCAGAGGCTTTTTCCGAGATGATCGGTCAGGCTCACGTGACCGAGCCCTTAATGACGGCATTGCGCACCGGCCGTATCGGGCACGCCTACCTGTTTAGCGGCCCCCGCGGCTGCGGCAAGACCACCTCTGCTCGTATTCTCGCGCGCTGCCTCAACTGCGCCGAGGGCCCGACCGATACCCCGTGCGGCACCTGCCCAAGTTGCGTCGAACTCAGCCGCGACGGTGGGGGGTCGCTCGACGTGGTCGAGATCGACGCCGCGAGCCACGGCGGTGTCGACGATGCTCGCGAGCTGCGCGAACGTGCCGTGTTCGCTCCTGCCCGCGACCGCTTCAAGATCTTCATCATCGACGAGGCGCACATGGTGACCTCCGGCGGCTTCAACGCGCTGCTCAAGATTGTCGAAGAGCCGCCGCCGCACGTGAAGTTCATCTTCGCGACGACCGAGCCCGAGAAGGTCATCGGCACGATTCGTTCGCGCACCCACCACTACCCGTTCAGACTGATCGCGCCCGGCGCTCTCATCGACTACGTACAGCAGCTCTGCGACAGCGAGGGCGTGCAGGTCGAGCCAGGCGTGCTGGCGCTCGTGGTGCGCTCGGGCGGTGGCTCGGTGCGAGACACGCTCTCGATACTCGATCAGCTCATCGCGGGCAGTGAGGGCACGTCAGTGACGCTCGAACGCGCGACCGGTCTGCTCGGGTTCACGAGTGCAGAGCTGATCGATGAGGCCGTGCAGGCCCTCGGTTCGGGCGACTCGGCCCCGGCATTTGCTGCGACGGATCGCGTCGTGCAGACGGGGCAAGACCCGCGTCGTTTCGTCGAGGATCTGCTCGAGCGCCTACGCGATCTGATCGTGATCTCGGCGACCACCGTTGATGGGGCTTCGGCGGTATTTCGCGGGGTGCCCGACGACCAGCTCGAACGCATGTTCAACCAGTCGCAGGCGTTTAGCTATGGCCAGCTTTCGCGCATTGCCGACGTCGTGAGCGGCACGCTCGACACGATGGTGGGTGCGACCGCGCCGCGCCTGCACCTCGAGCTGATGGTGGCGCGAGCGCTGCTGGCTACCGGGGTTGCCCCTGTGGCTGCTGCCGCGGCTGCCCCCGCCGTCCGCTCCACTCCTGCCGCCACATCGGGAGCTACCGCCGCCGCCCCTGCCGCTGCTGCACAGCAAGCCGCGCCGAGCGTCCCTCCCGCTGCCGCGCCGGTCCCGGCCNNTTTCTGCTCCAAAGCAGGCTGCGGCGCCGGTCGCCCCTGCAGGCGCTCCCGCCGCATCGGGCGCTCCTGCCGCATCGGCTGCGCCCGCACCATCAGCTAACGCGGTCGACCTGATCGCGACGATGAAGTCGGCCCGCGAATTCTTGAAGAACGACGAATCGGGCACCTCCCGGCCGCCCATGGTTCCACTTGGCGGAGCCTCGAAGACTCTCGCAGAGCAGCCCTCAGCGGCTCCGGCGGCGCCAGCAGCGCCAGCGCCAGCCCGCGAGCCTGAAGTGGCACCGACCCAACAGGCTCAGCCCGCGGCCCCGATCCAGGCAGAGGTGCCAAGCGCCCCTGTTGCCGAAGCAATCGGTCTCGACGAGATGCTCGAGACCTGGCCAGACCTGCTCGACGAGTTGCTCGAGAGTGACCGCGAAGCCTGGAACGCGGTGCGCCAGGCACAGCCCCTCGCGATCGAAGGCGAGATGCTGACGATCGGGTTCGCCTCGAAGGCAGATCTCGACGCGTTCAAGACGAGTGGTGCGGGGCCCTTGCGCGAGGCGCTGGTGGGAGCCTTCGGCATCAGCGTGAAATACATGCCGAGGCCGCTGCCACAGGGGGTGCGACCGATGTTCGCCGACCGCGAGGGCGGCGACGAAGCACCTCAGGAGCCCTCTCTAACGGCTGAGGCACCCGCGCCAGCACCGCCGAGCACCCAGGCAGAACCGCCGGCATCTATTGCAGCCGACTCTGCTGCTGAAACAACTGAGAGCTCGCGGCCCGAGCGGCTGTCGGACGCCGAGATGCCAGACCTTCCCGCGCCTCCTCCTGACGACTACTCAGAGCCCGACTACGAGCCCGAGCCTGACTACGAGCCCGAGCCCGAGCCCGAGCCCGAGCCAGAACCAGAACCGGCGGTTGAGCGCCCGCAAGTGGCGACACCTGTGGTGGCGGCACCAGCACCAGCACCAGCACCAGCACCTGCTTCAGCACCTGCGCCGCAGACAGCTTCCGTATCGCCCACAGAAGAACCCAAACGTCGCGAGTCTCCGGGCTTTACCCGCTACGGAGAGTCAGTGGTGCGCGAGGTGCTGGGAGCCAGATTCGTAGAAGAACGCCCGCTGCCCGAGGGCTTCGAAAGGTAAGCAACGCACATGTACGACGGAATCGTTCAAGACCTGATCGACGAGTTCGGTAGGCTCCCTGGAATCGGGCCCAAATCTGCCCAGCGCATCGCGTTTCACATTCTGCAGACTCAGAGCTTCGACGTGTCGCACCTCGCCGAGCTGCTCACCGAAGTGCGAGAGCGTGTGCACTTCTGCGACCAGTGCGGCAATATCACCGAGCAAGAGCGATGCTCGATTTGTCGTGACCCACGCCGCGATCAGGGTTTGATCTGCGTGGTCGAAGAGCCGAAAGACGTGGTCGCAATCGAACGCACGAGGCAGTTCCGCGGCCTGTACCACGTGCTCGGCGGTGCGATCAGTCCGATCGACGGCATTGGGCCAGACGATCTCAGCATTGCGCAGCTCATGCGGCGTCTCGCACCGAGCGAGGGAGAAGACCCGGTGCGCGAGGTGATCCTCGCCACTGACCCAAATCTTGAGGGCGAGGCAACCGCAGCCTATCTCTCGCGACTGCTCACCTCGATTGAGGTGCCGGTCTCTCGCCTCGCATCTGGCCTTCCCGTCGGCGGCGACTTGGAGTTCGCCGACGAGGTCACCCTTGGGCGTGCGTTCGAGGGCCGCACCAAGATGTCGTAAACGCTTGATGCAAACCCCGAGATAAGGAGGACCGATGACTGCCCCCGCAGGATGGTACGCCTCACAAAACCCCGGCAAGCTTCGCTGGTGGGACGGCACGCAGTGGACAGAACACGAGTGCGATGCGCCGGCCCAGGTATCGTCGGCGACGCAGGCCCCACGGGTTTTTCAAGCGCCCCAGTCGGTGCACGCGGCGCCAGTGGCGTCCGCTAGCAGCGGCCCTCAGCCGGGCTGGTACCCGGTGCCGGGCGTCAGCGAGGTGCGCTGGTGGGACGGACAGCACTGGGCTCCCTATTCGATCGGAAGTCGTGGCCCGCGCGGCAACTGGTACGCGACCGAGCCGCCAGGCATCGCTTACGTGTTCGGTGCGATCTTTCTCGCGCTCGGGTTGATGCAGCTTTTGCTCTCAACGATGTCGTCGGGCATGGCGTTCGCGGGTATCGGGCCGCTGCTTCTCGGTGCGTTCTGGATGAGTGCAGCCATTGCCCTCTCCATCGTGCGCAGCAGGCCGGCGCCCCTGGCCGGCGCCGAGGTTCTCGACTCGATCGTCCAGCCGCTTCCGGGTCGAGCCGAGGGTGACGGTGCCGCATGGATTGCGCTGACGCCGAGGCTGAGTCGCTGGTGGTCGGGCGTGCGCTGGGGCGAATACGTTGTCGAGGCCAACCGAATTCGCCCGACCCACGGAGGTGCAAAGACGTTTCGCGTGCTGAAGGTCATGGCGTGGGTGGTCATCGCGATCGGCGTGATCGCTGCACTCGTGGGTGTCGTGTTGCTCATCATGTTGCCGCCCGATCTTCTCTCGCGCGCGATCGGCGTGATCGTGCTGTGCTCTGGCCTCGGGCTCGCAGTTGTCGGGGCGATTCTGTTTCCGATCATTCACATGCGCCGTCATGCGATGCTCCTGCCAGAGCATGCACCTACCCCGATGTACGGCGCCGGTGCATGATGCGGCATATGTACTCGCGATAGACTGAAAGCTGGCTTATATATTCGGGCGGCACACAGAGGAGGCGCGCGTGGCATTGATCGTGCAGAAGTTCGGCGGATCCTCGGTTGCCGATGCCGAAAGCATCAAGCGCGTCGCCAAACGCATCGTCGAAACCCGTCGCGCGGGCAACGACGTGGTCGTCGCAGTGAGCGCGATGGGTGACACGACCGACGAGCTGCTCGACCTCGCCGCAGAGGTCACGCCGATTCCGGCGCCCCGCGAGCTCGACATGCTGCTGACCGCGGGCGAACGCATCTCGATGGCGCTGCTCGCGATGGCGATCAAGGGCATGGGCGTTGACGCGCTCTCGTTCACGGGCAGCCAGGCCGGCATGATCACCACCGCTGAGCACGGCTCGGCGAAGATCGTCGACGTCACCCCGCGCAGAGTACGCGAGGCGCTCGACGAGGGATCAGTCGCGATCGTCGCAGGGTTTCAGGGTTTCAACCGCGGCACCGGTGACATCACCACGCTGGGGCGCGGGGGATCCGACACAACAGCTGTGGCCCTGGCCGCCGCGCTCGACGCCGATGTGTGCGAGATCTACACCGACGTCGACGGCATCTACACAACCGACCCTCGCGTCGTTTCGCGGGCCCGCAAGATCAACTCGATCACCTCGGAAGAGATGCTCGAGCTTGCCGCATCAGGCGCGAAGGTGCTGCACCTGCGCGCCGTAGAGTACGCGAGGCGCCACGGCGTCGCGCTGCATGTTCGCTCGTCGTTCTCGAACGACGAGGGCACAATCGTCTACGACCCGACGAAGGGTCACCCGAAGGGGGAAAAGGTGGAAGAGCCGATCATCACAGGTATCGCCTTCGAGAAGAACGAGGCAAAGGTGACCGTCGGCGGTGTGCCCGACGTGCCCGGCAAGGCCGCGCAGATTTTCGAGCTGGTCGCGAAGACGAACGCGAACATTGACATGATCGTGCAGAACGTCTCTGCCGAGAACCGCACCGATATCTCGTTCACCGTACCCCTCACCGAGGGCCGCCGGGTCGTCGAGGCGCTCGAAGCAGAGCGTGAGCTGATCGGCTATGCGCGGCTGCAGTACGACGACCAGATCGCCAAGGTTGCCGTCGTCGGTGCGGGTATGCGCGATGCGTCGGGCGTCTCTGCGCAGCTGTTCCGCGCGCTGTTCGACGCGGGCATCAATATCGAGATGATCTCGACGAGCGAGATTCGCATCTCGGTCGTGACTCGCGCCGACGTGATGGAAGACGCGGTGCGCGCGCTGCACACCGCCTTCGGCCTCGACGCCGACACCGAAGCCATCGTTCACGCAGGCACCGGACGCTAGGAGCACAGCCATGACCACCCAGTTCAACGTTGCTGTCGTCGGTGCGACCGGTCAGGTCGGCACCGTCATGCGCGGCCTGCTCGATCAGCGCGACTTTCCGATCGCATCCCTGCGCCTCTTTTCGAGCGCCCGCTCGGCCGGCACCACGATCGAGTTTCGAGGCGAGCAGATCACCGTCGAAGACGTAGAGACGGCTGATCCCGCTGGCATCGACATCGCGCTGTTCTCTGCTGGCGGCGCAGCTTCACGAGAGTACGCGCAGAAGTTCGCCGACGCGGGCGCGATCGTCATCGATAACTCGAGCGCCTGGCGCATGGACCCCACGGTGCCACTCGTCGTCAGCGAGGTGAACCCGCACGCNNCCAACCCGAACTGCACCACGATGGCGGCGATGCCCGCGCTCAAGGCCCTCGACGAGGCAGCCGGCCTCGAGCGCCTGATCGTCACGACCTTTCAGGCGGTGTCGGGCTCAGGGCTCGCGGGCGCCCGCGAGCTCGCTGGTCAGGTGACCGCTGCCCTCGAACAGGGTGGCATCGAGAGCCTGGTGCACGACGGCAGTGCGATTGAGTTTCCTGCTCCCGAGATCTACGCCAAGACCATCGCCTTCGATGTGCTGCCGCTTGCCGGTTCGATCGTTGACGACGGTGAGGGTGAGACCGACGAAGAGAAGAAGCTTCGCAACGAGAGCCGCAAGATTCTCGAACTGCCAGAGTTGCTCGTCTCGGGAACCTGCGTGCGCGTGCCGGTGTTCACCGGGCACTCGCTCTCGATCAACGTCGAGTTTGCGAACGAGATTTCGGCCGACCGCGCACGTGAGGTGCTCGCGAGCGCTCCCGGCGTCGAGCTGAGCGATGTACCTACTCCGCTCGAGGCCGCGGGGAACGACCCGTCGTATGTCGGTCGTATTCGCGAGGATCAAAGCGCCCCGGCGGGCCGAGGTCTTTCGATGTTCATCTCGAACGACAACTTGCGCAAGGGCGCCGCGCTGAACGCTGTGCAGATCGCCGAGGTCGTGGCCGCTCGCCTGGCGAGCTGAGGTCTTTGCAACAATAGTGCGCGATTTGCGGTCTCCTTCGCGCTGAGGCCGCAAATCGCGCACTATTGCCGTGGCTTGCGTGACGATGGAGCATCGCGTTCGCGGCTCGGCCGTTGCCAAGCTGTTGTGTTGGCGCTGAATCTAACGCTCAGCCTCGAGGGTGATGAGGCTCGCCTCGGGGCGGCAAGCGAACCGGATCGGCGCATACACCGACGCTCCGAGGCCCGCGCTGACGTTCAGGAACGCCGCGTGCTCGGCGTCGTACCACACGCTCAGGCCGCGCGCCTGTTGCACCGGCAGGTCACAGTTCGAGGTGAGCGCACCAACACCTGGCATGCGCACCTGACCGCCGTGAGTGTGACCGGCGAAGATCGCCGAGACCTTGCGGTCGAGCAGCTGGCCGAGCGCTTGCTGGTAGGGGGCGTGCACCACGCCGAGGAGGGTTGCGGCTTGCTCCGATACCTCAGCCAGGCTCTTGATTGACGCGTCGAGCGCCGCAACGTCGTCGTAGCCGATATGGGGGTCGTTCAGGCCGATGAGCTCAATCTCGGTGCCGCGAAGCGTAAGCCGCTGCGCCCGGTTGTTGAGGTCGATAAAGCCGAGCGCGGTCATGCCGCGGGTCAGCGCCTCGTTATCGAGATCGGGCGAACGTGTGCCGGTTCTGCTGGGGGCGCTCAGATAGACGAACGGGTTCTTCGCGATCGGTGAGTAGTAGTCGTTTGAGCCGTGCACGAACACCGTCGGAATGTCAGCGTCTGCGAACGCGCTCAGCGTGTGCAGCAGGGGGCCACGGGCGAGGCGGTGGCCCATCAGGTCGCCGGTGAGCACCACCAGATCTGGGCGCAGCTCGACGAGGCCACGCACCCACTCGATCTTTCGGTGCTGCCAGGGCGCGAGATGCAGGTCGCTCAGCTGGAGCACCCTCAGGGGCGCCGAGCCCTCGGGCAGCACAGGCAGCGTGTGCCTGCGCAGCGTGAACAGGCGGGGCTCAACCAGAGTCGACCAGGCGGCGACGCCGAGGGCTGCNNAGGCCGGTCCTGCTTCTTATGAACACTTGACGTACAGAGTGACTTGGTTTGCGGGATTCGCAGCCTGGCCCTCACCGGGGTTGACGCTCTCAACGTTGCGGTTGTTGATGTTGGGCGGCGGGCTCCCAGGTGCAGGGGGCGAACACGCAACGTCAACGTTGGTGAACCCGGCGCTCACGAGTGACGCCTGTGCGTCGCTGGCCTTCTGCCCCACAAGTCCGCTCGGAATCACCTTCAATGCGCCGTTGCTGACGTAGACGGTGACGTCAGAGCCGCGACCCGCTTCTCCGGTGGGGTTCGTGCTCGCCACGAGACCTGCAGCGACGTTCGAGTCGACCTCGCCACCGTTCACCACACCGAATCCGGCCGCAGTCAGAATCTGCTCTGCCTCGGCGTACGACTTGCCGGTGACATCGGGAACACCGACCATCACCCGCTCGGTCGCGGTGCGCGGCGGATCGGGGAACTCCGTGCCGCCGTAGATGCGGTCGGCCGCGTCCATCGCGGCGTTATAGATTGCGCGCTCGGGGCGACCAAGGCCCGTACTGTTCAGCGAGACCTTGCCCACGACGTTGCCGGTCCAGACCGCGGTCGCGACAGTGCTGCTGCCGCCGGTGTTCCAGCGATCAACGGCACTGTCGGTGGTGCCCGACTTGCCGAAGTGCGGAACGCCGTAGTTCGAGCGCGAGTGCGACATGGTGCCGTTGCGCACCACGCCCTGCAGCGCGTAGAGCACGCCCGCCGCGACATCGGGCGAGAGCGCCTCGCCGCACTTGCTCTTCGTGAAGTTCACCTCTTTGCCCTCGGCGTCGGTGATCGCGTCGATCGGAACCGGGGTGCAGAAGACGCCGTTCGCGGCGAAGGCAGCGTTGGCAGCCGCCATGGTCAGGGGCGCGATCTCGTCGGTGCCCGCGAATGCGAGCGACGGCACGATGGTGAGATTGCGCGTGCCCGCGTTCGAGGTGCCACTGTCTTCGGGCATCTCGATTGCGCGGTGCACGCCGAGGCTCTCGGCGAGCTTTACCGTGTCGCAGAGGTCGAGCTTCTGCTGCATCGAGACGAACACACCGTTGAGTGACTGCGCGGTGCCGTTCATGACAGTGGTGTTGCCAGGTGCCTCACCGGCATCGTTCTTGAACGTGTAGTTGCCACCGCCGTAAACGCCGCCGAGGCAGCTCGCCCTGAACGAGTTGAGGCTCACGGTGCGACCGTTGCCGTTCACGCTGTCGTTCACAGAGTTGCCGGCTCGAATCCACTCGGCAAGCGTGAACACCTTCATGGTCGAGCCGACCTGGAAGCCGCTCGAACCACCGTATTCGTAGTCGGTGTTGTAGTTGATGCTCGTATAGCCGGGGTTGGCGGCGAGCACGTCTGGATCGGCGCTGAACGGCCTGTTCTGCGCCATCATGAGCACGCGCCCGGTACCGGCCTGCACGCTCGAAGCGGCGGCGCCGATGTCGATGCCATCCATGGTCTGCGGAATGTTGCCGCGGATCGCTGCGAGGGTCTCAGCCTGCATGTCGAGGTTGATCGTCGTCTGAATCTGGTAGCCGCCGCGCAAGAAGTTGAAGTGGCGCTCTTCAGGGGTGTTGCCAAACGCCGGGTCGAGCTCGATGTAGCGCTGCACGTAGTCGCAGAAGTGGCCAAGGCCGTAGTTGGTCTCTGCGACCGAACAGCCCGACTCGCGGTAGGTGCGATTCGGCACAACGTCGGTGGCGACAGCCTCGTCGTACTGCTGCTGCGTAATACGCTTCGCGTCGAGCATGCGCTTCAGCACGTAGTCGCGGCGTACCTGATTATCTGGAATGTTCTCGTCGGTGCTGAGGTTCAGGTCTGACGGAAACTGCACGATGGCGATAAGGCTGGCAGCCTCACCGAGGGTGAGGTCTTTCGCCGGCTTGCCGTAGTACGACTGCGCGGCCGATTCGATGCCATAGATGTTGCGGCCGAAGAGCGCGATGTTGAGGTAGCCGAGCAGAATCTCGTCTTTCGAGTACTTCTTCTCGATGCTGACCGCATAACGAATCTCTTGCAGCTTGCGCTCAGTGGTCTGAGCCATGGCCTCGTCATACGCCTTCTCGCGCTCATCCTCGTCGATAATCGCCTCGGCGCGCTGCACCAGCACGTTGCGAACGTACTGCATCGTGATGGTGGAGGCGCCGCCCGCATCGCTGCCCTTCAGTTGGCCGAGCACTGCGCGGCCGAGGCCGAGCACGTCGACACCGTTGTGCGTGTAGAAACGCGGATCCTCTGTCGAAACCGCTGCGTCCTTCACATACTGCGAGATCGCGTCCCAGCCGACCATCTCACGGTTCTGCGCGAAGAAGTCGGCGAGCTTCACATCTTCGCCGGCGGAGTTCTTCGCAAGAATCGTTGATGGCTGCGCGAGCTGGCCCGGGTCGAGATGGCCTGGCAAGTTCTCGAAGACGCTGATGGCCGAGTTCGCGGCGTAGCCGCTGATAGCCACAACAGGCGTGACCGCGACGGTGACGAGCACGCCTGCAACGACGCTCATGATGATGGCGCCGAGAAAGCCGCCGATTGCGCCACTGGGGGTGCGGGGCTTGGCAGTGCGTACGTTGCCGCCGCGGGCACCCGAGTTGGAAGACGATGAAGCCATAAGATTAAGCGTAAGCGACGTGGCTGAGAATTTCGCACGCCCGCGCGGTGCGAGCAGCCTCGCAGCACCCGCTAGATGTGCTGCGAGGCTGGCCCACGCAATACCCAGAAGACAACCAAAGGAGCGCCCGATGAGCGAATCGGCCGAGAACGGCGGTGGCACCGAGTCGCCCAAGTGGGAGTATTTTGTGACCCCACTGCTGCTGCACAACGAGGCAACCATTCTGAACAACTGGGGTGCCCAGGGGTGGGAGCTCGTGCAGATCATTGAGGGCCCCGCCGGCGGCAACGTCGCATATTTGAAGAGAAAGGGCTGAGCATGTCAGTCATCGAAGAACGCCTGCGCGAGCTGGGCTACGAAGTTCCCGAGGTCGCAGCCCCAGTGGCCGCGTATGTGCCGGCACTGCGCCGCGGCAACCTCATCTACACGAGCGGTCAGCTTCCGTTCGTAGAGGGTGCGCTGCCGAAGACCGGCAAGGTGGGTGCTGAGGTTTCGCCCGAAGAGGCCGAGGATCTCGCGCGCCAGTGCGCGCTCAACGGTCTCGCTGCGGCCCGCGGCGTGCTCGGCTCGCTCGACAAGATCACCCAGGTCGTGAAGGTTACCGCGTTCGTCGCGTCTGACCCGTCGTTCACCGGCCAGCCCGCGGTCGCGAACGGCGCCTCGGTGTTCCTCGGCCGCGTCTTCGGCGATACCGGCATCCACGTTCGCTCAGCAGTCGGCGTTTCGGTGCTGCCGCTCGATGCTCCGGTTGAGATCGAGTTCGTATTCGAGACCTCGGAGTAGAACTTACTCAATAAAGAGGGGCGAGGATCACACCGCGTGATCCTCGCCCCTCTTGTATGTGTGGGCTACTGCTTTGCCGCAGCCTGCTCCTCGCGAACTCGCAGCGAAATCGTCTGCATGACTGCCGTATCGGCGAGCGTCGTGGTGTCGCCGATCTCCTTGCCCTCGGCTGCCTGCTTGAGCAGACGACGCATGATCTTGCCCGAGCGCGTCTTCGGCAGCTCGTTCACGACGAACACCTGCCGAGGCCTTGCGATCGCACCGATCTGCGCGGCCACGTGCTTCTTGAGCTCGGCTTCGGCCTCGGCCTCGCTGAGTAGCTGCTGCTGCGACTTCAGAATGACGAAGGCTACGACTGCCTGACCAGTGGTTTCGTCGTCTGCGCCAACCACGGCGGCCTCGGCGACCGCGTGATGCTCGACGAGAGACGACTCGATCTCGGTGGTCGAGAGTCGATGCCCCGAGACGTTCATCACGTCATCAACGCGCCCGAGCAGCCAGACATCACCGTCTTCGTCGACTCTCGCGCCGTCGCCGGCGAAGTACTGGTCGCCGAACTTCTCCCAGTAGGTGTCGATGAAACGTTGATCGTCACCCCAGATAGTGCGCACCATCGAGGGCCACGGGTGCCTGATCGTGAGCAGCCCGCCCTGACCGCGATCGACACGGTTGCCGTCGTCATCGACCACGTTCACATCGATACCGGGCTGCGCAGCCTGGGCGCTGCCCGGCTTGAGGTTCGTGAGGCCGGGCAGGGGAGCGATCATGATCGCGCCGGTCTCGGTCTGCCACCAGGTGTCGACGATGGGCGCCTTGCCGGCGCCGATGACCTCGTGGTACCAGCGCCATGCCTCGGGGTTGATGGGTTCGCCGACCGAGCCGAGCACGCGAATGCTCGACAGGTCGTACTGTTCTGGAACCTGGCGGCCCACCTTCATGCACGAGCGAATCGCGGTGGGCGCGGTGTAAAGAATCGAGACCTTGTACTTCTCGACGATCTGCCACCAGCGACCCCAGTCGGGGGTATCCGGGGTGCCCTCGTAGATCACCTGGGTGGCGCCGTTCGCGAGCGGCCCGTAGACGACATAGCTGTGGCCGGTGACCCAACCGACATCTGCGGTGCACCAGTAGACGTCGGTTTCGGCCTTCAGGTCGAAGACGTCGCGGTGCGTGGCTGATGCCTGGGTCAGGTAGCCGCCGCTCGTGTGCAGAATGCCCTTCGGCTTGCCAGTCGTGCCGCTCGTGTACAGGATAAAGAGCGGGTTCTCTGCGGGGAAGCCCTTTGTGGTGTGCTCGCCGTCGTAGGCCGAGATCTCGTCGTGCCACCACAGATCGCGACCGGCCTGCATCTCGACCTCGTTGCCACCGCGCTTGACGACAAGCACCTTCTTGACCGTGCTCGGCTTGCCGTCGGTGTTATCGAGCCGCAGGGCATCGTCGACGGTGGGCTTGAGCGCCGAGACGCGGCCCTTTCGGTGGCCGCCGTCGGCGGTGATGACGAGTTCGGCCTCGGCGTCGTCGATGCGGCTTCTGAGGCTCTCCGCGCTGAACCCGCCGAAGACGACCGAGTGGGCCGCGCCGAGGCGTGCGCAGGCGAGCATCGCGATGACGGTCTCGGGGATCATCGGCATGTAGATCGCGACCCGGTCGCCCTGCTCGACGCCGAGCGCGGTGAGCATGTTTGCCGCGCGCTTCACCTCGTGAGTCAGCTCGCCGTAGGTGTAGGTGCGGGTATCGCCCGGCTCCCCCTCGAAGTAGAGCGCCACGCGGTCACCGATGCCGGCGGCGACGTGCCGGTCGAGACAGTTCGCGGCGACGTTGAGCTCGCCGTCTTGAAACCACTTTGCGAAAGGCGGGTTCGACCAGTCGAGCACCTCGGTGAAGGGTTTCGTCCACTGCAGTTCGCGAGCACGGCTTGCCCAGTAGCCTTGGGGGTCTTCGGCGGCCTTCCAGTAAACCGCCGGGTCGTTCAGATTCGCCTGGGCCTTGAACTCCGCGCTCGGGGGGTAGCTTTCTACCTCGAGCGAGTAGCTTTCGATCGTGCCGTTAGCGGTCGTGTCTGACATATGCGCCGTCACCCTCTGTTCTGCGCGCACCCCTGTGTGCGCGTGGATCCAGCGTAAAATATATTCTTCGCCGCGGCAAGCTTTGGTGCTCTGCGTTTCGCGCGCGTGTGCTGTGGGGATGTCAACGTGATAGTCGGCCGCAGTACCGCTCATGAAGGCCGACTTGTCGCTCACAAGCCGGCCAAATCAGGGTTCTCCACAGATTTCTGGGAGTGGTCAGGCCAGGGTGTCGGCAGGGTGTTGGCTTGCCGTATGTATGTAGCCAGATCGGGCGATCCGCCCGCGCACCTGAGCCCCACGCGGCAGTCGATTTGGCAGGCCCCGGCGGTGCCCGCTGCGCCACGAAGTTCTGCGCTCAGCATTGAAGCAGCTCGGGCGTTTGGTGGGCTGCTGTCGATGCTCGACTGGCCTGAGTTGCGCGATGTGCTGATTCACGTGGTCGGAGGTGAGGGACAGCTGTGGTTTGACTACGGGGGCCTTCTGCGTCAATTGCCCGAGTGGCGAGCCTCGCCCGAAGCAGTGCGTGCGACGGCGGTCGGGCTGATCGCGGCCGGGGGCAGACATCTTGACGAACTGAATCCCTGCGCCGACGTGCGCCTCGGCGACGGAATCCGCGTGCACGCCGTGCTGCCGCCGGCGAGCGTGACGGGCGCGGCGATATCGATTCGGGTGCCGAGGATCGCCCCGCTCGATTTCGCACAGCTCACCTCTGCGGGGTTCTGCAACTCGAGGCAGCGGGAGCTGCTGAGCTCGGCCGTGGCCGGGCACTCGAACCTACTGGTCACCGGGAGCACCGGAAGCGGGAAGACCACCGTGCTCGCCGCGTTGCTCGATCTTGTTCCTGAGCACGAGCGCGTGATCACCATTGAAGACGTCGCCGAACTGCGGCTCACGCATCGGCACTGGGTGGCACTCGAAGCCAGGCAGGCCAATAGTGAGGGAGTCGGTGCGCTGTCGCTCGACCGATTGCTGCGTGAGGCGCTACGCATGCGGCCCGACCGCATCGTGCTGGGGGAGTGCCGCGGACCAGAACTCTTGACCCTGCTCACCGCACTCAACACCGGGCACAATGGGGGTGCCGGTACGTTGCACGCCTCGAGCCTCACCGATGTACCTGCAAGGCTCGAGGCCCTCGGAGCGCTCGGCGGGTTATCAGCCTCCGCGCTCGCTCGCCAGGTGTGCGCGGCCCTGCACTTCGTGGTGCATCTCGAGCGAACCGCAACCGGATCGCATCGCCTCGTCGCGATCGGCAGATTTCTGCTTCGTGACGGGGTGCTCAGCATCACGGAGGTTGCGTGATGTGGTCGCGATGGGGCCGTACTGGGGGAGGCGGGGGCGCTGAAGGTCGGCGTGAGGGCTCAGCCGAAGAGAAGGCGCGCTCGGTGGCGGCGACGGCAGCGCTGCGGGCCGCGTCGCTTCTGGGCGGTGGCGTTCCCTCGGCCAAAGTCTGGCGGGTGCTCGGAGAAGAGCCTGGCGCACCTGAGGAGTTGGCCGATATTGCCGGCCGCATAGCTGCAGGGCAGTCGAGTGAGGCCGCGCTCGCCGCCGTCGGCGACCCTGAGTGGCGGGTGCTTGCGGCTGCCTGGTCGCTGGCGCTGCAGAGCGGTGTACCGATCGCGCGTACGCTCGATCGAATTGCCGAGGCGCTCGTGTCGCTCGAACGGGTCGGCAATCGGCGCTCCGTGCTGCTCGCTGGCCCACGCGCCACGGTGAGGCTGGTGAGCGCGCTGCCGCTCGTCGCAATGCTGTTTGGTGCGATTCTCGGCTTCGACCCGATTGCGGTGATGCTGAGCCCGGCCGGCGCGGTGCTCGGGGTGCTCGGTGGGGTGCTGCTGCTCGTCGGGGTGCGCTGGGCGAAGCTGCTCACCGACCGGCTTGCCGCGGCGGAGTGGGTGTCGGGCCTCGAGTGCGAGCTGTGCTGGATCGCTCTCTCTGGCGGGGCGTCGCAGCAAGCGGCACTGCGTGACGTGGCGGATCGGGCGGATGCTTTCGCGGTGACCTGGGTGCGGCTCGGCACGCTCAGACGCGACGGTGCGGTGCAGCAGGTGCTTCGGGCGGCGACCGCGCACGGCACCCCGGCGGGATCAATGCTCTTGGTCGAAGCGGCGGCCGCTCGTGCGCGTACGCTGGCTGAGCTCGAGCGGCAGGCGGAGCGCCTGGCGGTGAGCGTGCTGCTGCCGATCGGAGTGTGCGTGCTGCCGTCGTTCATCGTGCTCGGCGTGCTGCCCGTGCTGCTGGCCGTTATGGGGTCGCTGGGGCCGATCTCGTAGCGCTTCATTGCCGGTTCCGCGGCCCCCTTCTGCCCGCCCGCAGCTGCTCGGTCGAGAGATGCCTTTCACCTAGTTTGTCGCTCACAGCTTCTCCATTTCACCGCTTCTCCACAGATTTTGAGCGATATCGCGAAACACCGTATGCGTCCTCGAAGAGACGCGCACGATGGATGCAGAGGGATCAGCACTGGGCCGATCCAACGAATATTGGAGCACACACATGAGAGCCACACTTTCTGCACTTTCTACACTTTCTGCCTCGCTCGGCCAGCTCGTAAGACGGCGAGATGCGGCGCGTGGAGAGGTAGAGCAAGGGCTGCAAGCCGACGAGGGTGCTGTCACCGCGGAGTATGCGGTGGTCATTATGGGCGCCGTGGCCTTTGCCGGGGTGCTCGTCGCCATCATGAGATCTGGGGAGGTGCGCGCATTTCTGCTCAATCTGATCGAACAGGCGCTCAGCTCAGCGGGTTGAAGCGAAGAAGCTCCAGCAGGGAGAGCACGCCGTGCACTTCGAGTTGGCGGCGGTGTTTAGCTGATGCGCACAGCGAACGGGGCTCGGTGACGGCAGAGTTCGCGGTGGCGCTTCCCGCAGTGTTGCTGGTGTTGCTGCTCGCGATTGGGGCGGTGATGCTCTCCGCACAGCGGGTGAGTCTCAGCTCAGCCGCGGCGCAGATGGCGCGTCATGAAGCTCGGGGTGACGCCGCGGCTGCGGCCGCCGTGTTCGGTGGGCTGAGCATGCGCGGGGGCGTGGCCGTGCATAGATCCGGCCAGGGGCAGCTGCACTGTGTCACGCTGAGCGCCACTCCGGTTGGCGGTGCGCTCTCAGTTGTCAGCGTCACCGGGCGAGGGTGTGCGGCGGTGAGCGAGGCGGGTTCATGAGTCACCGAGGCAATGGCCTGGGCGACGGTGCTCACAAGGTCAGATCGTGAGCGCCCCCGCACTGCTCGGCGTCGCGGCCGCGACCCTCGCTCTGGCGCTCCCTATTATTGGGGCCGCTGCTGCGCTCGATGCCGCCGAGCGCGCTGCCGGAGCCGCAGATGCGGCGGCCCTGGCTGCGGCAGACGCCGCCCTTGGGTGGATCGACAGTGATCCTTGCGCAATCGCAGAAACGGTGACGAGTGCCGTCGATGTGCATCTCGAAAGCTGCGATGTGAACCTGGAAAGCGGCCAGGTTCGCATCAGCGTCAGCGTGCAGACTATGTTCGGGAGAGTCACGGAGCGTGCACACGCAGCGCCCTCAGTGGCATAGAGTGGTGCCCCAGAACCGCATCACACAATTGATTACGTTGAGAAGGAGCGCTGTGGGCGCGAAGAAACTCGTCATCGTGGAGTCACCGACCAAGGCAAAAACCATTGGCGGCTACCTTGGTGACGACTACGAGGTCATTGCATCGGTCGGGCATATTCGTGACCTCGCCGAACCCTCTGAGCTGCCCACAGAGCTCAAGAAGGGGCCGTTCGGCAAGTTTGCCGTCGATGTCGACCACGACTTCGCTCCTTATTATGTGGTCAACGCGAACAAGAAGAAGACGGTCACCGAGCTCAAGCGGGCTCTGAAAGATGCGGACGAGCTGTGGCTCGCAACTGATGAGGACCGCGAGGGTGAAGCGATCGCCTGGCACCTGCTCGAGGTGCTGAAGCCGAAGGTGCCCGTGCGCCGAATGGTGTTTCACGAGATCACCAAGGACGCGATCGAACAGGCGAAGGCCAATACGCGCGATATCGATTTCGCGCTCGTTGACGCCCAAGAAACCCGTCGCATTCTCGACCGCCTGTACGGCTACGACATCTCGCCGGTGCTCTGGCGCAAGGTCGCGCCGAAGCTTTCGGCTGGGCGCGTGCAGTCAGCCGCCACCCGCATCGTGGTCGACCGCGAGCGCGAGCGCATGGCCTTCGTTGCGGCGGAGTACTGGGATCTCACCGCGATCTTCAAGCCCGGCGCTGACGCGGTCGATGCCGCGCAGTTCGAGGCGCGTCTCGTGCGCCTCGAGGGCGAACGGCTCGCGACGGGCTCTGACTTCAACGACTCCGGCGAACTGAAGCCGAAGTCACAGCAGGCAGGCGTCGTGTTGTTGCCGCAGGCCCGTGCGCAGGCGCTCGCCGCCGCGCTCGCTGACGCGGCCTCGGCAAAGGTGCTCTCGATCGAGACCAAGCCGCACACCCGTCGCCCCGCACCGCCGTTCACCACGTCGACGCTGCAGCAGGAGGCGTCGCGCAAGCTGCGCTATAGCTCGCGCCAGACCATGTCGCACGCGCAGTCGCTCTACGAGAACGGCTACATCACTTATATGCGTACCGACTCGCCGACGCTCTCGAAGCAGGCGATCTCTGCGGCGCGCAAGCAGGCCGCAGAGTTGTACGGTGCCGCCACGGTTCCCGATGCCCCGCGCGTCTACACGGGCAAAGCCAAGGGGGCACAGGAGGCGCACGAGGCTATTCGCCCCGCGGGCGACACCTTTGCCCGCCCGAGTGAGCTCAAGAACAAGCTCAACCGGGGTGACTTCGACCTGTACGAGCTCATCTGGAAGCGCACGGTCGCGAGCCAGATGGCCGACGCGAAGGGCTCGACCGACACCGTCACGCTCGGTGCTTCGATCGCCGACGCAGCCTCGAAGAGTGGCACCGCGGCAGCCGAGTTCACCGCGAGTGGCACCGTCATCACCTTCCCCGGCTTCTTGCTCGCCTACGAAGAGGGCAAAGACGAAAAGCGCGGCGCAAAGGATCAAAGCGTCGAGCTGCCGCAGCTTGTCGAGGGTCAGACCCTTGCGGTCATCGATCCCGAGGCCAAGGGCCACGAGACGAGCCCGCCTCCGCGCTTCACCGAGGCGAGCTTGACCAAGCGCCTCGAAGATCTCGGCATCGGTCGACCTTCGACCTACGCGGCGATCATCGGCACGATCACCGACCGTGGTTACGTCACGAAGAAGGGGCAGGCGCTCGTTCCAAGCTGGATCGCCTTCTCGGTCGTGCGCCTGCTCGAAGAGCACTTCGCCGCCCTCGTCGACTACGACTTCACCGCAGAGATGGAGGGCGACCTCGACCGCATCGCGGCCGGCGACGCCGAGCGGGCGGCCTGGCTGCGCGACTTCTACTTCGGCAGCGACAACCACCCCGGTCTGCGCGGCGTGGTCGATAACCTCGGCGAGATCGACGCGCGTGCGATCAACACCATTCGCATCGACGACGAGATCTCGCTGCGCAACGGCAAGTACGGCCCGTACCTCGAGGTCTTCGACGAGAAGTGCGAGGTCGGTGAGGACGGTGCGCTGAAGCCGCGCAGCGTGAACATTCCCGACGGGCTTGCCCCGGACGAGCTCACTGCTGCCCGCGCGCACGAGCTCGCCGACGCCGAGCCGCTCGAAGACCGCATCGTGGGTCTGCACCCCGTCACGGGTAAGCGCATCGCGGCGAAGAACGGTCGCTTCGGCCCCTACGTGACCGAGCTGCCCGATGAGGGCGAAGAGCTGCCGAAGGGCGTCAAGGCGCGCACGGCCTCGCTCTTCAAGAGCATGGATCCCGCGACCGTCGATCTTGACACTGCAGTTGCATTGCTCGACCTGCCCCGTGTGGTGGGAACTGATGATGAGGGTGTCGAGATCACCGCGCAGAACGGTCGCTACGGCCCGTACCTCAAGAAGGGCACTGAAACTCGCACACTGCCGAGCGAAGACGCGATCTTCTCGATCGATCTCGCCGGGGCGCTTGAGGTGCTCGCTCAGCCGAAGTACGGCGCACGCAAGGCTGCTTCGGCGCTCAAGGAGTTCGACGCAGACCCGGTGAGCGGCAAGCCGATCAAGGTAAAAGACGGGCGTTTCGGCCCCTACGTCACTGACGGCGAGACGAATGCCACGATCCCTCGTGGCGATAGCGTCGAAGAGATCACCTTCGAGCGCGCTGCCGAGCTGCTCGCGATCAAACGAGCGAAGGGTCCTGTCAAGAAGAAGGCACCCGCGCGCAAGGCCGCAGCGAAGAAACCTGCCTCGAAGAAAACCACCGCCAAGAAAACCGCGGCAAAGAAGACCGCTGCGAGCGGCACAAAGACGGTTGACCCGGTTCGCGCAGCCGCCGCAAAGAAGGCGGCCGCGACCCGCAAGGCGAATGCCGAGCGCCGTGCCGCCGAGGCCGCGGCCGTAGAGGCAGCCTCGGGCCAGTGACGATGGCAGGCCTCTTCATCACGTTCGAGGGTGGTGACGGCGCAGGCAAGACCACCCAGTCGAAGCTTCTCGCCACCTGGTTAGAGCAGCGCGGCTACGAGGTCGTGCACACGCGAGAACCCGGTGGCTCGAGCCTCGGCGATTCGGTGCGCAATGTGCTGCTGCACGGCGGGCACGTGTACGAGCGCGCCGAGGCGCTGCTCTATGCCGCCGACCGCGCACAGAACATTGCCGAGGTCGTGAGGCCAGCACTCGAGCGCGGCGCTGCGGTGGTGCAGGATCGCTACATCGACTCGTCGCTGGCGTACCAGGGTGCCGGCAGGCCGCTGCCGCAAGACGAGGTTCGCCGCATCAACGAGTGGGCAACCGGCGGCCTCTGGCCCGCGCTCACCGTTCTTCTCGATATGAACCCAGAGGTTGCGATTGCTCGGCGCGAGGCGGCCGGCCAGAAGGCCGATCGGCTCGAGCGCGAGGCCGCGGAGTTTCATCTGCGGGTGCGTGCCGAGTACCTGAAGCTTGCTTCTGTCGAGCCCGAGCGCTTTCTCGTGCTCGACGCCACAAGGCCGGTTGAAGAGTTGCACGAGCAGATTGCGGCTCGCATCGCTCCGCTCGCAGACGGATAGCCCGTGCCGGCGAGCGAGCAGGGCGGCGAGCGGCCTCACAACGGTCGGTCGACTGCCCGGCCAAGCCGATGGCTCGCTCTGCTGCCGTGGCACGAACCGACCAGACAGGCGGCGACCAGCGGGTGGTGGGGTTGGTTTCCGAATATCCCGAGAAACTGGTTCGGGCGATTCTGCTGGGTGCTCGCAGTCGGCGCCGTCAGCCTCGGTTTCGGGGCGCTGGCGGTGGTGCTGCTGGTCACTGTGTTCTCGCGCGGTGAGGCCGCGTCCTCGGTGTTGGGCCTGCTGCTCGGGTTCGTTGTGCTCCCGGCTGGCTGTCTGCTCTTCGCATGGCACCTGGTGAACGGGATCGCGCTTGCCCGCAGGGAGGACTCGCGGAAGCGTGCACTGCAGGCAGATGTTGCGAGCGCTGCGGCGCGCGTTGAAGAGGCACGCCGCCGCGCTCGCGGGCAGAGTTGACGGGCTGAAGCTCCGCCCGCCGAGAGTGTCTGTGCGCGCTTAGGCGACGGGAGTCTCGTGGTCGCCCACGAGCTTCAGCCCGATCACGCAGCCGACGATCCCGAGCAAGAGCAAGATCTTGATGACGCTGACCGGCTCTTGCCCCGTGATCATCGCGTAGATCACGGTCAGTGAGGCGCCGACGGCCACCCAGACCGCATAACCGGTGCCGGTGGGAATGTCGCGCAGGGCGAGCGCCAAGCCGCCCATGCTGATGGCACATCCGACGGCGAAGA
This sequence comes from Leucobacter sp. UBA1945, assembly GCA_002336855.1. Taxonomy (GTDB): domain Bacteria; phylum Actinomycetota; class Actinomycetes; order Actinomycetales; family Microbacteriaceae; genus Leucobacter. The sequence goes on along the minus strand of DDEV01000108.1, from coordinate 3,610 downwards.
CGACGGTCGGCCAGAGCTTCGTAAAGCCTTCAGACTTGCCGAGCGCTGTCGCCCAAACCGCTTCGAAGACACCTGAAACGATGAGAATGATCCATGCCCACATGGCTTGCTCCTTTGGCAAGTCTTGTCGCACTCGGGGTACTTGACCGTCGTCCCGGAGCCTGATCACCGGCTCGAAACAAGAATCTCACCCCTGCTTGGGCAAGACCTGGGCAGGGGTGAGATTCTGATTGCGCTTTGCGAGCGCTGTGTTGCGCTACTCCGAAATGCCGGGGCCTGCGGGCTGCTGCATCGAGCGCTCGAAGCGAGCCGCAGCGGCGTTCGGCAGTGCGGTGAAGAGGTCGGGCTCGATCATGTCGCCGAAGCGGGCCGGTAGGGTTTCGCGCGAAGCGGTACGCAGTTCGGCGACCGGCAGTGTGAAGCGCTCCTGCACCTCGATCGCGGCATCAGCGCCGGGCACGTCGGTGACGCCGACGCGCAGCACCGGGTAGCCGCGACCCTCGCAGAGCCCGCGGAACTTCACGTCTTCCTCGTGCGGAACCGACACGAGCACGCGGCCCTGCGACTCCGAGAAGAGTGCCGCGGTGGCGTCGACGCCGTCGCGCGACATGATCTCGTCGATCCAGACCCTGGCGCCAACGCCGAAACGCAGCGAGCCATCGGCGAGCGCCTGCGCGAGGCCACCCTCACCGAGGTCGACCGCACCCGAGAGCAGACCGCCCTGCGACGCAGCGTGCAGCAATTCTGCGAGCGAGCGCTCGTCGTCGAGCGAGACCTGCGGTGGCAGGCCGCCGAGGTGCTCGTGCACAGCCTCTGCCCACGCCGAGCCGTCGAGCTCGTCGCGGGTGGTGCCGAGCAGGTAGAGGTGCTCGCCCTGATCTTGCCAGCCCGAGGGCACGCGGCGAGCCACATCGTCGATGATGCCGAGCACGCCGACGACCGGGGTCGGGTGAATCGGCACGTCGCCGGTCTGGTTGTAGAACGACACGTTGCCGCCGGTGACGGGAACCTCGAGCGAGAGGCACGCGTCAGACAGGCCCTCGACGGCCTGCGAGAACTGCCACATGACCTCGGGGTTCTCGGGGCTGCCGAAGTTCAGGCAGTCGGTGACCGCGGTCGGCACGGCGCCGGTGGTGGCGACGTTGCGGTAGGCCTCGGCAAGCGCGAGCTGCGCGCCCGCGTATGGGTCGAGCTGGCAGTAGCGGCCGTTGGCGTCGGTCGAGATCGCGACGCCGAGGCCGCTCTCTTCCGAGACGCGAATCATGCCCGCGGCATCGGGGAACGATAGGGCGGTGTTGCCGAGCACGTAGTAGTCGTACTGGTTGGTGATCCACTCCGACGACGCCTGGTTCGGTGAAGATGCGACAGCAAGCATCTGGGCCCGCAGATCCTCGCCCGAAACCTCTTCGCCGCGAGCAAAACCGGCAGACGCAACCGACGACGCCTGCAGCGAATCGATCCAAGTGGGGTACGCGACCGGGCGCTCGTAGACCGGGCCGTCGACGGCAACGGTCGAGGGGTCGACGTTCACGATCTCTTCGCCGCGCCAGTTGATGACGAGGCGGTTCGTATCGGTGACCTCGCCGAGCACGCTCGTCTCGACGTCCCACTTCGCGGTGACCGCGAGAAACGCGTCGAGCTTCGAGGGCTGCACAATGGCCATCATGCGCTCCTGGCTCTCGCTCATCAGAATCTCTTCTGCGGTGAGCGACGGGTCGCGCAGCAGCACGCTGTCGAGCTCGATGAACATGCCGCCGTCGCCGTTCGCGGCGAGCTCGCTGGTCGCGCACGAGATGCCGGCCGCGCCGAGGTCTTGAATGCCCTCGACGAGGTCGCCCTTGAAGAGTTCGAGGCAGCACTCGATGAGCACCTTCTCGGCGAAGGGGTCGCCGACCTGCACGGCCGGACGCTTGGTCGGGCCGCCTTCGTCGAACGAATCAGAGGCGAGGATCGATGCCCCGCCGATGCCGTCGCCACCCGTGCGGGCACCGAACAGCACGACCTTGTTGCCGAGGCCCGAGGCGTTCGCGGTGTGCAGGTCTTCGTGGCGCAGCACGCCAACGCCGAGCGCGTTCACGAGCGGGTTCGCCTGGTAAACGCCGTCGAAGACGGTCTCGCCGCCGATGTTCGGCAGGCCGAGGCAGTTCGCGTATGACGAGATGCCCGCGACCACGCCGTGCACGACGCGGGCGGTGTCGGGGTCGTCGATCGCGCCGAAGCGCAGCTGGTCCATGACGGCGACCGGGCGCGCGCCCATCGAAATGATGTCGCGAATGATGCCGCCGACGCCGGTCGCGGCGCCCTGGAACGGCTCGATGTACGAGGGGTGGTTGTGGCTCTCGACCTTGAAGGTCACCGCCCAGCCCTCGCCGACGTCGATCACGCCTGCGTTCTCGCCCATGCCGACGAGTAGGCGCTCTTTCATCTTGTCGTTGACCTTCTTGCCGAACTGGCGCAGGTAGATCTTCGACGACTTGTACGAGCAGTGCTCGCTCCACATCACCGAATACATGGCGAGCTCACCCGAGGTGGGGCGGCGCCCCAGAATCTCGCGGATCTTCGCGTACTCGTCAGCCTTCAGCCCGAGCGCCTCAAAGGGCTGCTCTCGGTCTGGCGACGCGATGGCGTCGGCGACGGTGTCGGGGCGGGGTTCGGTGGCAGCGGCATGCGTCTCGGTCACCCCTCAAGTCTACCTTCTGCTGGGGTGCGAAAAGGATCGCCCGGCGGGCCTGGGCGCCGCCTGTCGTGGGCGCAGTCTGCTCGGGCCAGAGCTGGCGATTCTCAGGCAAGCAGGCCAGACTGGAACCATGAGCACACAGCACGATCCGCAAGACCCCTCGCAGAGCGGCCCGCAACCTGTCGTCGCTCCTGCGCCCACCGTTGCGCAGGCGGCTGCATCAGCCCCATCGGCACTGCCCCCGGCATCCGCAGCCGCGGCGCCCCCAGCCGGTCACGCGACTCAGATGCCTGTCGCGCCCCAGGCTTCGACGCGCAAGGTGCCGACCTTTCTGAAGATCAGCATTATTCTGCTGGCTGCGCTGTCGATCGCTTCGATTTCGCTGCTGTTCATCGGCGACTTTGAGGGCAAGTTCGAGCGCGTGTTCTCGACGTTCATCGCGTTTGCTATTTTCGTGGCGCTGACCGGTTTTGACACCCGTCGCGGCCAGCGCAATGAGTGGTACCCGCCCGTGGCGCTGCTCGCAAACTCGTACATTCTCGCGCTGCTGCTGATCGTGGTGTGGATGACCCCTGCCGGGTGGTCGCTCATCTGGGACATCTTCTGGAAGAGCCTCGTCGTGCTGATCGCCACCCGGGCGGTCGTCGGCTGCGCGCAGTTGCTGCTCAACATGGCCGACAAGCGCCCGAGGCCACTCGGCGTGTTTGCGCTGATCACGAGCCTGCTCGCGACCGTCACCGGCATTCTCTTCACCGCGCCCATCGCGATCGAGGTGTTCAACGTCGAGATTCCCGAGCTGTACTGGCGCTTCGCCGTTGCGGCTCTGCTGCTGACCGGCCTCGGCCTGTCGATCTCGCTGCTGCTGCGCTGGTCGTACGGCAGCGCCGACCGTGAGGCCGCGCGGCGCGCTCGCGAGCCAGCCGCGCTCGCCCG
>DDEV01000037.1 GCA_002336855.1 Leucobacter sp. UBA1945 | reverse complement strand
GCCGAGCGCCGCGGCCGCGGCATCCATCTCTTCGGTCGCCCGCGCGCAGCCAGTACGGCGCGCGATGTACTCGGCGACCGTCTCGCCCTCGACCCGCTCGTGCTCCTGCGGCAGCCAGCCCACGAAGGCGTCGGCGGGCGCCAGGTGAATTTCGCCCTCCTGGGGCGCCAGGTCACCCGCGAGAATGCGAAGCAGCGTCGACTTGCCTGCCCCATTCACCCCAACGACGCCCACAACATCACCCGGGGCGACGGTGAGATCGAGCCCTTCGAAAAGCGTACGATGGGCGTGGCCGCCGGCGATCCCTTGCGCCACGAGCGTTGCAGTCATGCCACTAGCCTATTGAAGCCCGCAGTGCGACGACGGCAGGCCGCACCCGACTCGCAGCACGCTAGCCCATCGTCACCGCGACCATGATCGCGAGTGTGCCGAGCGCAATCAAGAGGCCACACCCGCAGCCGATGCCCATGATCGCCCCGTAGCCCGTGCGCGAGACGCTTGCGCCCGATGAGCGCATTGCGGCAAGAAACTCGTGCCCACCGGCAGCCGCAAACGCGTCGGCGGCTCGCCCCTGGTTCGCAAAACGAGCAAAGTGCGTCCAGGCTCTGAGCGTGTCGAGGTCGAGCATGCTCGCGGCGAGACCCGCCGTGGTGAGTGCGTTCGCGCGAGCGACCGAGGCCTGATCTGCGAGCAACGGGTAAGTGCGACCGCCGGCGACGAGCGTGATGCGATGCGTCGCAGAACTCACCCTGGCCTGCGCGGCCGGCAGGCTAAACGCCTGCGCCCACCCGGTGGGGGTCAGGATCCACAGTGTCACCATGCCCTGGTCGAGCACCGCCTGCGCCGGGTGCCACTGGCCCGTCGCAGTATCGCCGTACGCGGCAAAGAAAGTGGCCCGTGGCCAAGCATGTTGAAAGCTCACCTTATTCACTCTAACCACCACCCCTCACCAATCACGCGAAGCAGGTGGGCAGTAGATGTTGTCTCGCGACGACTGAGGCAACGTTTTCTGCCCAGTTGCTTAAGGCCCAAACAGAACGGCGCGGGGCGAGGCCGAGTGATCGAGCAATAGCGGTGGATCGACCGGTCGGGCGCGGGCCTCCCCCTTATTGAGTCCGCGCCCGCCGGAAGTTCAGTCTTCGGTGCGAAACCCCGCTGCCTTGTGGGTGCCGTCGCAGAAGGGTTTGATCGCCGAGAGCCCGCAGCGGCAGAGCGCCACCGTGCGGCGGCGGCGCTCGATGCGCTCGCCATCCGAAGTCAGCAGTTCGACGTTGCCGCGAAGCAGTAGCGGTCCGTCGGGGTACGGCGTGATGCTGGGTGCCTCGTCGCTCACAGCGGGTACCCCTCGCGCAGCGACGACACTCCTCGTTCGAAGCTCGAGAGCATGTGCTCTGCCACCCAGCCGTCGACGGTGAGACACGCAGCCGCCCCGAACATGATGTCGGGCAACAGGCCCGGCCGATCCTCGGCGAGAGAACCGGCGAGATCTCGACCCGCGATTTGCTCGTGCACCGCGTCTGCCTCGACGTGCTCGTCGAAATAATCGGTCACGTCGTCGCCGTAACCAAGCCTGCGAAACCCGTCTCCGTACATGCGGTTCGGAATCGACGAGGTCATCTCGAAGGCCGCAAGGTGCCCCACGATCGCGCCGAGCAGCCGCCGGTTGAGCCCGAACATCGACATCATGTTCTGCGACGCCAGCGTGACGGCCGGCACGGCGTTCACATACGCGCCGTAGGTGGCGTCGAGACCAGCGCCACGCATCGTCTTCGCGAACACCTCCGCGTGCACCCGATCGGGGCGCCCACCGCCGTACTCGTCAGACTGAATCTCCACGAGCGCGGCCTTGGGCCTACCCGTGAGTCGCGGTATCGCCCACGAGTGCGGGTCGGCCTCGCGCAGCGTGTAGATCGAGCGCTGCACCAAGAACTCGAGCGCCTGCTGCTCGGTCGCGCGTTTTGCGAGGTAGCGCGAGAGACTCGGGCCGCCGTCCTCAACAGTGAGCGCAAACAGCGCGCGGGCCACGTCGTCGACCGTCGGCTCGGGCAGATCAGGCAGCGGCACTCGCTCGCGCAGCTCCTGCTCGAAGGCGCGCTCGATGGTGCGGCGCGTTTCAATGAGCTCGGGGTTCCACTCCTGTGTCGGGTCGAGCGTCTCGAGTGACCCGTACGACGAGGCGTAGAGCACGAAGAGTGCCAGCTGCAGGTCGTCGTCGTGCGTCACGTTGAGTGCCCGTTCGACTGCGTTGCTCGCGAGCGCGCTGAGCCCCTCCGCATCACGGACACCCGTGAGAGCCTGCAGCACCGCCTCGCTGAGTGGGCCGCGGGGCTGCACATGGGTGGCGCCTTGCACGCTGGGTGCGCGGTCGGTGAGCGGTTGAGCTGGCATGGGACCTCCGATCGACGTTCTGCCAAGCCTTTCGGTTCGACCACGCCCCGGCCAGCCCCTTGACCACCCGACCGAGCCTGCGCTAGGTGGGCCTCTCGGCGCCTGGCGTCTCGGCGGGCACTGCAATCCTGCGATGCATACCAACCGCGCCCTCGGTCGTGAAACCGAGCGATTCGTAGACCCCGACGGCGGCGTCGCTCGCGAAGAGACCGACGAAGAGCTCGGTGCCAGGGCCAGGTTGCAGGAGCTCTAAGAGCCGTTCGACCATCGCCGTCGCAATGCCCTCGTCGCTGCAAGCTGGGTGCACCATGACGTCTTGCACGTAGGCGTATTGCAGCCCGTCGCCCACGGCGCGCGCGGCCCCGATCACTCGCCCGGATGCGTCGACGCAGACCACGCCCGCGACAGAGGCGGCGAGCGCGTCGGCGCGCAGGCGATCGTCGAAGTGCGACTCCCAGCCGACCGACCGCGCCAACTCGGCATGTTCTTCAGGCGTCGCCACCCGATCCAGAATCTGGTTCTTCACCCTGCGCAGCTCCTTCCTTCTTCTCAGTTCTAACCGAAGATGCTCACACGCATACAGGGGTTGCGTCGGCCGTGATCTCGGGTAGTCTGACCCGTCGCCCGCTAAGATCGACAGCTATGGCTATCGGCTCGACGATCCTCGTGTTCACCGTGCAACTCGCCGACGTCGACCGCGGGGTCTACGAAGACCTGACGCTGCGCGTCGCCCGCCACCCCTCAGAAACCGACGCGTTCATGCTCACGCGAATTCTCGCGTACTGCCTGGAGTGTCGCGAGGGCATCGAGTTCGGCGGCGGGGTTTCGACGGCCTACGAGCCGGCGGTGCTCACAAAGGATCTCACCGGCAAGATCACCGCGTGGATCGAAGTCGGCTCCCCCGACGCCGCCCGCGTGCACTTCGGTTCGAAGCTCGCCGACTACACAGCGGTCTACACCCACCGCGACCCGCAGAAGGTGCTCGCTTCGTGGGATGGCAAGACGATTCACCGCGCCGATCAGGTGGTGTTGCGCAGCCTCGATCCGAAGTTCATCGACGAGGCGACTCGTGCGATCGAGCGACGCAACACGCTGTCGGTCTCGGTGACCGAGGGCGAGCTCTACTTCGAGCTCAACGGCACCTCGTTGGTGACGACCGTGCAGTCGCACGACGTCGCATAGACCGGCGCTGTCACTTTTCGACAGCCAACCAATAAGATACGAGCATGGTCTCAGCACAGCGAAGTGCGAAGCGCAGCATTCGACGCCCCCTGATCGCCGTTCTCGTGATGCTCGTGCTGGTGATCGCGCAGCTCATCGCCGATCCCACCGGTCTACTCGCCCTCGTCGGCTGGCCCGGTGGCATGCCGCAGGCGCAGCTCTGGTGGCCGATCGCTCGCTACGTCGTCTTCGTGCCGGTGCTGCTCGCGGCGATCTGGTTCGCAGCCGCCCGCGTAGGCGATCGCTTCTGGGTGATGTGGCTCGCCGGCATCTGGGCGGTCACGCTCGCCCAGTTCGCGACGCTGTTCGCGATGACCCTCGATCTGCCGCTCTCGGCCTGGGGCTCGGGGTACGTGCTCGCGAAGGCCGTGCCCGCGGCGTTCCTGGTCGCGCTGATCACCCGCATCTTCGGGGGTCGAGCCGACTACGAGGCGCGCGAGGCCTGGTTCGACTCCCCCGCCGCAACCGGCGAGCTTATCGTCTGGCCCGGGCTCTTCACCGTCGCGGCCCTCGCGGTGCTGCCGTGGGGCTATTGGTGGGCGGTGCCGGTCTCGGCTGAGACGCTGCCGGTGCCGCTGATCGGTCGTTCGCTCCTGCCGCTGCTGTTTGCGCTCTTGCTCTGGTTCGCCTGCACCTGGCTCGGCGTGCAGTTGCTGCGCCGAAAAGTGCCGTGCGGGCTGCTGGGGCCGTGGCTCGGATACGTCGTCGGCGGCGCAATCTTCGGGGTGCTCATCTCGCTGCTCGCCATCATCATCGACGGCATCGGCCTCGACATGTGGGCGCTCACCTCTGGCTATATGCGCATCGCTGACGGTGTTTCTCTTGGCGCTACCACCGGCGGCATTGGCGCGCTCATCACCTTCGCCCTCATTCGTCTGCGTGCGGCGCTCGGAAGGGCGGGCCGCCCCACGTTCGCCGTGCTTGGCGGGGTGCTCGCCGCGGCTCTCGCCGCCACGATCTTCGTCGTGCAGCCGTTGCCGCCGCGAGCCACCGCAGTCGCCCCAGAGGGCTTTCTGCGTGTCGAAGACGGTCACTTCGCAGACGGCAACGGCAACCGGGTGCTGCTGCGCGGCGTCAACGTGAACAACCTCGTCGACTTCTACCAGTACGATCCCGAGAAGCCGGTGGCGAGCCCGTTCACCAAGGAAGACGTGCAGGCGATCGCATCGTACGGCTTCAACGTGATTCGGCTTGGCCTCTCGTGGTCGGCGATCGAGCCGAAGCGCGGCAGCTACGACGAGGAGTATCTCGCGCAGGTCGACGAAATCGTCGCCTGGGGCGAAGAGGCCGGCGTGCGCATCGTGCTCGACATGCACCAGGACGGCTGGTACAACGGGGCGAGCGACGACGACACGAGCTGCCGCCCCGGCACCGATCCCATGTGGGGCTTCGACGGGGCGCCCGAGTGGGCGACTATCACCGACGGCGCACCCCGTTGCCAGTTCACCGGGCGCGACATCTCGCCAGCGGGCGACCGCGCCTTCGAGCACTTCTTCTTCAACACCGACGGCGTGCGCGATGCCCTCGCAGCAACCTGGGGCACCCTCGCTGCGCGATACAAAGACAAGCCGAACGTCGCTGGCTTCGATCTACTGAACGAGCCCGGCTTCGGCGAAACCGCGCCCGCGACGACTGCGCTGAAGGTCGGCGAGTTCTATGCCGACGCGATCAGCGAGATTCGCGATGCTGGCGCGCCGCAGATCGTGTTCGTCGAGCCCTCGATTCTCTGGTCTGGCCTGGGTTTCGAGGCCGGCCCGCGTCCCGATTTCACGGGCGACGCGAACATCGCGTTCTCGCCGCACCTCTACGCCGAGTCGATCACGATGGATCGCGACCTCGGCATCACGCCGATCGTTTCGATCGAGCGTCAGTTCGGGCTCGCACAGCGCACCGCCGACGCCTACGACGCAGCGCTCTGGTCTGGCGAATACGGCTACTGGGGCGACGACTCGGTGAAACGGTTGAAGCGCTATGCCGCTGCCGAAGACGCGCGCGGCCTCGGCAGCGCGTATTGGGTGTGGAAGCAGGCGTGCGGCGACCCGCAAAACGGCGTGCAGGCGACCGGCGACGGGCTGATCCCGCAAGACTGCGGAACCAACGAATGGCTCGAGCCGCGTCTCGACCTGCTCGAGATTCTCTCGCGCCCCTACCCGCGCGTCGTTCCCGGCGAACTGCGCAGCCTGCGCGTGATCGACGGGGTGCTCGAGTTCGAGGGTGACGCAGGCGATCTGGACAGCTCAGGCGACTCAGGCGACTCGGGCGACTCAGGCCCCGAGTCGTGCGACCTGCAGGTGTGGTTTCCCGGCGAGAAACAGCCAGAGCTCGAGGCCGCGTCGATCGAGCAGATCAAGCTCGACAAGGTGGCGGGCGGCTGGCTCATCGGCGGTTGTGTAACAGACGAGTACGCGCTGAACGCATGGGTGTGAGTGCCTGGTTCATACCGAGAGGTCGACGGGGCTGAACTCAGCCTCGACGCCACGGCCGAACACACCGACCATTCCTGCCGGCACTTCGCTCCAGGTGTGGCGACTCCAGTGCAGTTCGAGCGGTTCAGAGACGACCAGCTGCGCGTCATCGGGCAGCACCTCTTCGGTGCCGTCAGTCGTGCGCAGCATCGTTGGTCCCGCAGAGTGGTACAGCGAGGGCGCGTTTACGACGAAACCGGGCGACGCATCGGGGCTCACCCAACGCAGCACCACCAAGCGGTCGCCGTCTGACGCACACATGGTCGCGCGAAACGGGTCGGCGATCCCACGCACTCGCCGGGCGCGCTCGATGCGGCTCACCATGCGATTCATCGCGGCCACGGGGTCTTCGGCGAGCCCGTACGTCAACGCAAGATAGAAACAGACTTCAGAATCAGCATTGCCGAGGATCGACGGATAGAGCGCGGGGTCGACCTCGAGGGTCAGTTCGCGCTTGAGCGCGCTGAAGGCAGGCACCTCGCCGTTGTGCTGAAACATCCAACCGCCATGCACGAAGGGGTGGCAGTTCTGCTCAGAGATCGTGCCACCGGGGGCGGCCCTCACGTGCGCGAGAAAGCAGCCCGACTCGATCTGTGCGGCCAAGTGCCTCAGGTTCTGGCTGTCCCAGGCGGGTTCGATCTGGCGGTACTGGCCGAGCGTGCCCCCGCGCCCCGTCCACGCCACCCCGAAACCATCGCCGTTCGTCGGAAACGCGCTGCCCCGAAACTGCGACGCGAGCGGGTCACCTGGCAGGTAGAGGTCGCGCGCGAGCAGGCTCTGATCGATGAGCGAGTGGTTCGGCCTCACGAGCACGTCTTCGAGCGCGATCGGCGATCCCAGATACGCGAGCCAACGACACATGATGCCACCTTCCGGCTGCCCTGCTGGTGTGGCTTCGACGCTACTCCGCTTCGGGCGCGGGCGACAGGGGCTCCGGGTACGTCAGAAGCCCGTTCTCAGGCACTGCCCCCTCGCTGAGGCTCCCGGGGGTCTCGCTGCCTGGGCCAAGCACGTGAATCACCTGCTCGCCGGCAGCAAGCAGGTAGTCGGCGATGATCCGACGGTGACAGCGCCACCAGACGGCCTCGGCGCACATGACGGCCGCACGCTTCTCATGGCCCAACTCGCGCAGTGCCCGCAGTGCCTCGCCGAACTCCGCCGAGAGTGCGTGGTCGGCGTAGTTGTGAAAGCTGCGGTTCTGCCACCAGGCGTTCGCCTCGAATGGCACGGTCTTGCTGACCGGGCGCCGACCTGTGAGGCCCTCGAAGCGGGTAAGCTCAATGCCGACTGCGGCGAGCGCGTCCGCGAGGGTGTCTGCGTTGAACTGCGGGTAACGCGTCGACCCGGCGAGCTTGCGCACGTCGACGACAGTCTCAATGCCGTGCTCGGTGAGCATCTCGAGAAACTCGTCGAGCTCGCGGTTCGAGTGCCCAATGGTGAAAAAATCCCCGCCGCGGTCACTCATGATGCGTGGCATCTCTGCGTCCCTTCGTTGGCTACACCTTAGCTCGCGCGATTGCGCCGGGCGAAGGGGGTTGTGCCGCGGCGATGCGCCCCGCTATGCGTCGCCTTCGAGCGGCAGCGAGCGGTCGCTGACGAAGTGGTGCTCGGTGCCGTCGACGGGGTCGACGAAGTCGAGCTCGCTCGCGAGCAGCTGCAGCGGAATCGAGAAGTCGTCGATCGCGACTTCGCGTTCGACCGGGTAGAGAGGATCGCCGAGGATCGGGATGCCGAGCTTCCACAGGTGCATGCGCAGTTGATGCGTCTTTCCGGTGAGCGGCGTGAGGCGGTAGCTCGCGAGCCGTGGCACCTCGGCGAGCGGCGCGCCAGTTGCGTCGAGGGGCGCGAACATCGGCGGCGTCACGGCGGCAGGCAGCTCGGCCTCGAGTTCGACGATCGAGGCCGAGTTCGGCTCGCGACCCTCGATCTCTTCGGCGCACATCACCCCGTGCTGCTTCGCCAAGTGGCTTCGCACCGTGACCGGCTCGGCGAGATCCTCGCGAAGAGCCGCGATCGCTCGATAGCGCTTTGAAATCTCGCCACGCATGAACATCGACTGATATATTCCGCGGTGCTGACGTTCGGTGGTCAGCACCAGCAACCCCGACGTGACCCGATCGAGGCGGTGCATCGGGGTAAGCTCGGGCAGCCCCAGCTCGGCACGCATGCGCACGACGACGCTCTCGACCACGTGCCGACCGCGCGGAATCGACGAAAGAAATGGCGGCTTATCGACGACCACGATCCGCTCGTCGCGATAAATGATGTGCACCTTGCCCGGCACGGGCGCCTCGTCGGGCAGGTCACGATGAAACCACACGAAAGTGTGTGGCCGATAGTGATCCTTAGCACCGACCGGGCTGCCGTCTTGATAGACGAAACGGCCGTCGGCGAGCCAGTCGTCGACATCGACGTGACCCTTGAGCCGAAGCTCGAGCCAATCCCGCATCGTCGCCCATCGGTGCGCGACCCCGCGAACAACGTCTTCGGTGCGCATCCATGCGGCGTCGAGACCGTCGCGCTGCGGCAACGGAGACTTGGGAGGCACCACACGATCGTACCCTGTGATGGGCGCAAGTTTGCCAAGCCTTGCCTTGCTTGAGAACTGCATTGCGAAGGGCCATCATTGCACTATGAGCAGCGAACCCACCGAGATCGAATCGGCAATCAACCACCTGCACGAGGCCCATAACGAAGAGCGGCTCGGCCAGCGGCTGAACTGGCTGCGCGCGGGAGTGCTGGGCGCGAACGACGGCATCGTCTCTGTCGCAGGTGTCGTCGTCGGCGTCGCCGCGGCAACTCCGGGAAACACCCTCGCTATCGCGACCGCCGGCATCGCGGCGCTCGTCGCCGGCGCGTTCTCGATGGCGGGCGGCGAGTACGTCTCGGTCAGCACTCAACGAGACACCGAGAAGGCGATGGTCGAGAAAGAGATTCGCGAGCTCAAAGAGCAGCCTGCAGCAGAGCTCGCCGAGCTCACGGGCCTGTATCGCCGGCGCGGCCTCTCTGCGGGTCTCGCGCGCCAGGTGGCAGAAGAACTCACCGCGCACGACGCCCTCGCCGCGCACGCCGAGGTCGAACTGGGTATTGACCCCGACGAGCTGACGAGCCCCTGGCAGGCAGCGGTTTCTTCGTTCGTCGCGTTCACGATCGGCGCGCTGATCCCGCTTGCAATGATCTTGATTCCGCTCGGCAACCCGGTCATCATCACTGCGATATCGGTCGTGGTCGGGCTGTTCTTGACCGGCCTCATCAGCGCGAAACTGGGCAAGGCACCCGTATGGCCCGCCATTCTGCGCAACGTGCTCATGGGCTCGGCGACGATGGCGGCGACTTACCTCATCGGCCTGCTCTTCGGCGTCGCTGTTTCGTAGGCGTTCAAGCCGTGGATTTTCCCGTGTCCCTGGTTTGGGCCGCGAGCGGCTGTCTAGTGGCCGGGCGACATGGGGGAAATAAGATTGCTGCATGACCGAGCAGAGCAGCCCGCAGGTGCCAGGCACCGAGCCCCTCTCTAAGGCAGCTTCGCTGCCGAACGAGAACCCCGTTCATACTGTGAACGCCGCAACTGAGCTGCCACTCGGCATCCGTGTGGCAGCCGCCTGGAGCTGGCGCCTCGTAGTGATTGCCATAGCTGTTGCGGGGGTGATCTGGCTGATCATGGTGCTGCACAACGTGGTGATTCCGCTGGTCATCGCGATCCTGCTCACCGCGCTGCTGTACCCGATCGTGGCGTTCTTCGAGCGCAGGGGGTTACCGAAGGGGCTCGGCGTCGCGGCCGCGGTGCTGACCCTCATCGCCGCGATTAGCCTGCTCGTCACGCTCATCGTGACCCAACTGCGCACCGGGCTCGACGACGTCGCGGTGCGCTCGCAAACCGCATGGCAGCAGTTCTTGCATTGGATCGAGCAGCCGCCGCTCAGCCTGAATAGCGAGCAGATCGATCACTTCGTGCAGCAGCTCACCGGGGCGATCACCTCGCACCAGAACGAGATTCTCACCGGAGCATTGCAGTTCACCACCACCGCCGGCCACCTGCTGACGGGCACCCTGCTGGTGATCTTCTCGCTGATCTTCCTGCTGCTCGACGGCAAACGCGTGTGGTACTGGGTGCTCGGGTTTCTGCCGAAGCGCGCACACGCCGCGGTCGACGCCGCCGGGCGAGCCGGATGGGTGTCGGTCGGGCAGTTCGTGCGGGTACAGATCTTCTTCGTCGCAATCATCAACGCGGTTGGCATCGGGCTCGGCGCGGTGCTGCTCGGAGTGCCGCTGCCGTTCGCAATCGGCGTGCTCGTGTTCTTCGGGTCGTTTCTGCCGTTCATCGGAGCCATTTCTACTGGCGCGGTCGCCGTATTCATTTCGCTCATCTACAACGGCCCTGTGAACGCAATCATCATGCTGATCATCGTGATTCTCGTGCATCAGGTCGAAAGCCACGTGCTGCAGCCTTTGATCATTGGGCACGCGGTGAGCGTGCACCCGCTCGCCGTGGTGCTCGCGGTCGCGACGGGCCTGATGGTAGGTGGCATCGCGGGCGCGCTCTTCGCGGTTCCCGTTGCTGCGGCGCTCAGTTCGATGGTCAATTCGATCACAGAACGAAAGTGGGATCCCGACCAAGACCCCGTCGCCGACTACCTGCGGCGTCAGAAAACGCATCGGGTCGCGAAGCAGCGGGCGCGCAGTGTGTCTCGGCTGAACCGCAGGGGCTGAGTCGCGAGGCTCACTCGAGACTCAGCCCTCGTTCGGGTTACTCTTTGGGCCGAATCCGCAGCATTGCGAGCGCCCCTCCGACCGCTACCAACGCGACTCCCACGGCACCCAGTGGCGCCCAAGATGAGCCGGTGACCGCGAGCGCTCCGGTGTAACTAGCGGCTGTGCCAGTGCCGGTCGGGGTCGCGCCGGGGCGGGGCTTCGGGTGTTCACCTGCACCACCGTCAGAGCCACCGTTGGCCGGCGCCACCACTTCGTATTCGAAGGTCGCTTTGGCGCGGTTGCCTGCAATATCTGCTGCCTCGATGACCACACTCTTGGTGCCGAGCGACGTGGTGTCGAGGCCCAGTGTGCCGCCGCTCGCAAGCAGTGGCAGTTCTTCCCCGCAAAAGTCGACACCCGAGTGAGCATCAGTGCACTCGAAACCGAGTTCTGCCGCCTCGCCCAGGGTGACCTTCGGTGCTTTGCCCGGCTGCGCGGATCGCGGCTCGGTGAACCGAATCTCGGGGCGCTGACTGTCGATGCGAACCGTCGCCTCGCCACGCGCCGAGCCGCCTTTCGCTGTGGTCGCGGTGTAGGTGATCTGCGTCACACCGTCGTCTTCAACAGTGAAGGCGATCCCGCTCTCATCAGCAACGTCACCGTTCGAAGAAACGGGCCCCCGGCTCCACCAGTGCACACCAGTGATTCGGTCGCTCGGGTCGCTCACGCTCGCCGAAACGATTATGCTGACCGGCCCCTGGTACCAGCCCGAGGCCGGCACCGGGGCGATGTTGAACTGCAGCTCTGGCGCTCGTACCGGCGGCGCTTCGACCGTGTAACTGACGGTCTCGAAGGTTTCATTGCCCGCCCTGTCGCGAGCATAGAGCCCGATCGTGTGTTCGCCGAGCTCATCGCTCGGCAAGAAGCCATCGACCAGCCCGTCGGCGTCACAGGCCTGCACCCCCGAGTGCTGATCCCAGCACTCGAGACCCAGCGCCACCTTGTCACCGAGCGCAACGACCGGGTGCGCCGCCGTCGAGATACGCGGGGCCGTGCCATCTATCGACATGCTCAGCGTTTTCGCGGCGCTCGAGACTCCGTCGAGATCGGTCGCCCAGTATTCCACTGTGTGCGTTCCATTGCCGTCGACGTAGATCGTCACGTCGTTGCCAGCGCGCTCAGTCGCGGTTCCGTCGATCACTACGGTGACCGATCGCACCCCTCTGCCCGCGTCTTCGGCAACGAAACGTATGGGCTGGCGGGTTTGATACCAGCCGCTTGCGGGCGGGCGGCTCAGATTCGCAGTCACCGGGGGCCCGTCGGCAGCCGCTGCGAGCTGCGGCGACGCGTCGCTGCTCGCCGGTGCGACTTCGGCGGAGGCGCCGGGCGTGGGTGCTGGCACCGGTTCGGGCGTCGCTGCGGGCTCAGGCACGGCCTGGGCTGCTGGAGGCACCTCGATTGGTTCGGGGGCTGGGACCGCCTCGGGTTCGGGCGACACTGTCGGTTCAGGCATCACCCCGGGTTCGACCTGGGTTGTGCCATCGGCGACATCTCCCGGTGCGGTGACCGACTCACCGGCGGCCGCCGTTGCAGAGAGTGCTTCAGCAGCGAGGGCGGGTGCGATTGACCCGAGCGAGAGCGGGATCACGGCGGCGGCCGCGGCTGTCGCCGCGACTGCCCGCCTGATGGTGCGGGCCGTCGAGCGCCGTTGAGGAACGGATTTCATGTGCATCTCTTTTCTTTCGAGTGTGAGCTCAGGCACGTCGGCGGTCGATGCGGCCGGTGACGAAGAACGCGCCGAGAATGCAGAGGTACAGCCCCGCAAGCACGCCGCCACCCATCTGCGAGAAGAACACGAGCACCACCTGCACGAATGGCAGCGGAATGGCGAGCCAGGGTGAAATCTTTCGTGCCCGACAGAGCGAGACGGTCAGGCCGATGGCACCGACCAGCCAGAATGCGTTGGCGGCCATCGCGACCATCGGGAAGAAGGCGAGGTCGATGCCGTTGACTGCGCTGGTCACGGTGCCGAGAGTCAGCAGCACGGTACCCGTGCCCGCGACCCACGCTCCCCACTTCGAGCGGGCCCGCGTCGCAAGGCCCGCGAAGACCAACGCGAGCGCCCAGAGGCTCAGGGTGAACATCACGAGAATCATGCGGGTTCTCGGGTCGATGTTCGGATCTTCGTCTTGCGGAAAGAGAATCTGCAGCACGCCGCTGATTGCTGACAAGCCGCCTGCCGTGAGCGCGGCCGCGCCGGCAAGACGCGGGCTGATACGAGAGCGTGCACCGCTGAGCGCAGGAGCGTTGTCGGCCGGCTGCGGTCGATCGGCTGCTGCGAGAGTGTCTGGGTTGAGATGACTCATGGTGAAAACCTTTCTTGAGTGGGCCGGAACTTCGGCACATTTGAGAAGGTACGGATCACCCCGCGCCCGTCGCATCGATCCCAGGTAGGTGTTCTGCGCTCGCTGGTGGCTATTCGATTACGACGAAAGTCGCTAACGCTCGCCGCTGCGGCGGCCATACGATCTTCGTGTGAGGAAGATTGTTGCCGCCATACGATCCTGGGTCAGGAGTGCAGTGACGCCGCCCCTGCGCCTCACCAATACGCTCGATGTCTGCATCGCCGCAGCGATCGCTGTGTGGGCGATAGTCGAAACACTGCTGCTCCCGAACCAGTCAGCCGCACAGCTCGTGTTCGCGCTGGTCATCTCGATCCCGCTCGCTGTCAGACGTTCGTTTCCTGCCCTAGTGATGAGTTTTATCGCCGCGGCACTCGTCGTGCACGCGGCCGCCGCGGGCAGCCCCGATGCGACTTTCAACCCGTTTCCGAGCCTTCTCGTCATGACTTTCACCGTCGGCGAGCGCATCGCCGCCTGGTGGAGAGCGGTGCTGCTCGGTGTGGTGCCGATCGCCGCGATGCTCATCGCCGACCGCCTCGGCTACTTCGGCACACCCGGCATGGAAGCCACGGGTGCACTCTTTCTCGTGTTCTTCGTGGCCGCGGTCTGGGGTTTCGGCAGAATCGTGCGAGCACGAGCGCTCGCCCTGCAGCGAGTGTCAGAGAGTGCAGAAGAGCGGGCGCACGAGGCAGCCGCGCTCGAGCGCCGAAGGATTGCCCGCGAGCTGCACGACATCATCGCGCACTCGCTTTCGATCGTGGCGCTGCAGGCCGCCGCTGCGGAGCAGTTTGTCGAGCGAGACCCCGCCCGCGCGCGCACGCATCTCTCTGCGACTCGGCGCACCGCGCAGGGCGCCCTCGACGAGATGCGACATCTGCTCGACCTGCTGAACGAAGATGGCGCGAGCTATGCGCCACAGCCCGGGCTCGAGTCGATCCAAGAGCTGATCTCAGACACCGAGGCCGCCGGCCACAGGGTCGACGCCCAGATCGAGGTGTCTGCCGCGCAGGTGCCAGAGAGCATCGCGCTCGCCGCGTATCGAATTGTGCAAGAGGCGCTCACCAACGTCAGAAAGCATGCGCCAGGGGCAGCGGTGCGCGTCACCGTGAGCCAGCAGCCCGCACAG
This sequence comes from Leucobacter sp. UBA1945, assembly GCA_002336855.1. Taxonomy (GTDB): domain Bacteria; phylum Actinomycetota; class Actinomycetes; order Actinomycetales; family Microbacteriaceae; genus Leucobacter. The sequence goes on along the minus strand of DDEV01000037.1, from coordinate 10,430 downwards.
TTGCTGGTGGCAGTGCACAATGCAGCGTCTGCGCCGCGCAAAACCGCACGAGCGCCCCTCAGCATCAACGGCGGCGGCCACGGCATCCCTGGCATGAGAGAGCGCATCAGGCTCTACAGCGGTACACTCAAGGCCGGTGCCACGCCCGACAAAGGGTGGCTCGTGCAAGCCAGCCTGCCCCTCGAAGGAGCCAGATAGTGCACACCGACAAGCAACCTCGCACGATCGAGAGCGGCCTTCGGGTGCTCGTCGTCGACGACCACTCACTCGTGCGGTCTGGAATCATCGGTCTGCTCGAGGCGGCAGACATCGAGGTCGTCGGCGAGGCGTCGAACGGGCGCGAGGCCCTCGAGGTCGCCGAGCGACTGCACCCCGAGGTCGTGCTGATGGATATTCGCATGCCCGTTATGGACGGCATCGAGGCGACCTCCGCCATGACGAGACTCAGCCCGCCGCCCAAGGTGCTCGTGCTGACGACGTTCGACCTCGACGAGTACGTGTATCGGGCGCTCGAGGCGGGCGCCTCGGGGTTTCTACTGAAAGACGCCCGCCCCGAACGGCTGGTCGATGCGGTGCGCACCGTCGCTGCGGGCGATTCGCTGCTCGCGCCAGAGATCACGAAACGCCTGATCGAGCGGTATCTTGTGGTTCCGCAACAGGCTTCGCTCCCCTCCGACCTCACCCCTCGAGAGCTCGAAGTTTGGCTGCTTCTTGCCCGAGGGCTCTCAAACGCAGAGATCGGTCGCGAGCTCTACCTCACCGAGGCAACGGTGAAGGCGCATGTCACTCGGCTGCTCGCAAAGCTTGGGCTTCGTGATCGCGTGCAGGCCGTCGTTGCCGCATATGAAACCGGTGCCGTGTTGCCCGGCCGTCCCAGAGAAAGCACCCCATGAATACCAACGCAAGTGACCACCAGGCCGGCCCCGATCAGGCCTGGCTGCCCTCCGACTTCGTGCACCCGCGCCTTGTCACCTTCAACGAAGACATCTACCTGCGCCCGATTCGAGCGCAAGATGTCGACATCGACCTCGTAGCGGTGCACGCGAACCGCGACATGCTCTGGGCCCAGTACGGCGAGGCCTGGGATTGGCCGCCCGAGCAGATGAGTCGCGAGGCAGACCTCGAAGATCTCGCGCGCCATGCCGAGGAGGCCGAACGACACGAGTCATTCAACTACGCGATTCTGAGCGGCGAAGAGGGATCACCCGAGCAGCGTCTGCTCGGCTGTGTGTACGTCGACCCGCCCGAGGTGCCACACGACGACGGCTCGCGCTGCGAGGCTGAGGTGTCGTGGTGGTGCGTCGCCGACTCCCCCGCCGCACTGACAGACGGGCTCGGCGCGTTCGTGCGCAGCTGGATCGCCGAAGCATGGCCCTTCGAGCGCCCCTGCACGCCGTTCAACGAGTAGGTCTGTCTCGGCTCGCGCGGTTCACAGGCCGAGGGTAAACAGCGTAATCACGACCACCATGAACACGACAAGCGCACCCCCACCGCACCCGATTGCCGCGATCGCGCCGTAGCCGAGGCGAGATACGGGGCTGCCCGACGCACGCGCCGCCGCGAGAAACTCTGCGCCGCCGCCCGCACTGAACGATTGCGCCGCGCTGAACTGGTTCACTCCCCGCCCGACCGCGCTTCCGACGTCAAGCGCAGTGCTGCCGACCGCACCACCGACGATGTTCGCGGCGTTCCACCCGAGCGCACGGTTCACCGCACTGGGATCGGCGAGAATCGGAAAGCTCTGCCCGCCAGCCACGAGGGTGATGCGCTGGGCTGCCGACTTCACTGTGACCTGTGTAGCCGGCAGGCTGAATCGCTGTACCCAGCCCGCCTGCGACATTACCCATAGCGTTACATACCCTTGATCAATGGTCGCCTGCGCAGGGTGCCAGGTGCCCGTGGCGTTGTCGCCAAAGGCTCCGGTGAACGTGGCGCGGGGGTAGCTGTAGGGCATCGTCACCCTGCGAGTCTACCTATCGGGTGTGCCGGCTCGAGATCACGCGTTCTGATCTCGCAACCGCACGAGACGCTCGTGGCCGCTCTCCTCAAGCTCGGCAACCTCGGCGCGCGACTTCAAGAACGCCGAGAACGAACGAAACCCGAGCGCTTTCTCGTTAAACGAGGGATCCATGCGTCGCATCTGCTGTTTCACCACGGAGCTGTGCAGCCAACCCTCGTCGTCTTTGTCTTGCGTGAGCCAGAGCGCGCGAATGAGCAGGCCTGTCATCTCGGTGTCGCGCTCTTCGATGTCTTCGGCAGCCTCGACGGTCTCGGCATCGACCTGATCGGCGGCTCGTTGCGCCCGATCGGGCCGGCTTGCAGAGGCACGACGCGATCCTCGACCCGTCTTTGCAACCTCTTCATCGCTCTTCTCGCTCCCCGCTATCGCGACGTCACCAGTCGCCCCGCCGACGCGACGCTGCTCGCGCGGCAGGGCTTTCACACCCGGAAGCGAGTCGTAGCTCGCGAACTCGTCGCAGGCCGCGGTGAGGGCCTTTGCCGTTGACCCGGCCACCCCGACGCCGACCACGTACCGGCCGAGTCGCTTGCAGCGCTGCGCAAGCGGAACGTAGTCTGAGTCGCCAGCGACGATCACGACGTGGGTGAGATCGTCAAGGCGAAACATGTCTTCGACAGTGTCAACCGCGAGGCGAATATCCGCACCATTCTTCGCGTACGCCGCTGCCGGAAACAGCTGCACGAGGTCGACCGCTCGCGCGACGAGCTGCGAGCGGTACTCTGCGTTGATCGGCGACGACCAGTCGGCGTAGGCCCGGGTGAGCACGAGCGTGCCGAACGACGAGGCGTAGTCGATGATCGCACCCACATCGACCACCGCGGCCTGCAGACGGCCCGCGATCTCTGCATCGGTGGGATCGTCGGCGATGCGTTGCCGGTCGCGGGCAAACGAGTTGCGCCCGTGCACGCGGTCATACCAGGAGAGCACAATGTTGTCGAAGTCGAGGTAGACCGCCACGCGACCGTTCTGAGTTTCAGTCATGCTCCCAGTCTGTCAGGTGACTGGCTCGTGTTCGAGGCCGAGGCTCGGGCTGCCGTACACGGAGAGCACTTCGGCGATGACGACCCGGAACTCGCCCAGCCGCGATTTCACTGTCGATTCGGTGAAACTCGTCGGTGAGATCCTTGGTTTCAAAGATGAACGTGGAGCTGTATTTCGGGGTGTCGTTCATGAGGTCTCCTTCGCCGGAGTCGCTGGCAGGTCAGTTGTCGACATGAGAGCGGTGCTTCGTCTACCTCCGCGCTGCGCGGCCGCGCCAGCGAGCACGACCAATGCGATCCCCGCGAGCTGCACGAGGGTGGGGGTTTGCGCAAGCACAAGCAGGCCGATCAGCACCCCGAACGCAGGCTCGATCGAGAGCAGCGTGCCGAACGCAGTGTGGGTCATTCGGCGCAGGGCGAGCATCTCAAGCCCGAACGCGATCACCGGGGTAAACAGTGCGATGCACGCGGCGGCGGGCAGCACCCACCATGCGAACTCGCCCCCGATTACCTGCGGCAACCCCACGGGCAGGGTTGCCAGGGCTGCGATCGGGATGGTGAGCGAAAGACCGGTGATACCAGAGAAGCGGTCGCCGACATGCTGCGTGAGCAGGTTGTACATGCCCCAGCACGCACCCGCTGCGAGAGCGAACCCGATGCCGACGAGGTCGATGACCCCGTGCCACGGCTCGGTCAGCAGCACGACGCCAAGCAGGGCGAGCAGCGGCCAGATGAGCGCCTTACGCTGTTTGCTCATTATCCCGGCGACGGTGAGGGGGCCGAGAAACTCGATCGCGACCGCGGTGCCCAGCGGGATGCGGTCGACCGCGGCGAGAAAGAACACCGTCATGAACCCGGTCACTACCCCGAGGGTGAGGAGCGCGGGGACGTCGTTGCGGCGCAGGGAGCGGATCGCGGGGCGGGCGATGAGCCACAGCAACATTGCGCCGAAGCACATGCGCAACCACGCGGTACCAGCGGGACCGACATGGTCAATCACGGGCACCGAGAGTGCGTTCGAGAGCTGCACGCACAGCATTGCGGCGACGGCCATAGACCACGGCGGCACTCTGTTCATCGCGCGGCTCCGACTCATGCTTTTGCAACCCGTCTCGACGCTCCCACGCCAGGCTCGAACACGGCCATTGAAAACCTGGCCACGTTGTCGGATGAGTTCACGTAGGCGTGATCAACATCTCCGCAGAACGAAATCGCATCTCCGACGTTCAGGTCATAGTTGTCACCGCCGACCTCGATCGTGATTGCCCCTTCCTGCACGTGCAGCAGCTCGCGAGTACCGTCGCTGTGCGCCTCGCTGTCATGGCGCTCACCTGGCGCGAGCGTCCAATCCCACAGTTCAACGACGTCCGGCGATTCCGTGCCTGCAACCAGCACGCCCCTGCCGCCGGCAGGCCCACTCCACAGGGCGGCGCCTGCACCGCTGCGGGTAAATTTCACCTCACGAAGCTCAGGCGGCTCAACCAGGGCTGGGAGACCGACGCCAAGCGCGTCAGAAAGGCGCAACAAGGTGCCCACGCTCGGGTTCACGGATCCCTTTTCGACGTTCACAAGCATTCGCCGGCTAACGCCGGCAAACTCTGCAAGTTGGTCGAGCGTCCAGTTTCGACCCTTGCGCTCTTGATTGACTCTTGCGCCGATCACGCGTGCGAGCGATTCTGCTTCGATGCCCATACAGTGCATCATAGTGCACTTAGTTGGCAACTCCCATGCTCGCCAAGCGCGCGAACGGCCGAACCTCAACAGGCCGACAGACGGCACACTAGGGCGGGGAGATCCACATATCGGGAGCCGGTCTCACGCAACGCAAACCAACACGCTCGTTGATATACCCAAGACCCATGCAACTGGCCCACTAGCTCACTATTCGAATACGAGGGAGAACCCAACGATTGCCTTGATCTCGGCGGCGAAAAGTTGCCAGAGGCTTAACTGAACTCTAACCGAAAGTCAGCCAAGACGACGCGTCACACGTCTCACAGTGGAGCAATTATCCGAGATTATTAGTGCGTACGAGGGCGGCGAAACGAGCTACACGCTTTCCCGACGATACGGGATTTCGGCATCCACGGTACTCGCGCATGTTCGTCGCACTGGGGCACCCGTCCGCACCCAGGGTGGTCTCGCCTTTCTTCATAAGGCACCTCGAGACCAGCATTTGTCGAGTGGGTTCGTTCGCGACCGTCAGATGAACATTTGGGGACAATATGCCAGTTAGATTTGCATCTTGATTTGACATTTATCAATATAGAAGCATGTCGAATCAAGAGGCTGAATTGGTCATCGTCGGGTCTGGTCCTGCTGGGTACACCGCGGCGGTCTATGCCGCGCGTACGGGTCTTGCCCCGGTCGTGATCGCGGGCTCGGTGACCGCGGGTGGTGCGTTGATGACGACGACCGAGGTGGAGAACTTCCCGGGCTTCGTCGATGGCGTGCAGGGGCCTGAGCTGATGGAGTCGATGCGTGCGCAGGCAGAGCGGTTTGGCGCCGAGATCGTCTACGATGACGCGACTCGCCTTGATCTCAGCGGCGACGTGAAGACTATCGAGACCGGCGCCGGGGTGACGTACCGGGCGCGGGCGGTGGTCCTGACGATGGGATCAGCGTACCGCAAGCTCGGCCTCCCCGAGGAAGAACGCCTGTCGGGGCACGGGGTGTCGTGGTGCGCGACCTGCGACGGGTTCTTCTTCCGGAATCAGGAGATCGTCGTGGTCGGCGGCGGGGACTCCGCAATGGAAGAGGCCTTGTTCCTCACCCGGTTTGCATCGAAGGTGACCGTGGTGCACCGCCGCGACGAGTTCCGGGCGTCGAGGATCATGGCACAGCGCGTGCTGGACGATCCGAAGATCGAGGTCGCCTGGAACAGCGAGGTCGCCGCGATCCTCGGCGATGAGCAGGTCACCGGGCTCACGCTGCGCGACACGATCACCGGGGCCGAGCGCACGCTCGACGCGACGGGGGTGTTCGTCGCGATCGGGCACGACCCGCGCTCCGAGCTCGTGACCGGGCAGGTCGACACCGACACGGACGGTTATGTGCGGGTCGCGCACCCGTCGACGCGGACGAACTTGGCCGGGGTGTTCGCGGCCGGGGATCTCGTCGATCACACGTACCGGCAGGCGATCACCGCCGCGGGCACCGGCTGCGCGGCCGCGCAGGACGCCCAGCACTACCTGTCTAACCTCACACCCACCCCCGTGTCCGAGCCTGTTCTGGAGGTCTCCGCATGAGCACCGTCACCCCCGTCACCGACGCCACCTTCAGGACCGAGGTGCTCGAGTCCGAACTGCCAGTCGTGGTCGACATCTGGGCGACCTGGTGCGGCCCGTGCAAGGCGATCGCCCCGATCCTGGACCAGCTCGCCGCCGAGTACGCGGGCCGGGTGAAGATCGTGAAGGTCGACGCCGACCAGAACCCCGAGACCGTGACCGCGGCCAGCGTGACCTCGATCCCGACCCTCGGGTTCTACCGGAACGGGGAACGTGTGGACGTGCTGATCGGCGCGCACCCGAAACCTGTATACGTCGCGAAGATCGAGGAGCTGATCGCATGGCCGACACCCTGACCCGCACCGTCCCGAAAGGGCTCCCCATTCTCGACAAGTGGCTGCCGCTGTGGATCGGCCTTGCCATGGTCGCGGGCCTCTTGCTCGGCCGTTTCGTGCCCACACTCTCGGACGCGCTCTCGGCGATGGAGGTCGGCGGGATCTCGATCCCGATCGGGCTGGGCTTGCTGGTGATGATGTATCCGGTGCTCGCGAAGGTCCGCTACGACAAGGTCGCCGCCGTCACCGGAGACAAGAAGCTCCTCGTCTCCTCGCTCGTACTGAACTGGCTCGTCGGGCCCGCAGTCATGTTCGCGCTCGCCTGGATCCTCCTGCCCGACCTACCCGAATACCGGACCGGGCTGATCATCGTCGGGCTCGCCCGCTGCATCGCCATGGTCGTGATCTGGAACGACCTCGCGTGCGGTGACCGTGAGGCAACTGCGGTGCTGGTCGCGATCAACTCCGTGTTCCAGGTCGTCGCTTTCTCCCTGCTGGGTTGGTTCTACCTGACCGTGCTGCCGGGCTGGCTCGGATTGGATGCGCAGGGACTGGAGATCTCGGTCTGGCAGATCGCCTTGAATGTGCTCGTGTTCCTCGGTATCCCGTTGGTGGCCGGGTTCGCGTCGCGTTGGATCGGTGAGAAGCGCAAGGGGCGCGACTGGTACGAGGAGAAGTTCCTCCCGAAGATCGGGCCCTGGGCGCTCTACGGGCTGCTGTTCACGATCGTGCTGCTGTTCGCACTGCAGGGCGAACAGGTCACCTCCCACCCGATGGACGTCGCCCGCATCGCGCTGCCGCTGCTGGTCTACTTCGCGCTGATGTGGTTCGCCGGCATCCTGCTCGGCAAGGCTCTCGGCCTGGGCTACGCGCGGTCCACGACGCTCGCGTTCACCGCAGCGGGCAACAACTTCGAGCTCGCCATCGCGGTCGCGATCGGCACCTTCGGCGCGGCATCCGGCCAGGCTCTCGCCGGGGTCGTCGGCCCGCTCATCGAAGTGCCGGTGCTCGTGGGCCTGGTCTACGTCTCGCTCTGGGCCGCGAAGGCCTGGTTCCACACCAACCCCTACGCCACTGCCACTGCCACTGAATCGAGGACGTCATGACCGATACCACCGTCATCACCGACGCAGACGCGTGCGCAGCGTCCACGGCACACGCCATCGGGACCGAAGCCGCCACCACCGTGGCCGGCGCACTGAAAGCGCTCGCTGACCCCCTGCGACTGCGGATGCTGTCCGCGATCGCGACCGACCCGCGCGGCGAGTCCTGCGTGTGTGACCTCGCCGAGCTGGCCGAGGTGTCCCAGCCGACCGTTTCCCACCACCTGAAGGTGCTGAAGGAGACCGGGATGCTGCTGTCCGAGCGACGCGGCACCTGGGTGTACTACCGCATCGCCCCGGGCAAGCAGCGCGCCGTCGCGGCCCTCCTCGACGCGTTCGCTCCCGCCGCCGCTGTCACCGACGAACCCGAAGACACCGCAGCACGGGCCGAGGCACTGCAGCAGATGGACGCCCGCGTGACCCGTCTCGCGGAGGAGCTCGCGGACGAGCTGACCGGTCTGAACCGGGATCTCGTGATCGCGATCGTGCGTGAGTCCTACGCAGGCCTGGTGCGTTCGGCGAAGCTGACGGCGCACATGATCCCGCTGACCGAACGATTCGCCCGGCAGCGCCTCGCCGACCTGACCCGCGACCGTGAAACCGGAGTGCCGCAGGTGCTGTTCGTCTGTGTGCAGAACGCGGGCCGCTCCCAGCTCGCCGCCGCGATCGTCAACCAGCTCGCCGACGGCCGCGTCGTCGCGCGCTCCGCAGGATCCACCCCGGCGTCGGACGTGCACCCGCACGTGCGCTCGCTCCTTACCGAGATCGAGGGCGAGCAGCGGGCCGGGACGGCGTTCCCGAAACCCCTCACCGACGACGCCGTGCGCGCGGCCGACGTGGTGATCACGATGGGCTGCGGCGATGTCTGCCCGATCATCCCCGGCGTCCGGTACGAAGACTGGGCCGTCGGCGACCCGGCGCTCGCTTCCCCTGAAGGGATCGAAGCGATCCGCGACGATATCGAGGCCCGGGTCCGTGACCTCCTCACTACTCTCATCAGCCAAGCATGAAGGAAACCAGAATGACCGAAACCCAGAAGCCCTCCGTCTTGTTCGTGTGCGTGCACAACGCGGGACGTTCGCAGATGGCCGCAGGCTGGCTGCGCGAGCTCGCCGGCGATCGTGTCGAGGTGCGCTCGGCCGGGTCCATGCCCGCCGATCAGATTAACCCCGTCGCGGTCGAGGCTATGCGCGAGGTGGGCATCGATATCACCGCCGAGCAGCCGAAGGTGCTTACGACGGAAGCGGTGCAGGATTCCGACGTGGTGATCACGATGGGCTGTGGCGACGCCTGCCCGTTCTTCCCCGGCAAGCGGTACGAAGATTGGAAGCTCGATGACCCCGCCGGTCAGGGCATTGATGCGGTTCGCCCCATCCGCGACAACATCAAGGCCCGCATCGAGACCCTTCTCGCAGAACTGCTCGTCTGAGGAACTACGAGCATCGGAGGGGCAGAGGCCAATGGCCCTGCCCCTCTGCCGTGTTTCGGGTTTCTTGGTCCCTGCGGCGAACACCGTTGTGCCGTGAGGTGTGACCCAGTGATCGCGTCACCGGTCGTTCTCTCTCTATCGAGATGCGCCTCGCAGCGCTGCTTCGATCTGCTCCTGCGTGGGCGCTCCGGCAAACCCGCTCTCGGTCGCGTAGACCCGGCATGCAAGCGAGCGAACCGGGGCCGTTGGGAACAAGTCGACGCAATTGACGAGGATCGTGGGCGACCCTCCGAACTGAGTGCTCGCCGCCTCTGCCTCCGTCCGGATCGTCACCACCTCGACAGGAACGCCCCCGAGCCCGAGAGCGTCCAGCGCCGCGCGTGCGTTGGCTTCGGCGATGTCCGTGTTCGGGCAGTCGACGATGTGCAGCAGCTCGACCTTCATGAAGCGGGCTCCGTACGTTCGCTGTCCGCTGCCGCGCGAGGGGTAGATCCGAGGAGGTTCAGGCAGACCAGTCCGACCCCGATCACGACGAAGATGTCGGCCACGTTCCCGACGAAGAGGTCGCCATAGGCGAGGAAGTCGGTCACGTGCCCGCGCCCGAACGCGGGCTGGTTCAGCATCCGGTCGATGAGGTTGCCGACCGCGCCGCCGAGGACCAGCCCCAGCGCGAGACCCCACCGGGCACCACGCAGCCGCATGGCGAACACGATCACAGTGACGGAGGCGAATAAGCCGATGAGGGTGATGATCCAGGTGGTCCCGGAGCCGAGTGAGAACGCGGCTCCGGGGTTGTAGACCAAGGACAGGCCGAACAGGTCGCCGACCAGCGGGACCCGTTCGCCCGGCGTCAGCTGCGCTACGGCGAGGGCCTTTGAACCCTGGTCGAGCACCACAGCGAGCACGGCCACAACGAGGGCGATGCCAAGGGCTTTCCTCTCCCGCGGCCGTGTCCGCTGGTCCGCGTACTCTTCGTTGACCGTCTCAGCGACGTCCTGGGCGGTCACGCGCTGACCTTGCGTGTGCGGGCGGCGCGCAGGCCGTTGAGGATCACAACCACCTCGGCGATCTCGTGCACGAGCACCACCGCGGCAAGTCCCAGGACGCCGAAGAGCGCGAGCGGGAGCAGGGCGGTGATGATCAGCAGCGACAGGATGATGTTCTGGTTGATGATGTGGCGTCCGCGACGGGCGTGGTCGAACGCTCGCGGGAGCAGGCGCAGGTCGTGGCCGGTGAAGGCGACGTCGGCGGATTCGATCGCGGCGTCCGAGCCGGTCGCTCCCATGGCGATCCCGATGTCCGCGGCGGCCAGGGCCGGGGCGTCGTTGATGCCGTC